>DATCSF010000325.1:0-4025 GCA_036568625.1 Rhodanobacteraceae bacterium | reverse complement strand
GCGGCGCGCGCGCAGGCGCGTCACGAAATCGCTAGGCATGGTCTGGTTATTCCCCGGCACCACGGTTTGCCCCTGTCGAAGCCGACGATGCGGGACGCATCATTACCTTTGCTTGCCCGCCTGCCAAGCGCGCGGCGACGGACGGCATGTTTGGGCCGATGAGCGGTGTTGTTCCCCGCCGTGCCGAAGAGAAAGCGGGGAATGTGGTGCGGGAGCAGCGTGGCGAACCGCGCCTGCTGGACACCCAAGGCGGTTGACACCCTGCATGGCGTCGCCTCGAAGGCGAAGGTTGATGCAGGCGCGCGTCGTCTTCCCCTCCCCTCAGGCGGGGCTTTATGTCGGGCCATCTCTGGCCTGCGTTTGCAGCTCCCCGATCACCTCATCGAGCGCAGTCTGCCAATCGGGCAACGCAATGCCGAATGCATCGCACAACTTGGTGGTATCGAGTACGGAAAACGCCGGGCGCACGGCCTTGGTGGAATATTCGTCCGTTCGGATGGCGTGTACCTTTGGGGCACGCTCGATCAGGCCGGCACGCTGCGCACGTTCGAAAATCGCGCGGGCGAAACCGCACCAACTGGTCCGGCCCGAGGCGACCAGGTGATACACGCCATCGCGCATCGGCGTGTCATCCTCGCACCACTGCGCGATGGTTCGCGCAGTGACGTCCGCGATCAACCGCGCCGGCGTCGGCGCGCCGATCTGGTCATCCACCACGCGCAGTTCGTCGCGCTCGGCGCCCAGTCGCAGCATGGTGCGCAGGAAATTGTGGCCGCGCGCCGCGTACACCCATGCGGTGCGGAAAACCAGGTGCCGCGCACCGCTTTCGCGCAGCGCGATTTCGCCGGCGAGCTTGGAGCGGCCGTAGACGCTGACCGGATGCGTGGCGTCGTCTTCGCGGTAGGCACGCGTCGCGGTGCCATCGAACACATAGTCGGTCGAGTAATGAATCACCCGGGCGTGGTGTTGCCTTGCCCATTGGCCCAGCGCGCCGGGTGCGTCGCCATTGAGGCGTTGCGCGATAGCGGGTTCATCCTCGGCGCGGTCCACCGCGGTGTAGGCGGCGGCGTTGACGACGAGATCCGGGGCAATGCGGTCCAGCGCACGCTGCAATTCAGCGAAGTCGGCGAGATCGATGGTTGCGCAAGATGCGCCATTGTCGAGTTGACCGCTGCGCGTTGCGGGGATGATTTCACCGGATAGCGCACGCAGCAGTTCATGCCCCACCTGCCCGTTCGCGCCGGTGACGAGGATGCGTACCACGTCAGCCTGCAAACACCGGCAACTTGTCCGCCGTGACATCGGCGAGGAACGGCGCCTTCTCGTCCTTCGCGGACAAAAGGGGCCGGGCCACCGGCCAGTCGATGCCCACGGCCGCATCGTTCCAGCGCACGCCGGCTTCGGCGGCCGGTTCGTACAACGCGGTGCATTGGTACATGAAGGTGGCGGCCTCGCTGACCACGCAGAAACCGTGCGCGAAGCCTTCCGGAATCCACAACTGGCGATGGTTGCCGGCGGTCAGCATCGCCGCCTCCCACTGCCCGAACGTGGGCGAGCCGCGCCGCACGTCCACCGCGACGTCGTACACCTCGCCTTCCAGCACCGATACGAGTTTCCCCTGCGGATGCGGCCACTGGTAGTGCAAGCCGCGCAACACGCCGCATGCCGAGCGCGACACGTTGGACTGCACGAAGCGCGCGTCGATGCCGAGTTCCGCGTATTTCTTCGCATGGAAACTTTCGAAGAAGTAACCGCGCGTGTCGCCGTGCACCACGGGCTCGATGACGCACACACCGGGCAGGCGCGTGTCGATGCGTTTGAGTTGGGGGTGTTGAGTCACGCAGTCACCATCTGTTTGTCGTCATTCCGGTTTGTTTTTGTCGTCCATTCCGGCTGCCTTTTGTTGTCATTCCGGGGCGACCCGAAGGGTCGAACCCGGAATCGGTTCTGGGACAGTCTCCAGACCGATTCCGGGTTCCGGCCTGCGGCCGCCCCGGGATGACCATGCGCATGCTTCTTCAGCGCAGGAAGGGGCAAAGTGGAATTCCTTGCAAACCATCACCCGCCCAGCAGCCTGAGCAAGTATTGCCCGTAGCCGGTCTTGAGCAGCGGCGCGGCGAGCTCGCGCACGCGCGCGGCATCGATCCAGCCGTGCTGGTACGCGATCTCCTCGGGGCAGCACACCTTCAGGCCCTGGCGGTTTTCCACCGTGGCGATGTAGTTGCCTGCGTCCATCATCGATTCATGGGTGCCGGTGTCGAGCCAGGCGTAACCACGGCCGAGTTGTTCCAGCATCAGCGAACCGTCCTCGAGGTAGCAGCGGTTCAAATCGGTGATTTCAAGCTCGCCGCGCGCGGAAGGTTTCAGCTGCGCCGCGAAATCGCACACCCGGCCGTCGTAGAAGTACAGGCCGGTCACTGCATAACTGGATTTCGGCTTGGCCGGCTTTTCTTCCAGCCCGATCACGTGCCCGGACTTGTCGAACTCTGCCACGCCATAACGCTCCGGGTCGCGCACCAGATAACCGAACACCGTGGCGCCATGATCGCGCGTCGAAGCGCGCTTCAACAATTCGGTAAAGCCGTGGCCGAAGAAGATGTTGTCGCCCAGCACCAGCGCGCAGGGGTCGCCGGCGACGAAATCGCGGCCGATCAGAAAGGCTTGCGCGAGGCCGTCCGGCGAGGGCTGCACCGCATATCGAATGCTGATGCCCCACTGTGAACCGTCGCCAAGCAGGTTCTGGAAGAGCGCCTGTTCGTGCGGCGTGTTGATGATCAGTACTTCGCGGATGCCGGCCAGCATCAGCACGCTGAGCGGGTAGTAGATCATCGGCTTGTCGTATACCGGCAACAACTGCTTGCTGACGGCCTGCGTGACCGGGTACAGGCGCGTGCCCGAACCTCCGGCAAGGATGATGCCTTTCTTTGTTGTCACTTTATTGTTCCTTGTGAAGAGACCGATTCCGGGGTCCGCACTGCGCGCGGCCCCGGAATGACTGGCAGATTCTGTCATCCTGGGGCGACCCGCCGGGGTCGAACCCGGAATCGGTTTCGATGTACCAGCCTACGTTGCGAGCGACGCATGCCCATTTCCGCTTTTGTCATTCCGGGGCGGCCCGCAAGTCGAACCCAGAATCGGTCTTCGGCCAGACTTGCCAATCCTCTCCTCACTGGCTGAACTCTGGCCACAGGTCTCGCCAGCCCGGATTCGCCTCCTCGACCAGCGCGATTTTCCACGCTCGCCGCCACTTCTTCAGTTCCTTCTCGCGCTCGATCGCTTCGACCATCGATCGAAACCGTTCGAAGTGCACCAGCCGATTCACCCCATACCGTTTGGTGAAGCCATCCGTTGCATTGTTCCGATGTTCCCAGATGCGCTTGACCAGACCCGACGTCACGCCAATGTAAAGCGTGCCATATGGCTTGGTGGCCAGCATGTAAACGGCCGGCTCGCGCACGGGACTACCCCGAAACCAGTCTGGCGGTGATCGCTCGGGTCATATCCATCGGTGCCGAGGCGAACGGTGAAGATAAACCGATTCCGGGTTCCGCCGCGATGGAGCCGCGTCGGCCCCGGAATGACCAACGATTTTGTCATTCCGGGGCGACCGCAGGGTCGAACCCGGAACCGGTTTCGATATACAGCCTACGCGACGAGCGACACGTGCCCGTTTCCACTCTAGTCATTCCGGGGCGACCCGCAGGGCCGAACCGGAATCAGTTTCGGAATACCCGCGACACCGCCATCCAGCATCACGCCTGCCCCAGCCTTTCCATCCGGTAACTGCCGTCCAGCACCCGCTGCACCCACGGCTGGTTGGCGAGATACCAATCCACGGTGCGGGCGATGCCGGTTTCGAAATCGACGGACGGCTTCCAGCCGAGTTCGCGTTGCAGTTTCGATGAATCGATCGCGTAGCGGCGGTCGTGGCCGGGACGATCCCTCACGAACTCGATCAGCGCCTCGCGCTTGCGCCCGTCCGGCAACGGACGTTTGGCATCCAGCATCGCGCAGATGGTCTTCAC
>DATCSF010000324.1:0-3096 GCA_036568625.1 Rhodanobacteraceae bacterium | reverse complement strand
ATAGTCAGCGCGCTGGACGTTATCGGGAATATCGAGGTCGTTGCGCGTGGCGCGTGCCAGAGTTCGGGCTGAAACCAAATCCGCCGGAATGAGCGAGCGTACGCGTCGCCTGTTGCGCGAGGCCGCGGCGTTGCTGCTGTTCCCGCTCGCGGTGTATCTGTTCGCGTGCCTGGTCGGTTACAGCGCGACGGATCCTGGCTGGTGGCACTCGGGGGTGCCGGGCCAGCCGGTGAGCAACTTTGGCGGTTCGGTCGGGGCGTACATCGCCGATTTGCTGTTCCACCTGTTCGGGGTGGTCGCCTACGCGTTTCCGCTGTTGCTGATCGTGCTGGCGCTTGGGGTGTTGCGCGGCTGGTACCGGCGCGACGAAGGCGAAAGCAAATGGGAACCGAGTTTGCGGCTGATCGGGTTCGTGGCGTTTTTCGTCGGCTGCTGTGGACTGGCTTGGCTGCACGCGTCGGACCCGGAATGCAGCGACGTCGTCGGCGCGGGTGGTCTGCTGGGTTGTGGCGCGGGCGGCATCCTGCATCGCGGCTTTGGCGAGCTCGGTGCGTTGCTGTTGTTGTTCGCGTTGGCGCTGATAGCGGTCACCTGGATTACAGGCCTGTCGTGGTTCCGGGTCATGGACTGGACCGGGCAGCAGGTGATCGCGGGCGCGACTTGGGTTCGCGGCAAGCTGAAACGCGCGCCGGAAACCCTTGCTGCGCGCGCCGCGCGCGTGGAGCGCGAGACCGCGCGCAAGGAAGAGACCGAACGTCGTGCCAGGCGCGAACCGGTACGCATCGAACCCGCGCCCGCGCCGATCGTGAAAAGCGAACGCGCCAAGCGGGAAACCCAAATTCCGTTGTTCACAGGCGCGGCGAGCGAAGGCGAGGTGCCACCGCTGTCGCTGCTGCAGGAACCCCAACCGCAGGCGGGCAAGGGCTACTCCGAGGAAACCCTGGAGGTGCTGTCGCGCCAGGTCGAAATGAAATTGAAGGATTTCCGGATCGACGCGCACGTGGTCAGCGCGCATCCTGGCCCCGTGATCACGCGCTTCGAACTGGAGCCCGCGCCCGGCGTGCGCGGCAGCCAGATTTCTTCGCTGGACAAGGACATTGCGCGCGGGCTGTCGCTGGTCAGCGTGCGCGTGGTGGACGTGATCCCCGGCAAGAACGTCATCGGCTTGGAGATCCCGAACGCGCACCGCGAGATGGTGTACCTGTCGGAAATTTTCGGCTCGCGCGAATACGGCGATGCGCGCTCGCCGCTGTCGCTGGCGCTGGGCAAGGACATCGGTGGCCGGCCGGTGGTCGTCGACCTTCAGAAGATGCCGCACCTGCTGGTCGCGGGCACCACCGGTTCGGGCAAGTCGGTGGCGCTGAATGCGATGGTGCTGTCGCTGCTGTTCAAGGCCAAGCCCACCGACGTCCGCATGATCATGATCGATCCCAAGATGTTGGAGCTGTCGGTGTACGACAAGATTCCGCACTTGCTGGCGCCGGTCGTGACCGACATGAAGGAGGCCGCCAACGCGTTGCGCTGGTGCGTCGCGGAAATGGAACGCCGCTACAAGCTGATGGCAGCGGTGGGCGTGCGCAATCTCGCCGGTTTCAACAAGAAGGTGCGCGACGCGGAGACTGCGGGGCAGCCGCTGCCCGACCCGTTGTTCAAGGCCAACCCCGATGCGCCGGAAGACAAGGCGCAACCGCTGCAGCCGCTGCCGTTCATCGTCGTGATCATCGACGAATTCGCCGACATGATGATGATCGTCGGCAAGAAGGTCGAGGAATTGATCGCGCGGCTTGCGCAAAAGGCGCGCGCCGCCGGCGTGCACCTGGTCCTGGCGACGCAACGGCCGTCGGTGGACGTGATCACCGGCCTCATCAAGGCCAATATTCCGACCCGCATCGCCTTCCAGGTTTCATCCAAGATCGATTCGCGCACCATCCTCGACCAGTCCGGCGCGGAAACGCTGCTCGGCAATGGCGACATGTTGTACCTGCCGCCCGGCACCGCGACGCCGGAGCGCGTGCACGGTGCATTCGTCGGCGACGACGACGTGCACAAGGTGGTGGAATGGCTGCGCACCCAGGGCGAACCGAACTACATCGACGGCGTGCTGGAAGAAGTGCAGACGCTTGGCGATGGCAAGGTCATCAATGAATCCGGGTTGCCCGAAGACGACGATGGGAACGACGACAATGCGCTGTACGACAAGGCCGTGCAGATCGTGACGTCCAGCCGGCGCGCGTCTATTTCGGGTGTGCAGCGGCACCTGCGCATCGGCTACAACCGCGCTGCACGCCTGATCGAGCAGATGGAACAGGAAGGCGTGGTCAGCGCGCCGCAACACAACGGGCAGAGGGAAGTGATCGCGCCGCCACCCGTTTAGTATGCGATTCGCAGCCCGCTCGGAGTCGATTTGGGTTCATCCGCCGCTGGCATCCTCTATGCACTTCATCGGAATCCGGACATGCGCAAACTGATTGTGTTGGTGATGATGTTGATCCTGTCCGGCGGTGTGCACGCCGGGGCCACCGGCGCGCGCGCGCGGCTCGATGCCTTCGCTCACGATCTTCATTCCGTGCGCGGCAATTTCAGCCAGACGGTGTACGACGCGCACGGCAACATCACCGGGTCCAGCCACGGCTCGTTGGCCTTGCATGCGCCGCGTCTGTTCCGCTGGCAGGTGACCGGCCCGTACCAGCAACTGATCGTTGCCGATGGCAAGAAGGTCTGGATCTACGAGCCCGACCTCGAGCAGGTGACGGTGCGCGACCAGGGCAGCGAGGAAGCGCACAGCCCACTCACGGTGCTGACCGATCTCTCGCAACTCGACAGCGAATTCAAGGCGACCGATCTGGGTGCGCGCGACGGACTTGAGTGGTTGCGTCTGGTGTCGCGCAGCAAGAACCCGCAATTCGAATACGCCGAAATAGGCTTCGATGCATCCGGCCTGCACCGCATGGTGTTCAAGGACACGCTGGGCAACCGCACGGAAATCACATTCTCCGGATGGGAGCGCAATCCGACGCTGCCTGCGAGCACTTTCGTGTTTGTGCCGCCCAAGGGCACCGACGTGGTCGGCAACGGCGCGACCGTCCCGTCCTCGTC
>DATCSF010000323.1:0-4211 GCA_036568625.1 Rhodanobacteraceae bacterium | reverse complement strand
GGATGCGGCCGCCGGCCTGGAACAACAAGTCGTCGCCGATGAGGTGCCCGACCGAATCGTTGATGACCTTGAAGCGGTCGAGGTCCATGAACAGCACCGCGAAACCCTTGGTCGCGTCGGCGTGGAATCGCTCCAGTGCGTGTTCCAGCCGCTGCATCAACAGGCTGCGATTGGGCAATCCGGTGAGCGAATCGTGCAGGGTTTCATATTTCAGGCGCGCCTCGATGCGTTCGCGTTCGGCGATCTGCGCGCGCAGATCGCGGTTGGCCAGCGCCAGCGCGCGGGTGCGCTCGCCCACGCGATGTTCGAGATTGGAATAGGCGCGGCGCAACGATTCGGTCGCGCGCACGCGCTCCAGCGCATTGGCGATGTGGTACGAGACGAAGGTGAGCAGTTCCTGGTCGCGCAGGGTGTAGTGATGCTCGGGCGTGTAACTCTGCACCACCAGCGCGCCGACCGTGTGTTCGGCGCACACCAGCGGCACGCCCAGCCAGCACACGGACTCGGTGCCATGCTGCGCCACTTCGCCGCTGACGCGCAGTCGTTCCATCTCGGGGACATTCGCGAGCAGCGCCGTGCTATGTCGCAGCACGTATTCGGTCAGGCCGTTCGCGAGCTTGCGCGGCTGACGTTTGTGGTCGCGTTCGTCCACCGAATACGGGAACGTCAATTCGGCGCCGTCTTCGGATAACAACGAGATGTAGAAATTGCGCGCGTAGAGCAATCCGCCCACCACACGGTGCACCGCGGCGTAAAAGTTGTCGATGCTGTCGGTGGTGCTGGCCAGTTCCGCGATCCGGAACAACGCCGCCTGCAGCCGCTCGCCGCGCTGGCGTTCCAGCACCTGCTGCTGCAGCACGCGGTTGGCTTCGCGCAGCGCCTCGGTGCGTTCGCCGACGCGGTGTTCCAGCTCGGCGTGCGCCAGGCGCCGTTCCAGCGCGGTCTGGATGTGTTGCGCCACGTAGATCAGCAGGGCCTGGTCCTGCTCGTCGTAATGGTGCGCATCGTCGTAACTTTGCACCACCACGCAGCCGACCACCTCGCCGCCGCGCAGCAGCGGCGCGCCCAGCCAGTCGACGCAATCGGTGCCCGAGCTGTGGAATGGGCCGCTGACCTGGCGTGCCAGCATTTCCAGCGAACCCATCAGCGGCTTGCCGTCGCGAATCACGTACCACGTTGGCCCGTGGTTTATTTCGGCCATCGACATGTCGCTGTGCGGATCCGGAATGCTCGGATCGGCGATGTCGGCGTAATACGGGAACCGCACGCTGTCGCGGGAGCGGTCGTACAGCGCGACGAAAAAATTCTGCGCGTACATCAGCGTGCCGACGATCTGATGCAGCGCGCCGAACATCGC
This sequence comes from Rhodanobacteraceae bacterium, assembly GCA_036568625.1. Taxonomy (GTDB): domain Bacteria; phylum Pseudomonadota; class Gammaproteobacteria; order Xanthomonadales; family Rhodanobacteraceae; genus 66-474. Next base: position 2,854 of record DATCSF010000323.1, on the reverse strand, counting down.
GGCGATGTCGGCGCCCGCTGCGCTGGCCTGGTCGGCGATGGCGTACAGCGCACGCTGCAACTTTTCCGCGCGGCCGAGTTGTTCCACCGACTCCGCCATCGCATTCTGCCGGCCGAGCGCCGCGATGCGCGCCCTGATCATGTCGGCGGCGGCCTTCAGCAGCATGCCTGTTTCGTGATTTCCGTTCGAGGTCACCACCAGGGTCTCGCGGTCGGAAAGCACAAGCTGCAGTCGATGGTCGGATGATGTCGGCGCATCCGGCGCGGGGTCAGCGCGGGGGCAGCGCTGAACCGTCGCTTCCGCCACCAGTTCGGTCAGCAACGTGCAGGCGGCCACCACGACACCGTCCAGATTTTCCGCCGCCCAGAGTTCTCCGCAGGCCTGCAACAAGGCGGTCGTGGGCGGCTGGCTGGTTGGAGCGGCCAGATGGTGAACGTTGCCTGCCATGTATGGTCCAACCCCCTGCATTGGGTGTGAGTGTAACGTCAGTCGCGCGACGAAACGCACGTGCGGGATCAGAATTGCTCATCGGGTACCGGATTTCAGGCGCAGCCGGATCAGATGCACCTGCCGCAGCTTCGGCGCGGAGAATGCGCGTTCGGCGCAGAAGGGACAATCTTCCGACAGCACCGTCCGGGCCGATGGCGAAGTGTGGAATGCCGCACTGTCGAGTCCAGCAATTGTTAGCAAAATGTAATTCCGTGGCGTACAATGCCATACAAAGACGGTACGGCTGGGCCGTTGCCGGTTTGATCTCGGGAAATCACTGCTCCGGGCGTTCCAGAATGCGTCGATATTTGGCCAACGCGATACTTGCCGGCTTGGGCTTGGCCCTGCCGTTGGGGGCGTTCGGCCAGACGATGTCGATGCCGGTCATTCCGGCGGTGCCGCAGGCGGCGCATGCCAAGAAGAACGCCGCCAGTGCACCGGTCTGGCAGCGCGATGGCAACACGTTTTCGGTGACCGCCACCGGCCACAGCGGAACGACCGTGGCCACCGGGGCCATTGCGCCGCTGGACGGCCAGACCCGTTCCGCCGGTGCGGGCGTCCACCTCAGCACCAAACCGGGCCTCACCGCACACGCCAATGTTCGTGAAATGCGCTGGGTCCCGATCGCCCCCACCTGCGCCGCCGCGTTGCCGGGCACACCAGCGAATCCGGCTTGCGTCAGTCCCCTGGCCGAAGGCGTGCAGCACGGTGAAGTGGGGGCGGGCTTCGCCGGCTCCGGCGTCAAGTTCGATGTTTCGGTGGGACAGTCGCAAAGCGAGTCCGCCACCTCGCCGGCGCTGAACCATCGCGCCGCGCTGCCGCGGGTACTGCCTGCGGAGGGCGGCGCGGACGTTGCGGCGCCGCTGTGGTTCCGCAACAGCTCCTCTACCAGCATCAGCGCGAAGGGCCAGCTCGACGTCGCCCCGGGCACCAGCCTTGATTTGGGTGCCAGTCTGGGTCATGTGAAGTTCCTGCCGGGCTCCGGGTTGGACGCCAACGATTCGGTGGACCAGACCACCCTCAGCCTGGGTATTCGCCACGGCGCGGTCCGCGGCGCCATCGTCGGCCATGTGCTGGAGCCCGACCTGCCAGGCGCCGCCCTGGACCGGAACCAGCGCTGGAGCGGTATCGATCTCGGCATCAGCGTGCGCCTGCCGTGGCGCGGCGAACTCAACTTCGGCGCCCAGAACGTTTGGACGTCCGGCCGGTCGCCGCTCCTGTTCGGCCCAGGCGCTGTCGCACCCGACCAGGGGCGGGTGCCGTACGTGCAGTATCACCAGGATCTTTAGGGACCGCTGAATAACCTGCTGCGTTCGGCGGTGGCGTAGTCCGGATGAAAGCGCACCGCGCCGGGTCAGGCCGCTTGCCGGCAGCCTGTTGCGCCTGCACTCTTCACGCATGATTCCTGATCCTTCCACGCAGACGCCGGAGACCCTGCGGCAGGTTTCCGTATTGCTGCAGGCCGGCCGGCACGCCGACGCCGCGGCCATGCTGCGTCGCGCGCTCGACATCGCTCCCGATGACCACGCGGTGATATCGGCGGTGGCGCAGCTGGCGGCTCTGGCGCGAACTTGGCTCACGCTGGGGCAGACAGAGCAGGCGTTGGCCGTGCTGGCGCCGGTTGCCGAGTCCGAGCATGCCAGCGGTGCGCTGTTGATGTTGTATGGCCACTCGCTGATGGCACTCGGCCGCAGGCACGAGGCGGAGGTGGCCTTCCGCCGCTGGGTGGGGAAGGAACCGAAGAGCCGGGATGCCGTCCTGACGCTTGCGGCCGTGCTTGCCGATGGTAACCAATCACGCGAAGCCGAAGCGGCAGTACGCACCGCCATCGCCCTGCACGGCGAGACGCCCGAGGCCACTTTCGTGCTGGGCCGCTCGCTGCTCCAGCAGTTGAGGTTCGACGAGGCGGAGACGGCATTCCGCAAGGTTGTGCGCGCACGACCCGGGCACCAGACCGCGCAAGCCAACCTGATGGAGATCGTGTGGATGCGCAGCGGCGACGCGCGTGAAGCCAGCCGCGCCATCGACCGAGCGTTGCGTGCCCAGCCGCAGTTGCTTGGGCTGCGCATCACGAAGGCTCGCCTGTTGTTATCGGCGCGCCTGCCGCGCGAAGCCCTCGCGGAGATCGATGCCGGTCTAGCCACGTCTGCGCGCGATCCCGCCTTGTTGAGGGCCGCGGCCGCAATTGCGCTGGAGCTCGACGGTTCACGCGCGCTGGTGTACGCACAACGTTTGCTGGAAGTCGTGCCCAGTGATTACGGCGGACGCGTCGCGCTTGGCAATGCATCGTTGGCGACGGGTCGGGCGCGGGAGGCGCTCGAGGTGGCCGAATCCCTGCATCGTGCGAATCCCACGGATGGCCAGG
>DATCSF010000322.1:0-6749 GCA_036568625.1 Rhodanobacteraceae bacterium | reverse complement strand
GACAACCAGTCGGCCACGCGTCGCGTCCATGGGCGCTTGCGCCATTGCGCAAGCGTGACTTCGCGCGAACGGCTGATGTCGGCGTCGATCACTTTCGTCATGTGCGTGGCGAATGCACGGCCGGGGATGTTGAGGTTGGATTCGTCGTTGAGCTTGAAGGAGCGTTCGTCGAAGTTGGCCGAGCCGCCAATCGTCAGGTAGCTGTCCACCACCATCAACTTGTTGTGGAACAGCGACGGCTGGAATTCGAAGAAACGCGCGCCCGCCTGCATGAATACGCCCCAGGTCTCCCGCGAAGCGTCACGCACGACCGGGCTGTCCACGTGCGCACCGGGCACGACTATGCGCACCTTCACGCCACGATGCAACGCATCGAGCAGTGCGGTCCGGGTCAAGTCGTCGGGGACGAAATACGCGGCCTCCAGGTCGATGCTGTGCCGCGCGCCGTTGATCGCCATCAGGTACAGCAACTGCATGTTGATGCTGCCGCCATCGGGGGAGCTGGCAAAGGCCTGCACCGCCGTGTTGCCGGCCCGGGGCGGATCCGGGTAGTAGGCGTCGCCCAGCAAGACTTCGCCGGTAGTGGCCAGCCAGTTGTCCGCAAAAATCGCCTGCATCTGCGCCGCAACGGGACCCTCCACCCGAAACTCCATGTCGCGCCACTGATCCGGCCGGGTGGCGTTGCCATCCCACGCGTCCGCAATGCCGGCACCGCCATTGAAGGCGACCTTGCCGTCGACGATCAGCAGTTTGCGGTGCGTGCGGTTGTTGATCCGATCGAGCGAGTACCAATGCAGCGGGTGGAAGTACTCGAAGCGGACGCCGCCGGCGCGCATGCGTTCGACCAGTGACCGCTTCATTTTCGTGGATCCGGCCCAGTCGGCCAGCACGTGCACTTTCACCCCGGCACGGGCGCGTTCGATCAAGGCGTCGGCAAATTCCTCGGCGATGTCGCCGGACCAGTAGATGTAGGTTTCCATGTTGACGCTGCGTTGCGCGCCGCGGATCGCCGCCAACATGGCCGGGAAGTACTCCACGCCGTTCTGGTAATCGGTCACGGCGTTGCCTTCGGTGACGCTGGCGCCCAGCAGCGTTCCGATCTCGCGCCGGAACTGCACGCTGTCCACCGCGCTGACGCGCTGCAGCCGATGCTGCAACTGCTGCTCGTGGGGCCACAGATTGAGCGCGATGATGACGATCACCGCCGCGCCGAGCGCACCCAGCGCCGCCCAAACGATCCGCCGCTTCGCCTTCGCGTTCGTCATGGCCATCGATCCTTCTTCTGCCGTGCACTCCTCGACTACGCAGCGGTCGCGCAATGGCGCACCCGGTGCGCGACGCGCAGCAGGAAGTGTGCCAGCTCTGCGCGGTGAAGTGAGGGATCGTCACCGGGTGCCTCCTACTCCCCAACGGCAACCCTGCTCGCGGTCCAGCATTCGACTACAAGCTACGCTGGCTCCAACGCCTGACGGCACACCTGCCCGGCCGCACAATCCGTTCGGTTCTGCGACGCTTGCGTCATGTTGGGCGGGGCATGGCCGATCCGCGCGCCGCGGACTCGTCCATCGGTTCGGCGGCAACCTTCGTCAATCACGCCGCCCGGCGGCTGTCCTCAATCCCTCGACGGCGACGCTTTCGACACGGGTGCGACCACCGTGCTTGGCGGCGTACATCGTCCGATCGGCGTGCATCAGCAAAGCTTCCGCATCGGCCCCGTCGGCGGGAAACGTGGCCACGCCGATACTCGCATCCAGTTGAAACAGCCCTTCCGGCAGCCGGTACGGCGCCACAAGGTGCGCCCGCAGGCCGTCGGCAACTTCCCGCGCGGCCTGCACGTCGCGACAATCGGGCAGCAGCACCACGAACTCGTCACCGCCGACGCGCGCGACCAGGTCGTTTGGCCGGACGCCCCGCTGCATGCGCCCGGCAAGCTCGCGCAACAAGCGGTCACCGACCGCATGGCCGGCGCGGTCATTGACACGCTTGAAGCCGTCGAGATCGATGTACAAAAGCGCCAGCCCGCCACCCTCGTCGGCCGCATGTTCGATTGCGGCTTGCAGTTCCACCTGCAAGCGGTGCCGGTTGACAAGCCCGGTCAGCGCGTCGTGGTTGGCACGGTGCTCGAGTTCGCGTTCGGCGCGCCGCAGCTCGGTCACCTCGTGACCGACCCCGATCCGCACGCGGTGCTCCGGCAACCAGCGCGCCGACCATTGGATATCCACGGTATGACCATCCTTGTGGACATAACGATTGCGGAAGTGGCGCTGCAGCTCCCCCGCCATCACCCGTTCGGCCTGCTCGGCCGTCACCTCGCGGTCATCCGGATGGACCAGGCTGAATATCTGCCTGCCCAGCACCTCTTCGGGCGCATAGCCGAAGATGCGCTGGAAGCTGGCGTTGACGAACAGCAGCCGCCCCTCCGGGTCGACCACGCACACCGCATCGGGCATGAGGTCGAGCACCTCGGCGAGCGGGGGAAGTGTCGTGGTCATCGTTCCGGTTCAGCTTGGCCCTTCTACCGCCTGCAGGATTGATGCCAACGACGTTTCCCGCGCTACGGACGGCCGCTCAACCTGGTCCTGGACCCGTCATGCCGGCGTAATCAGTTCGCCGAAAAGTCCGGTCGTCTGCGTCGACAGCCCGGGCCGCGGTACGGTGTCGAATACCGGCGCCGGCTTCCGCAAACGCGCAAGCTTCGAGATTGCGGGTTGAAACGTAAAGCGATGTACGGGTCAACCGCTGCATCTGGAAAGGTCGAGTACGGACGAGAGCTTTTGAGGACGGCCGACCGCTAGCCGCGGCGCCGAAACCCTGCGCCCTCTTTGGTCGGGTCCAAATGCTGCGACGCACTGCAATCCGCGATCAGCGCCTTCAACTTCACGGCATCGTCGATCGCATGTCCCTCTGCGGTGTTGTCAAAAATGCACCAGCGCTCGCGCGTTCGCTTTCCGGGACGGGTCAAACGACGCGCCAAACACACCAGCGTTTCGTCTGAATAAGCGTCGTAGTACATGCGAGGCGAGCCGTGCAAGCGCAGGTACTCGGCCTTTCGGTCGCCTGCCGGTGCGGCCGCGCGCGGAACGCGTGCGGGATCGGCCGCGACACGCGCGATCCCACGCTCGCGCAGAGCCGCATCCACGTTCGCCCTGAACCACGATACATGTCGAGGCTCGCAAGCAACCGCGCCATGGTGGCGTTCGCGCAGATCGTCCAGGAACGGCAACACGATCCGCGGATCGAAAGCCAGGCCCGGCGGCAATTGCAACAGCAGGATGCCGAGTTTCGCGCCGAGGCAACTTGCCTGATCGAGAAACACCTGCATCTCCGCGCCGCAGTCGCGCAGACGTTTGGTGTGACTGATGGCCTTGGGCACTTTCACCGCGAAGCGAAAACCTGCCGGCACCGATTCGGCCCAGCGCGCATAGGTCCGCGGCTGGTGGGGTCGGTAGAACGACGAGTTGATTTCCACCGCATTGAAGATGCGCGCGTAACGTTCAAGATGACTGCCGCCGCCAGGAAACGAGCCGGCGCGGGCCGAGGCAATCGACCAGCCTGCACAGCCGATGAAGACCGCGGGGATATGAGTTGTCGCTGGATGGCGCACAATGTTGCTCCATATTCGCCGTCCATGATTTTCCTGCAACTCGATACCACGCTGCGGATGGGAAGCATCACGTCTGTCCACGATTTCCACCAAGCGGCCAACGCGCCACGTCGCTACCGAATCGGGCACCACGTCGAACGCGGGAAAGCAAAACACGGCCTGCGCTCGACGCAAGGCATCCTCCATCGAATACCGCAACCGGCGCGGAGTACCGCACAACGCGACGCTCACATGCAGCATCCAGGCGGGACGAGGAACGATGCTGCCGGACGGCGCAAGCTCGCGGCACAGCCGCAATTGTCTTTCAGCAATTTCCGGAAGCTCTTCCGCACCCGGATACCCGGCGGCTGCCCACGGACATCCAACGTTGCACGTCGCAAACTGCGCATGCTCAACAACGCCGCAACGCTGGGCGATCTGCGAATTCCGCCCGCAAACCGGCTCGAAGCCTTGAAAGGCGACCACAAAGGCCAGCACAGCATTCGCGTCAACGACCAATGGCGCATTTGCTTCCAATGGAAGGATGGCGACGCGATCGACGTCGCGATCGTCGACTACCACTGAACACCGAGAATGACATGAAGACCCTGCCCAACATCCATCCCGGCGAAGTGCTGCTCGAGGAATTCCTCGCGCCACTCGGCATCAGCCAGAACGTCCTCGCCCGCGCTGCCGGCGTGCCGCCGCGTCGCATCAACGAAATCGTGCTGGGCAAGCGCGGTGTCAGCGCCGACACTGCTGTACGACTCGCCGCCGCGCTCGGCACCAGTGAACGCTTCTGGCTGGGCCTGCAGGCCGATTACGACCTCGAAGAAGCCCACCGCGCCTTGGGCAAGAAGGTAGCGCGGATCGAGCGGATCGCGACATAAAGAGTCGGCTCTGACTCTTGTTTTCGGCGCTTGCCACTCGGCCGCCTCGGCGATGGCGTTGACGGCGTATTCGCGAGGCGACGAATCAGTTGCGCGTCATGGATATGGCCGTGCAGCAGCAAAAAAATCGTCCCGGTGAGCTCATGAGCGTCTCCGATGAGCACGGCAAACAAGGGGGTTCTGATTGTGCTCGTCATCCCGGCGAAAGCCGGGACCCAGTGACTTTCGTGCAGCGCACTGAAATGCAAAGGCACTGGGTCCCCGCTTTCGCGGGAATGACGACGAGCGATGGGGTTGATCGGAGTTCCATCAGCGAAGCCTGGTCGAGCATAGGCTTCGCAAGCCTGCAGAAAAAGCGAATAACTCGAGGCCAACCCTTTCGATTTGCTTATCTATGTCGCTCCCCAATCTCGACATGGATGCGTTGCGCACCCTGGCCGCGATCCTTCACCTGGGCAGCCTGGCCCGCGCCGCGGAGCGCGTGGGTCGCTCGCAATCGGCGGTCAGCCAGCAGATGCGCAAGCTGGACACGCAACTGGGACAGCCGTTGTTTCGCAAGCAAGGGCGCCGGGTGGTGTTGACCGAAGCGGGCGACCGGGTGCATGCGTATGCGCTGCGCATCCTTCCGCTCAATGACGAGGCGGTGCACGCCGTGCACGGCGCATCGATCGGCGGCGCGGTGCGGTTCGGCCTGCCCGGGGACTTCGCCGAATCCTGGCTGCCGGCAGCGCTGGGACAATTCAAAAAGGCCTATCCGGCCGTGCGTGTGGACGTGGCGGTCGAACGCAACAGCGCGCTGCTGGAACGGCTGGATCGCGGCGAGCTGGATCTGGTGCTGGCGATGGGCCATGCCCGGCGCGCCGATGCCGAACGGCTCGCGACACTGCCGATGACGTGGGTGGGCGCCGCGGACGCGGGCAAGCGGTTGCGATCGAGCGAGGTCATCGATCTGGCGCTTTACCACTCGCCGTGCTTCTTTCGCGAGACCGGCACCCGGGCGCTGGACAAGGCCGGCATGGCCTGGCGGCCGGCCTTCGTCACCACCAGCCTGCAAAGCCTGTGGGCAGGCGTCGCCGCCGGGCTCGGCATCACCTTGCGCACCAGCGCAGGCATCCCGCCGCAACTGAAGCGGCTGGACGGCAAGTACGGACTACCGCCGTTGCCGCGCGTCGATGTCTGCCTGCATGCCGGTGGCGATCCGGAATCGCCCGCGCTGAAGCAGTTGCGTCGCACCGTGACGGAACACGCGCAAGTGGAGCTTGCGGGAAAAAAGGCGCGACGAGGCCGCTGACGGTGACTTGAAACTCGTGTCACCGCCCCCGGTCAGCGGTACGTTCGACTTGACCAGACGCGTCGCCTTGCCAGCAACACCGTTGCGAATGCACCCAGGCCGAGAACAACGATCCCCAGATCCCGTGGCTCGGGCACGGCGGTCAGTACCCACTGGCCCGTTCCCCCGTTGCACCACGGGTCACTGAAACAGCCAGGAAAATCAGAATGCGCATCCATGAGTGACCAGATGCCGTTGCTGGATGTCATGTAGAAATCCATTTCCGCATTGTTTGCGTACAACGACCCCGCCAAAAGGCTGCCGATGCCACTGCCCATGGGCGTCATATCCATCGAGATGTATACAGCGCCGACGTTCCCGCTCAGGTTCGGCCCCAGGTAGAAGCCATAGGGATTTCCCTGGATGCTCAAGGCAAGCAGCGAGAATGGACTGCCGTAGTCCACGCCGGGATCGTAACTGCCGGTGGACACGTCATATTGCAGGGGACCCGTCGCCACCAGCTTCCCACTGCTGATGAGAAACTCGCCGCCGGCGTCATCCGAGCCCGCCGTCAGCGGCTGCCATGTATAGATCACTGTGGCGCTGGCGAGTTGCGGGACGAGAAACAACAAGGCAGAGACAACGAAACCGCAAAGTAGGCGTCGCATCTTGATTCTCCCTCGAGGACCCCTGCACAGATCGTGGCGGTTCGGACCACGGCTTTCGACGGCTTCCGCCAAGTCGGCACCAGAATACCGGTTTTCGGCGCGCGCGGATGCAGGCGAGTGCCGCATGACCGCGCAAGACGAGATACCCCGGAAACTTGGCGGGGTTTCGTGGCATGCGATCCGCTTCGCGTCTAGCATCGTCCGCACGTCGTCGGCCTCGTCATCCGGCACGTTGCGCAGGTTCAAAAGCAGCTCGGACAAGGCGCCATGTTGATTACCTCGGCACCCTTTTTTCGGATTCGCCGCGGAACATCCTCTTTTCAGAGCTTGTCCGGACC
>DATCSF010000321.1:0-5128 GCA_036568625.1 Rhodanobacteraceae bacterium | reverse complement strand
GCGTGTTTCCGCTGATCCTGTTCGTGATCGCCACCGCCGCGCTGTGCATCACAGCGTATTTCCTGGCCGACGCGACGCCCTGGCCAGTGACACTGCACGGCAAGATCCACCAGTGGGCGGCGTTCGGCACGTTCGTCTGCGTGACCACCGCGGCACTGCTGCAGTCGCTGCGATTGCGGCTCGATCCGCGCTGGCGTGCGCACTTCATCGAGGCCACCGCGATCGCATCGGTCGGCGTCGTCTACTTCTGGATCTACGCACTGTCGCCGATTCCGCGCGGACTCGGCGAAAAGGCCGTGATTGCGCTGGTGTCGCTGTGGTTGTGGCGCGCATCGTGGTGGTTGACGTGCGCGCCCTCGCGCCGACCGCCACATGTAGATCGCGGACGGGGAAGTGCTCCTTGAAAGGCGCGAAAGGCGGATTCCACCCTACTCCCCCATTCAATGAACGGACTCTGGATCGCGGCTGCGCGGCGTCCGGAATGACGAACGTGTTTACGGGTGTTTGTAGATCACGCCACCCTTCATCACGAACGGCACGTGCTCGATCGCGGCGATGTCTTTCGTGGGATCGCCCTGCACCGCGATGATGTCGGCATCGAGGCCGGGCTTCAGCTGGCCGAACTGGTTCTGCTGGCGCAGGATCTTTGCGTCCACCGCGGTCGCGGCCAGCAGCGCCTGCGCGGGGCGCATGCCGTCCTTCACCATCCACTCGAGTTCCTTGTAATTGGTGCCGTGCTTGAACACGCCGACGTCACTGCCGCAGCCGATGGTGACGCCGGCTTGCATGGCGAGCTTGAATGCGTTTTGCGAGGCGCGCATCTCGTCGTTGGGTGGATCGCCCGGTTTCCAGTGATCAAAATATTCGGCATACGCCGCCACGGCTTCCAGCGTCGGCAGGTAGGCGACGTTGTGCTTCTTCATCATCTCGAACACTTCGCGCGTGCCGTTGAAACCATGTTCGATGGTGTCGACACCCGCGAGGATGGAGCGGCGCATGCCCTCCGGCGTGGTCGAATGCACCGACACCGGCAAACCCAGCGAATGCGCGGCTTCCACGCCCGCGTTCAATTCCGCCTGCGTGAAGGTCGGCACCGAACCCTTGGATTTGCCGCAGTGGTAGTCGGCATAGATCTTGATCCAGTCCGCGCCGTGGCCGGCCTGATCGCGCACGGCCGCGATCATCTCGGGCACGCCGGCGACGGGAATGCCGCCCTGCGGAATCGTCATGTCGGTGCGAAAGCCCATCGGACCCGGGCCGTAGCAATCCTTGGCCACGGTGGCGCGCGTCGCGACGAACAGGTGCGGGCCGGGTATCAAGCCTTCGTTGATCGCCTTCTGCACCTGCACGTCGGCATAGCCCGCACCCTCGGTGCCGAGGTCGCGCAAGGTGGTGAAGCCCGCCATCAGCGTGTTGCGCACGTGGATCACCGCTTCGATGGTGCGATACGGCAGCGGCTCCTTCAGCACCTGGTCGTTCCACAACGTCTCGTTGTACGGGTGCAGGAAGATGTGCGAGTGCGCATCGATCAGGCCCGGCAGCAGGGTGGTGCCGGGCAGATTGATGGTCTTGGCATCGGCGGGCACCTTGATCGAATCGCGCGGCCCGACCGCGGCAATCTTGTCGCCCTCGACCAGCACCGCCCAGCCCGCGTGGGTGGCTTCACTGCGCGCATCGAACACGCGATCGGCGGTGAGCAGGAACACGCCGCTGTTCGATTGCGTGCCAAGCGCTTGCGCCGGTGACGCCGCGCAGGCCAGCGTCGCGACGATCGACGCCGCCAGCGCAATCAGGATTTTCCGCATGGACATGGCGCCCCTCCGGTCCGCACAAGACGCGGAGCGTACACCGGACGCGGCACTTGTGCGCCCGGCCCGGGCGGCGAATACTCGGCCGCGGTTGCACCCCACACTACGCAACCCCGGGAGGGAAAGTCATGATCAGGGCAATACTGGCCATCGCGGTCGGCGTCTTGCTGGCTGCACCGGCCTTCGCGGGCGGCGCGTCCGCCCACGGCAAATCCATCCGCCACGGCGAATTCCTGGTCGGCTACGGCGGCTGTCAGGACTGCCACACGCCCGGCTGGGCGGAACACGGCGGGCAGGCGCCGAAGGACATGCTGCTGACCGGCGGCGGGATGAATTTCCAGGGCCCGTGGGGCACCACCTACGCGCCCAACCTGCGGCTGCTGGTGCAGAAGCTGACGGCGAAGCAATGGATTGCCAAGCTGCGCTCGCTGAAATCGCGCCCGGCGATGCCGTGGTGGACGTTCCGTTACCTGTCGGACAAGGATCTCGCCGACATGTACGCCTACATCCATTCGCTCGGACCTGCGGGCAAACCCGCGCACGCCTGGGTGCCGCCGGGACAGGACGCGCCCGCGCCGTATTTGAAACTGGTGTTGCCCGCACCGCCGGCAGTGGTGCACGGCAGCGCGCATTGATCCGCTCCGGCGCCGCGCATGCGGCGTCGGACGTTCACGGATCATTCGACCCCGTCGCTACCCGGGGCCACAAGCGGCCCTGCCGAAGGTCCATGGTTCGCGGGTTGCCTCGGCGCGGTGCGCTGTGGATACTCCCGGCTTTTCGCGGGAAGGGGACAAACGATGATCGGTGAATGGTATGCGGGCGTGCGCGTGCTGCACGTGCTGTTTGCGGCGCTGTGGGTGGGCTCGGCGGCGTTCTTGACGTTGTACGTGACGCCGGCGATCCGCGCGATCGGGCCACGCGGCGCGCCGGTGATGGCGGAATTGATGCGACGGCGGATGGGCGGCTTCATTGCCGCGGCGGCCGTATTGACGGTGCTGTCGGGCCTGTGGATGTACTGGATATTCACCAACGGCTTCGACGGCGCCATCGTCGGTCACGGGGCCGGACTGGCGCTGGGCATCGGCGGTTTGTGCGGGATCATCGCAGCGGTCATCGGCGGCGCGGTGATCGGACGCGCCGCGGAGCGTGCCGGCGCGTTGTCGCAGCAAATGGCGCAAATGCCGGAAAGCGGCGAGCGCGATGCCATCGTGCAAACGATCGCGGCGCTGCAACGCCGCGTCGCAACGTTCAGCCGGCTCGCTGTCGTGTTGTTGGTGGCGGCGCTGGTTGCGATGACGATCGCGCACGCGCTGTAGGCGCCGCGTTTCCACCCCCGGCGAGGCCGACGAGCTCGGCTTCGCCGAATCCGGCCGCGCGACGCGCGTCGAGGTTGAACGGCCCGCGCAAGCCGGTTGGCACGTATTCGCGCAACAGTCCGGCAAAAGTCGCGTCGGGATCGCGGCCTTCGCGTTCGCAGCAATAGCGGAACCAGCGCGTGCCCGCGGCGACGTGCGGCACTTCCTCGCACAAGATGATTTCCAGAATGTCGGCGGTAGCGTCGTCGCCAACCGAGCGCAGCCGCGCGATCATGCCGGGCGTCACGTCCAGCCCGCGCGCTTCCAGCACGCGCGGCACCATCGCCATGCGTGCGGTGCACGAACCTGCCGTCTTGACGGCCATTTCCCACAAGCCGTTGTGGGCGTCAAAATCGCCGTAGGCGCGGCCGAATTGCGCGAGCCGCGCGGACAACATCGTGAAGTGGCGCGACTCGTCGTGCGCGACGCTGGCCCAGTCGCGGTAGTAATCGTCGGGCATGCCGCGGAATCGATAGACCGCGTCCCAGGCAAGATTGATGGCGTTGAATTCGATGTGCGCGACCGCATGCACCAGCGCCGCGCGGCCCTCCTTGCTGCCGAGGCCACGCTGCGGCACGTCGCGCGGCATCACCAATCGCGGTCTCGCGGGACGTCCGGGCGCGCCGATCGGCTCGGATGGAAGGCTGTCATCATCGAGTGGCAAATGGCCCTCGCGGAACATATCGAAGGCTTCGCGCGTCAACGCGACCTTGGCTTCCGGCTCCACGCAATCGAGGCATCGCTTGGCCGCTTCGAACAACCCGCTCATGCCACCCTGCCGGAACCCAGTTCGATCAGAGCCGCCAGCATCGCGGTCTTTACGGGCTGCGGACGGTACTCCGCCTGCGCGTACCATTTCAGCCACACCGAGGGATCGATGGTTTCGTTGATGCCACCGCCGATCACGCGCTGGTACGGCTTCTTGAACAGCTTGTAGATGCCGCCCATGAAGCTGCCGTAGGAATCATTGGGCACATCGAGCTCGGCGCCCGGCGCCGGCACGAAATCTTCGCTGAAGGCGAGGCCCGCGCCCTTGGCCTTGGCCTGCATCCATGCCAGCGTGATCTCCGGCAACGTGTCGGGCCTGTGGCCGGCGCCATCGGTTTTCTCGCCGCCTCCGACATCGGAATGCGCGCCGACGAACCAGCGCTGTTCGACTTCGATCTGTTCCAGCTTCCAGGCGACCGGCGACTCGCCCGGTTTCAGCGATTGCTGCGGCCGCGTCCATTTGGTGGGCTTGAAATCGGCGCGGTGTTCGTCGAGTGCCAGCGCCTGATATGCGTATTGCACGATCTTGCTCAGGTCCGTGTCATGGAAAGCGTAGCGGCTGCGCGCGTACGGGAACCACGACGCCACGCCGGGGATCCCCAGCGCACCGACCGTATCCCACACCCCGACGAAGCGGATCAGCACCTCGCGCGAATGCGCCGCGCGGAACGCCTGCATCGCAGGATCGTTCGGATGCAGGTCGTTACGGTAGAGTGTGTAGGCCGCATTGACCTCGGCGGACGTCACCTCGCCCTTTTCGTCGGGCCTCAGCAATCCGCACTTGCGGATCAGCCCGCCGAGGCTGCGCGCGGTATAGGCGCCGCGGCTGAACCCGAACAGCCAGATGTCGTCGCCGTCGCGCCACTGCTTCGACAGCCATTGGTAGCCTTCCTTCACGTTGTCGGAAAGCCCCAGCCCGAACGCGCCACCCAGCAGATGCGCGATGCCCGGTTTGACGCCGACGCCCGCGATGTACTTGCAAACCTGCTCGCGACCCGCAGCATCGGCCGGTGCGATCAGCTTCCACAAGCGCTCGACGTTGGTACGGGTCTGCACCTTGTTCCAGGTGCCGTCGAACAACGCGATCAGGCGGCGTGACATGGCGAACCTCCCCGTTCCCCCGAAATCAGCGGCCGATGCTTTATGACGGGTGCCGGTGCGAAGCGGCTGTTGTGGAAAGTCAGGCCAGGGAAGGCC
>DATCSF010000320.1:0-10165 GCA_036568625.1 Rhodanobacteraceae bacterium | reverse complement strand
GGTGGGCAGCGCGGCTTCGGTGAGCCGCGCCGCGACCATTTCGGATTCGTCGCCGCTCCACGCGGCGGTGATGCGCGCACGCGCGGCGCGCGGTGGCGCGGGCAATTCGGGGCTCAGGATTTCGGCCATCGGAGATGACTTGCAATATGACCCACCATTGTAAGGCTTGCGCCTTGGTGCAGCCAATGACGCGCGGCAGAATGCGCGTATCCGGGCGGGCTATTCTTGCCGCATTGGCCCGGCGGCTTTATGATTCCCGGATTGCGGTACCGTGAATGTTCATGATCAAACGTCTTCCGGTGGCTGCCGATACCGGCCAGGTGACGTTGCTGTTGGGGCCGAATCGGGCGCTCAACCGCAGCCAGGTTCGCCGGTTGACGTGGGAAGTGTGCATCGCGGCGTTGCTTGTTGCGGCACTGGCGGCATGGGGTGGCGACGTGTTCGCACCGATGTTCGCGCTGATCGAGATCCCCGTCGTGGCGATCGCGTTCTGGTTGGTGTGGCGCAGCGGGGATCGCAGGGAACGCATCACGCTGGGTACGGATCAGGTCCGAATCGAGCAGCTTCCGGCCAAGGGTCGTGCGGCCTGCACGTTTCCCGCGGCGTGGACGCGGGTGCAGGTGCTGGATCGCGGTGACGGCCACCGGCACGTGGTGCTGATCGCGCAGGGACGCGAGCAGGAAGTGGGGCAGTGCCTGGGCGACGACGAGCGCATGCAACTGTCGCAATGGCTGAAAACCCTGCTGTCCGGCCGCAGCGGCTGGCGCGGGAGCTGAGTGAAAGCATGCAAGGATTTCAAATCTTGCGATCGGCCCCTTGGGTCAAGGGGGCGGGTTGTGGAGACATGAGCTTTGTAGGTACGGAGCTGGGTGTGTCAGGTTATTCAAATCTTCCCGAGGGTGCGATGACGATGAGTTCCAGCAATTGCAAGCGGCGGATCGTGGGGGCGGGCGCCGCCTTCGGTAGCCTGCTGGTGTCGATGGCCGCCGCCGCCAATCCGGTGCCGTGGCAGATGAACCTGGACAAGGGCGTCACCACCGTTTCGCATCAGATCTGGGATCTGCACATGGCGGCGCTGTGGGTGTGCGTGGCGCTGGGAGTGGTCGTGTTCGGCGCGATGTTCATCGCGATCATCCGCTTCCGTCGATCCAAGGGCGCGGTCGCCGAAACCTGGAGCCACAACACCTTGCTGGAAATCGGCTGGACGGTCGTGCCGGTGCTGATCCTCATCGGGCTGGCGACACCCGCCACCATCCTCACCCGCGAGATGTACAACGCCACTGCCTCGCAGATGACCGTCAAGGTCACGGGCTACCAGTGGCTGTGGCGCTACGACTACATCAGCTACGACGGCAAGCCCGTCACCAAGGTGCCGACCATTTACTCGCGCCTGGCGTGGGACAGCAACACGGCGCGCCAGCTCGATTCCGGGGTCAGCCCCTACACCGTCAAGGCGCCCGACGGCAGCAATGATTACCTGTTGAACGTCACCCACCCGCTGGTGATTCCGGCCGGGGTCAAGGTGCGCTTCCTGATCACCGGTGGCGACGTGATCCACGGCTGGTGGGTGCCCGACTTCGCGGCCAAGCGCGATGCCATTCCGGGCATCATGAATGACACCTGGGCCAAGGTCGACAAGCCGGGCATCTATCGCGGCCAGTGCTACGTGCTGTGCGGCCAGGACCACAGCGCGATGCCGGTGGTGGTGAAGGTGCTGCCGCGCGACCAGTTCAACGCGTGGCTGGCCGAACAGCAGAACGCCGCGGCACTCGACAAGGCCGCGCGCACCGCGCAGGTGGAACCGCAGAAGCCGGCGCCGGCCAAGGGTTGATGCGGCGCCAGACGTTCAGGTAGCACAAGCATTCTTTGAGGATTCGCACCATGTCCAGCACAGCGCAAGCCGTCCATTACGAGGAACACCACCAGAGCTTCTTCGAGCGTTGGTTCATGTCCACCAATCACAAGGACATCGGCACGCTGTACCTGTCGTTCTCGTTCCTGATGCTGTTCGTGGGCGGCAGTTTCGCGATGCTGATCCGCGCCGAGTTGTTCGAACCGGGCATGCAGTTGATGCAGCCCTACTTCTTCAACGAACTCACCTCGATGCACGGGCTGGTGATGATCTTCGGCGTGATCATGCCGTCGTTCGTAGGACTCGCGAACTGGATGATCCCGATGCAGATCGGCGCGCCGGACATGGCGCTGCCGCGCCTCAACAACCTGTCGTTCTGGATCCTGCCGTTCGCGTTCGTGCTGCTGCTCTCGACGTTCTTCATGCCGGGCGGCGCGCCGGCCGCGGGCTGGACGATGTATCCGCCGCTGGTGTTGCAGGGCGGCGAGTCGATCGCGTTCATGATCTTCGCGATCCACCTGATGGGCATCTCCTCGATCCTGGGCTCGATCAACATCATCGCGACGATCCTGAACCTGCGCGCGCCGGGCCTGGATCTCCTCAAGATGCCGATGTTCTGCTGGTCGTGGCTGATCACCTCGTTCCTGGTGATCGCGGTGATGCCGGTGCTGGCCGGCGCGGTCACGATGATGCTGTTCGACCGCTACTTCGGCACCAACTTCTTCAACGCCGCGGCCGGCGGCGACCCGGTGATGTACCAGCACGTGTTCTGGTTCTTCGGCCACCCCGAGGTGTACATCATGATCCTGCCGGCGTTCGGGATCATCTCGGAAATCGTGCCGACCTTCTCGCGCAAGCCTTTGTTCGGCTACAAGGCGATGGTGTACGCGATCGCGTGCATCGCGTTCCTGTCGTTCATCGTGTGGTCGCACCACATGTTCACTGTCGGCATGCCGCTGGGCGCCGAGGTGTTCTTCATGTACTCGACCATGCTGATCGCGGTGCCGACCGGCGTGAAGATCTTCAATTGGGTCACCACGATGTGGAAGGGTAGCTTGAGCTTCGAGGTGCCGATGCTGTGGGCGATCGCCTTCATCGTGCTGTTCTCGATCGGCGGGTTCTCCGGCGTGATGATGGCGCTGGTGCCGGCCGACTTCCAGTACAACCAGACCTACTTCATCGTCGCGCACTTCCACTATGTGCTGGTCGGCGGCGCGCTGTTCTCGATCCTCGGCGCGGTGTACTACTGGCTGCCGAAATGGTCGGGCCACATGTACTCGAACTTCTGGTCCAAGTTGCATTTCTGGTCCAGCGCGATCTCGGTGAACGTGCTGTTCTTCCCGCAGCACTTCCTCGGCCTCGCCGGCATGCCGCGCCGCATTCCCGATTACAACGTGGCGTTCGCAGACTGGAACATGGTGTCCTCGATCGGCGGCTTCTGGTTCGGCGTGACGCAGCTGGTCTTCCTGGGCGTCGTGATCCACACCGTGTTCTTCTCCAAGGCCAAGGCCACCTCGCGGGTGTGGGAACACGCCTATGGATTGGAATGGACGCTGCCGTCGCCCGCGCCGCACCACAGCTTCACGGTGCCGCCGGTGGTCGACGACAGCCAGCTTGCGCACGGCGACGTGAGTCACTAGTCGTGCAATCGTCCATGACTGCTGCGGGCCGGAATCTTGAGATTGCATTCGGACGTCATGGATAGCTACACCAGAACGGACGTCCCTGTCCTGACTTCTCACAACAGCTTGCTTCCACGCGACGAACGGATGGACGAAAAGGCGAAATCACAAACCGACGCGGCGATGGATGCGCAAATGCGCCGCAAGGCCGGGGCGCGCCGCACCGCGTGGATCATCGCCGCACTCGCACTCGCGTTCTTCATCGCCAGCCTGGTGCAGGGACACCTCGCGCACATTCCGCATTGACCCAGATACCGTTACGCCAGCCCCAACCGGAACCTTCCCATGAACCAACCCGACGCCAACGTCTATTACGTCCCGCACAAGAGCCGCTGGCCGATCGTCGCCACGATCGGCATGTTCCTGTTCATGGTCGGGCTGGCGAACTGGCTGAACGGACGCGTCACCTCGGGCCAGATCATCTTCGCGATCGGCGCCCTGACCATCATCGGCATGATGTTCGGGTGGTTCGGCAACGTCATCCGCGAATCGCTGAAGGGCACCTTCAACGCCCAGGCCGATAGCTCATTCCGGATGGGGATGATGTGGTTCATCGTCTCCGAGGTGTTTTTCTTCGCGGCGTTTTTCGGCGGCCTGTTCTACATCCGCACTTTCGTGGTGCCGTGGCTGGGCGGTCTGGGCGACAAGGGCCCGCTGATCAACGGCTACATCTGGCAAGGGTATTCGGCGACGTGGCCGACCAATGGTCCCGAGGCGGTGGGCGGCTCTTTCATTGCCGGTTCGCCGTGGGGCATCCCGCTGATCAACACGCTGCTGCTGCTGACGTCGAGCGTCACCGTGACGATCGCGCACCACGCGCTGCGGGTGGGCAATCGTCGCAAGCTGATCGGTTTCCTCGGGCTCACCATCCTGCTCGGCGCGACCTTCCTCGGCTGCCAGACTTACGAGTACTGGGAATCGTACGTGCACCTCAACATGACGCTGCACAGCGGCATTTACGGCGCGACGTTCTACCTGCTCACGGGCTTCCATGGCCTGCACGTGACGCTGGGCACCATCATGTTGATCGTGATGTGGCTGCGCTGCGTCCGCGGGCACTTCAGCCGCGACCACCATTTCGGGTTCGAGGCGGTGTCGTGGTACTGGCACTTCGTGGACGTGATCTGGCTGTGCCTTTTTCTGTTCGTCTATATTTTGTAGGAGCGGGTCACGCCCGCCGCCGGTTCGCGGACCGGGTTTGTCGCGGCCCTGGGGGCGCTCCTGCCGGAGCAGCCCTTGGGTATTCCGGACAAATGCTTTGCACGCGCCAGGGTATGCCCTCCATCGTCCGCGGTTTGCGGGTGTCAGGGCTCCTCATGCGGCGTGATTGAACGGTTTCGTGGATGCCAAATCCCGCCGTTCTCCGGCCTCGCCTGTCAGCGCACGAACACGCCGTGCGGATGCAGGACGCCGGTCACGATGCCGACCACGATCAGGAAGATCAGCAACACCGAAAATGCCACGCGTCGCGTCAACGCCCATACTGTGCGGTTGCTGCCGGTGCGGTCGGTCATCATGAAATACAACGCTTGGCCCAGCTCGAAAATCACCACCAGAAACACGATGACCAGGGCGATCTTGTATACGGTGGCGAATGACATGGGATGGCCGCGTGCTGAAACGCGGAGTATAGCGTCGCGGCTGCCTGCATCCGTGTGCGCGGCATGATGCGCATGCGGCGTCCCAGTGTGTTCGCGGTGCTGCTGACCGTATTCGGCGTGGCGGTGTTCTGCGCACTCGGTGCGTGGCAGCTCCGCCGTGCGGCCTACAAGGAAACCGTGCTGGCGCGTTTCCACAATGCTGCCAGCGCGCCGCTGGTGAGCCTGGCCGATGCCCGCGCGGACCGCGAGCCCGGGGCCTACCCGCACGTCAGGGTGACGGGCCGGCTGGAAGGCGATCGCGTGTACCTGCTCGATGACCAGATGCGCTCGGGCAGGCTGGGGGTGATGGTGTTCGTGCCGTTCCTGCCGGAGGCGTCCGCGCGGACCCTGCTCGTGAACCTCGGCTTTCTTGCCAAGATGGGGGCCGACGCGACCACGCCGCCGGACATTCCGCCGATCCCGGACCATCCGGTGACGCTCACCGGCATTTACGCGCCGCCGCCGCTGCCGGGCCTGAAGCTGGGCGGCAATCCGCTGGTGCGCGAGAAAACCTGGCCCAAGCTGGTGACGTGGATCGATCCGCAGGAAATCGCGGCCGACCTGCACGCCAGCGTGTATCCGCATGTATTGTTGACCGACCCCGATCCGCACAGCGCCTACATCCGAAGCTGGACGGCCAACGTGATGCCGCCTGCCCGGCATCGCGCCTATGCGCTGCAGTGGTTCAGCTTCGCGATTGCCGCGATCGTGATGTTTTTCGTGCTGCATCGTGTCAAGCGCGATGACGCCACAACCGACGAGGAATAGCCTTGGCAGGCAGGGTTACGTTCGAGCAGTTTCCGCACCGGCCCGCATTGTCATGTCTTCGCCACCCCCTTGGCTCGAGGGGGCACGCTTTCGACTTCCACGTACATTGAATTGCTTCGAGGTTCCCTGATGAATTTGCGCAACCGACGCCGCCTGCAGGCGGGACTGATCGTGGCCGTGTTTGTGTTGCCGGTGGTCGTGATGCTCGGCCTGACGCTGACCGGCTGGGTGCCGCGTGGACACAGCTACGGCGAACGCATCCAGCCGGAACGCGATCTAGCCGGCGTGCCCGTGCAGAGGGCAGACGGCAAGCCGTACGCCTTCAGCAATCACGATGCGGTGTGGACGCTCGTCGCCCTGCCCGGCCCCGATTGCGCCGAGCATTGCCTGCGCCAACTGGATCTGGTGCACCGCGCGCAGATCACGCTGGGCCGGCACGCCGGCAAATTGCACCTGCTGTATCTCGGCACGCCGCCCTCCGGCGGGGCCGCCGAAGGGTTCGAGGGCGTGTGGGCGCTCGCGGCCACAACCTCGCACGCGCTGGAGGACCTGCGCCCGCACGCGCACGATTCGGTCAGCGCGGTGCTGGTCACGCCGACCGGCATGGCGCTGACCCGTTACCCCGCCAGCTTCGATGCAGAAGGCTTGCGCCAGGACCTCCAGAAGGTGGTGCACTGATGCAGGCGCTGCCGCTTCCACTGCGCACGCTGGCCTGGCTCGCGTGCGCGCTCGCGTTCTGCGTGATCGTGTTCGGCGCGTTCGTGCGCCTGTCCAACGCCGGGCTCTCGTGTCCCGATTGGCCGACCTGCTACGGGCGCATCACCTGGCCGGTGAAGCCCGCGGCGGTCGCGAAAGCCGACAAGGCCTTCCCGAACCGCCCGGTGGAAACCCACAAGGCGTGGCGCGAGCAGAGCCACCGTTTTCTGGCCGGCACCCTGGGCGTGCTGGTGCTGGTCGAGGCGCTGGTGGCGACGTTCGCGACCAAACGCCGTCTCGGAATCGTGATCGCGGCAGTGGTGCTGATCGGCGTCGGCATACCGTTGTACATGGCTAAGGATTACGTGTCGTCCAGTGTGGTGGCGGCAACTGGGGAAGCGCTGTTGCTGGGTGTGGCGATCTTCTGGCGCCGCGCCGGTTGGCGGCGGATCGCGGTGCTGGCGCTGGCGGTGGTGTGCTTCCAGGCGCTGCTGGGCATGTGGACCGTCACGTGGCTGCTGAAGCCGATCGTGGTATCAGGTCATTTGCTGGGCGGCATGGCGACCTTCGCGCTGCTGGCGTGGGTGGCGCGGCAACTGTCGCTGCTCCCTCTCCGCTCCGGCGAGGCCGCCCTTTCCGCTGTGGGGGCAGAGCTGGCGGGCAAGGGCGAGTCGCGGCGCTCGCGCGACGCGGGGGTCGCGCGCGGTCTCGAACGGGCGGCCGTGAATGGCCGCATCGACGCTCGGCACCAGAGACGGTTGCTTGCCGAAACCGACTCCGCGCCCCTGCCACCGTTCCGGAGGGCGACGGGTTTGTTCGGCGCCGCGGTAATCGGTGTGGTGCTGTTGTCAGGCCAGATTTTCCTGGGCGGCTGGACCTCGTCCAATTACGCGGCGCTGGCCTGCGGGATCGGCGGCTCGGCGTTTCCGACCTGCCTCGGGCAATGGTGGCCGGCGATGGATTTCCACCAGGGCTTCATCCTGTGGCGCGGGATCGGCGTGGACTTCCAGGGCGGCATCCTGGACGCCACCGCGCGCACCGCGATCCAGATGGTGCACCGCTTCGGCGCCGTGATGGTGTTTGGGTACCTCGCGTGGCTTGCGCACAAGACGGACCGTGCGGGCCTGCGGGGGCACGCCGGCGCACTGGCCGTGCTGCTGGTCGCGCAGGTGTTGCTGGGCATCAGCAATGTCGTGCTGGGCCTGCCGATTGCAGTCGCGGTTGCGCATACCGGCGGCGCGGCGCTTCTTTTGTTTGCATTGGTTGTGCTGCTGGCCCGCACCCAGGGAATGGAAGCGCATCTCGACGTGGAAACGGCGTCGGCGGTGCCGGCTTCTGCGACCCGATAAAATGGTTCGATGTCCACGCTCGCCGGCCAATACCTAGCTGCCACCAAGCCGCGCATCGTCGCGCTGCTGGTGTTCACCGCGCTGATCGGAATGTTCCTCGCCGCGCCGGGCGTCCCGCCATGGCGGGCGCTGGTGTTCGGCACGCTCGGCATCTGGATGGCGTCGTCCTCGGCGGCCGCGTTGAACCAATTGATCGACCAGCGCATCGACCGGGTGATGGTGCGCACCGCGCGCCGGCCGCTGGTGACGGGCACGCTCACCGCGCGCCAGGTGCTGGGCTTCGCGCTGGTGCTGGGCGTGGCGTCGATGCTGATCCTCGGCCTGCTGGTGAACGGGTTGACCGCGTTGCTCACCTTCATCGGACTGATCGGTTACGCGCTGATCTATACCGCGTTCCTGAAGCGCGCGACGCCGCAGAACATCGTGATCGGAGGGCTGGCCGGCGCGATCCCGCCGCTGCTGGGCTGGGCCGCGGTCACCGGCATGCAGGCGCCGAGCGACTGGGCCTATGGCCTGCTGCTGGTGCTGATCGTGTACGCGTGGACGCCGCCGCACTTCTGGTCGCTGGCGATCTTCCGCCGCGAGGATTACCGGCGCGCCTGCATCCCGATGCTGCCGGTGGTGTATGGCGTCGAATACACCCGCTGGCACGTGCTGTTTTACACCATCCTGCTGGTGCTGGTGAGCCTGTTGCCGTACCTCACCGGGATGAGCGGGCTTTTGTATCTCGGCGGCGCGGCGGTGTTGGGGATCGCCTATCTGTACTACGCGGTTCGCCTGATGCGGCCGCCGGACGAACGCTTCGCGATGAGCGCGTTCGGCTATTCCATCGTGTATCTGATAGCCCTGTTCGGGTTCCTGCTGGCGGACCATTGGCTGGCCGCACCGGTGATTCATGTTGGCGGTTACGTTCTCGAACGGATCGGGTAAGCTGGACGACGCGCGCAGGGGTAGGGTGCGTGCCGGCGGATTGCCAGGATGGCGCGCGTCGCGGCCGGGGCTCGCAAGAGGGCGTGGCAGAGTGTGAACGGGATTCTGCTTGTCGTCGCGATCATCGCGGCACTGACCAGTATCGTGCTGGCGGCGATCTCGTTGCGCCGCCAGCAACGCATCACGCGCGAACTGCAGATCAGCCGCGAGCGCTATCGACTGGTGGCCGAGGGCGCCAACGACGGCATCTTCGATTTCGATGTCGTCAACCGGAAGGTCTTCTTTTCGGCGCGGGTGTACCAGATGCTGGGGTACGACGAGGACGAGTTGAACAGCCCGGCGGATCTTGAGCGCATCATTTTGCCCGAGGATTACCCCGCCGCGCGCGCGGCCCTGTACGAGCACATGGAAGCACATCGCACCGACGAGTTGCGCCGGGTGATGCGCATGCGGACGCGCGACGGCCGCGTATTGACGATCCTTGCGCGCAGCGTGGCCAGTTATGCCGCCGACGGCACCCCGGTGCGGATGGCGGGTTCCTACACCGATATCACCGAGCAGCTTGGCAACGAGCGCCAGTTGCAGATCGCCGCCAGCGTGTTCGAGTCCGGCAGCGACGGCATCGTGATCAGTGATGCGCACGATCGCATCCTGTCGGTCAATCGCACGTTTCTCGGCATGACCGGCTACACGCACGAGGAATTGATCGGGCGCCTGCTGCGCGACGTGCAGGTCGATTCCGACGCGGTGCGCGCACGCGAACAGAGGCTGCGCGATACCGGTTCGTGGAGCGGCGAACTGGCATGGCGTCGGCACAATGGCGAGGTCAAGACGCTGGAAACCGCGACCGATGCGGTGCGCGATGCCACGGGCGAAATCATCTTCCGCATCCACGTCTGCGTCGATACCGCGGAACTTCGCTACGCGCAGGCACGCATCCGCCACCTGGCTTACTTCGATGCGCTGACGGGGTTGCCCAACCGCACCCACTTGCGCGGCCAGTTCGAGCAGGCGCTGGCGACCGCCCGCTACTCCGGTCAGCCGATGGCGGTGGTGTTCTTCGATCTCGACAACTTCAAGGAGATCAACGACACGGCCGGCCACAGCGTGGGCGACGACGTGATTTGTGCGGTCGCGCAGCGGCTCGGCCAGCACATGCGCGAAGACGACATCCTGTGCCGCTTCGGGGGCGACGAATTCCTGTTGCTGATGCCGAACACCGACGCCGCGGCCGCCGAGGTGCTGACC
>DATCSF010000319.1:0-8659 GCA_036568625.1 Rhodanobacteraceae bacterium | reverse complement strand
GCTGTAGCCGATGCCGTGCTGTCCGCCCGCCGCAAGCTCGACCAGCACCAACGTAGTGGAATGCCATTGCAGTGTGCCGTCCGATTCGGGCGCATCGGTCGGCACCTCGAACACGCCGACGTGCGGCGCACCCAGGACGGCATGAGCGGACATCAGTCATCCTTGCTGGCGCCCGGAAACAACGTGGCCAGCGCTTCCCGCGCGGTTTGCCGAAGCGCGCCGCGCCTGCCGGAGTCGCCCTCGAACATCGCCTGCGCAAACGCGCGCGCCTGTTCCAGGGTGATGTGCGGCGGCAGCGGCGGCACTTCCGGATCGGTGATGGCTTCGATCAGGCACGGACGATCGGCGCTGAGGGCTGCGTCCCACGCGTCGCCGATCTGCTCCGGCTTGTCGACACGGATACCCTTCAATCCGATCAGCTCCGCATATTTTGCGTACGGAAAATCGAACACTTCCTGCGACGCGTCGAAGCGCGGATCGCCTTGCATCACCCGCTGCTCCCAGGTCACCTGATTCAGGTCGCGGTTGTTCAGCACCATGATCACGAGGCGCGGATCGCTCCAGCGCTTCCACCAATCGCGGATCGTGATGAGCTCCGCGTTGCCGTTCATCTGCATCGCGCCGTCGCCCACCATCGCGATGGCGACGCGGTCGGGAAACGCGAACTTGGCGGCGATCGCGTACGGCACGCCCGGTCCCATGGTGGCGAGCCCGCCGGACAGGCTCGCCAGCATGCCGCGCCGGATCTTGAGATCGCGCGCGTACCAGTTGGCGGCCGAGCCGGAATCCGCAGCCAGGATGCAGTTGTCGGGCAGCCGCGACGACAGTTCCCAGAACAGGCGCTCGGGGTTGACCGGGTCGGCGTCGGTTTTCGCGCGCGCTTCCAGCACCTCCCACCAGCGCGCCACGTTTTTCTCGATCCTCTCGCGCCAGCTTCGATCCTGCTTGCGTTTCAGGAGCGGCTTCAGAGCCTGCAAAGTGGCCTTGGCATCGCCGACCAGATTGACTTCCATCGGATAGCGGATCGACAGCATCGCCGGATCGATGTCGATCTGCACACCGCGCGCCTGGCCTTCCTTGGGCAAGAATTCGGAATACGGGAAACGCGAACCGATCATCAGCAAGGTGTCGGCCTCGCTCATCAGTTCCCAGCTCGGCTTGGTGCCGAGCAGTCCGATCGCGCCGGTGACGCACGGCAATTCGTCCGGCACCGCCGCCTTGCCCAGCAAGGCCTTGGCCACCCCGGCACCCAGCAACTCCGCAACCTCGATCACTTCGTCGGTCGCACCGAGCGCGCCCGCGCCGACCAGGATAGCGACGCGTTCGCCGCCATTGAGAACGTCGGCCGCGCGCCGCAGGTCTTCCTCGCGCGGCACGATGCGCGGGGCGTCGTAGCCGATGCCCGAATGCACGGTGCCGTGCGCGCGTGGCGGTTGTTCCACCGCCTCCATTTCCTGCAGGTCGTTCGGCACGATCACGCAGGTGACGGTGCGCCTGGAGATCGCGATGCGCAACGCGCGGTCGACCACGTGGCGCACCTGCGCGGGCACGATCGCCATTTCGACATACTCGCTGGCGACATCCTTGAACAGCGTGGTCAGATCCACCTCCTGCTGGTATTGCCCGCCGAGCGCGGCGCGGGCCTGCTGTCCGACGATCGCGACCACCGGCATGTGGTCGAGTTTGGCGTCGTACAAACCGTTCAACAGATGGATCGCGCCCGGCCCGGACGTCGCCATGCACACGCCCACTTCGCCGGTGAATTTCGCGTGCGCGCACGCCATGAACGCGCACATCTCCTCGTGGCAGGCGCGGATGAACCGTGGCTTGTCGCCGGCACGACCCAAGGCCCCCATCAGTCCGTTGATGCCGTCGCCCGGATAACCGTAGATGCGGTGTACGCCCCACGCGTCGAGACGCTGAACGATGAAATCGCCGACAGTGGTTGTCATGTCGATTCCCTTCGATTCCGACAAATTTCGATACTGCGCGGCAGGCAATGAAGCACGCGTGAACCCGTTCATGTGCCGTGTGGATCGCTTCGCACCATGAATGTTTCGGCGCGCGTAACGCTTTCCGCAAGGTCGAAATAATTTCCTCGTCGCGAGGACTGCCGCGCAGGCGAACATGCTTCCTGGTACGCCAGAGTACGTTTGCACGCATCTTGCATACAGGCGCACGACAACACATCGGGAGGATGGATCCTTGAACCCGAACCCGCTTCGAATCGGAATCATCGGCGCCGGCAATTGCGCATCCTCGCTGGTGCAGGGCCTCGCCTATTACCGCGACGCAGCGGACGACGCCGTGATCCCCGGCCTGATGAATCCGCGCGTGGGCCGCTATCACGTGCGCGACGTCGAGGTTGCCTGTGCCTTCGACATCCACGCCGGCAAGGTCGGGCACGACCTCGCCGAAGCGTTGCAGTGCGAACCCAACAACACGCGCATCTTCGCGAAGCTGCCGCGCACCGGCGTGCGCGTGCGCCGCGGACCCACGCTGGACGGACTGGGTACCTACCTGCGCGACGACATCGCCGAATCGGAATTGCCTTCGGTGGACGTGGCCGACGCGCTGCGTCGCGCCCGCACCGACGTCGTCGTCTCCTATCTACCGGTCGGCTCGCAGCGTGCCACCGAGTACTACGCCGAGCAGGCACTGACGGCGGGCTGCGCGTTCGTCAACTGCATTCCCGTGTTCATCGCCTCGGACGAAACCTGGCGACGCCGCTTCGAGCGCGCGCGCCTGCCGCTGCTGGGCGACGACATCAAGAGCCAGGTGGGCGCGACCATCGTGCACCGCGTGCTCGCCAGCCTGTTCCGCGACCGTGGCGTGAAACTCGACCGCACCTACCAGCTCAATTTCGGCGGCAATGCCGATTTCAAGAACATGCTGGAACGCGAGCGGCTGGTGTCGAAGAAGCTTTCCAAGACGCGCTCGGTGACCAGCCAGGTCGACGTCGCGCCCGACAGCATCCACGTCGGCCCCAGCGACCATGTGGAGTGGCTGACCGACCGCAAGATGGCGTACATCCGACTCGAAGGCACGGCGTTCGGCGGCTCGCCGTTGTCGATCGAACTGAAGCTGGACGTGTGGGATTCGCCCAACTCTGCCGGCGTGGTGATCGACGCGGTGCGCTGCGCCAAACTGGCGCTGGATCGCGGCATCGGCGGTGCAATCGTCGGTCCGTCGGCGTACTTCATGAAATCTCCGCCGCATCAATTTCCCGATCACGTTGCGATGAACCTGACGCGCGAATTCATCGCCGCGCAAGCGGCCGGGAAAGTCGCCCACGTCGCCGGCGAGCGAACGGAAACCTTGCATGAAGACGCGATTGCTGATGGTGCGGCACGCCACGTGCGCGCACATTGAGGACACCCTGCTGGGCCGCGCGCTGGACACGCCGCTGGATGCGCACGGCCGGCGCCAGGCAAACGTCCTGGCCGGACGCCTGTGTGGCGAAGCGCCGTTGCGGATCGAGTGCAGCCCGCGCCGCCGCACGCTCGAGACCGCGCGCGCCATCGCGCGGCGCGCGCGCTGCGAGATGCGCGTCGCCATGGCGCTGGACGAAATCGATTTCGGCGAATGGGCCGGGCGCACCTTTTCGCAACTGGAAGGGGACCGCGATTGGCAACGCTGGAACCGACACCGCGACCACGCATGCACGCCCGCTGGCATCCGCATCCGTGCGGTGCAGCGCAGCGTGGCACGGCACCTGGCAGCGTTGGTCGAGTCCTGTGCCGGCGCCACGCTGGTATTGGTGACGCACGCGGAAATCATCCGCTCGGTGGTGCTGTACTGCCTGGGTGCGCCGGCGCGCGATTACCTGCGCATCGCGATCGATCCCGCTTCCGTCACGCGGCTGTCGGCCGGGACGGAAGGCATGCGCGTCGAGGCCGTCAACGAATTGGCGCTGCCATGAAGCTGGTGATTTTCGGACTGACGATCACCTCGTCGTGGGGCAACGGGCACGCGACGTTATGGCGTGGCATGTGCAAGGCGCTGGCGCGGCTGGGCGTGGACGTCACGTTCTTCGAGCGCGACATGCCGTATTACGCACAATGCCGCGATTGCAGCGCGCCCGCGGGCGCGACCTTGGCGCTGTATGACGAATGGCACCCCATCCGCGCGCGCGTACGGCGCGAACTGCGCGAAGCGGACGCGGCGATCGTCACCTCGTATTGTCCCGATGCGCTGCCTGCCCACACGGAAATCCTGGCAGCCGCGAAACCACTGGCGGTGTTCTACGACCTCGATTCGCCGGTGACGATCGCCGCGGCGCGCGAAGGCCGGGTGCTGCCCTACCTGGATGCGCGCGGATTGCGCGATTACGACCTGGTGCTGAGCTACGCGGGCGGCCCCACGCCGCAGGCGCTGCGGGAGCTGCTGCAGGCACGCAACGCGCAGCCGCTGTACGGTCACGTCGACCCCACCGTGCATCGCCCGGTGACGCCGTCGGCTGCCTACCACTCCGACTTGTGCTGGCTCGGCACTTATGCAGAGGACCGGCAGCGCGTGCTTGAAACCCTGTTCGTGGACGCCGCACGTGCGCGTCCGCGGGCGCGCTTCACGCTGGCGGGCGCGCAATATCCCGGCGACTTTCCGTGGCGCGACAACATCTGGTTCATCCGGCACCTGCCGCCGTCCGAACACGCCGCGTTCCTGTGCTCGTCGCGGCTGGCGTTGAACGTGACGCGCGCAGCGATGGCGCGCGCGGGCTGGTGTCCGTCCGGACGCCTGTTCGAGACTGCAGCGTGCGCGGTGCCCATCCTGAGTGACGACTGGCCGGGTCTGGAGGAGTTTTATCGTCCCGGCGTCGAAATCCTGCTGGCGCGCGACACCGACGACACGCTCGCCGCGATGGACAGGTCAGATGTCGAGTTGAAGCGCATCGGCGAAGCGGGGCGCGAGCGCACGCTGGCGTCGCACACCTCGATGCATCGCGCGCGGGAGTTGCTGCGGTTGCTGGAATCGGCGTCGGCCCCCGCCGGTTCCCGGCGGCACGACACGTCGCCTGCGGCGGCGGAGGTGCAATGATGTGGGGCATCGTGCCGGCCGCCGGGCGCGGCAGCCGCATCCAGCCGCTGGCGTTCTCCAAGGAACTGCTGCCGCTGGGAAGGGCAATCGCGGACCATGCGTTGCGTCCGTGCGCGGTCGCCGAATACCTGCTGGACCGGATGCTCGCGGGCGGCACCGACAAACTGTGCATCGTGATCGGCGCCGGCAAATCCGACATCGTCGAATACTTCGGCGGCCGCTTCGGCAACGCGCAGCTGGCCTACGTGGTGCAGCCGTCGCCGAGCGGATTGTGCGACGCGATCTTTCGCGCCGCGCCGCTGATCGGCAACGACGAATGCGTCGCGGTCGGCCTGCCGGACACCGTCTGGTTCCCGGAAGGCGGGCTGGCGGCGTTGCCGGACGACGTGCTCTCGTTCCTGCTGTTTCCGGTCGCGCACCCCGAACACTTCGATGCGGTGCTGCTGGACGGCGAACGCGTGCGCGAAATCCGCGTCAAGCAGCGCGCGCCCGGCACCCGCTGGATCTGGGGTGCATTCAAGATGCCTGCACGCGTGTTCCACGAGATGCACGCGCTATGGCTGACGCGCGATCCGCGCGACGAATACATCGGGACGCTGGTCAACGCCTGGCTTGCGCAAGGCGGCCGTGCCGTCGGCGTGAAAGCCGGCGAAACCTACCTGGATGTAGGCACGCTGGACGGCTATCGCGCCGCGATGCGCACGCTCGCCCGGCATCGTCCCGTGCGCGCGGCTGCCGTCGCGTTCGATCCATCCCACGCGAGGGTTTTGCCATGATCGAAGCCGTGATGTTGTGGAACGAACCCAACAACAAGTCGCACTGGGACCCGGAAGTGGACCCGGACTGGTCGCGTTTCGCCGAGATGGCGATCCTGGCCGGGCGTGCGATCCAGCAGGCCAATCCCTCGCTGACCCGCGTGCTGGGCGGGATCTCGCCGATCGACCCGCAATTCATCCGCGGCATGCAGGCGCGCGGCGTGCTCGATCACGTCGACGCACTGGCGGTGCACGGTTTTCCGCTGGACTGGAATCACTGGCAGATCGAGCAATGGCCGGACAAGCTGGAAGAGATCCGGGCACTCACGCATTTGCCGGTGTGGGTGAGCGAGGTCGGCGTGTCGAGTTTCGGTTCCGAGGACGTGCAGGCTTGGGGCCTGGATCGCACCGCGGATTTGCTGATCGGTCGCGCGCCGCGCATCCACTGGTACAGCCTGTACGATTTGCCGCGTGCGTGGGAGGCCACGACGCGCCACAAGGAAGCCGAAGGTTCTTCGTACTACCGCCACTTCCACATGGGCCTGCTGCGCGAAGACGGCACGCCCAAGCCCGCGCTGGAGCGTTTCGCGCGGCACGCATCGGAACTCGGCATCTGCCAGTGGTTCCACTTCCAGGACCATCGCCTGGACGAGGCGGTCGCGTGGCTGAAGCGGTTGGGCGTGCGCCGCCTGCGCACCGGACTGTCCTGGTCGGACCGGTTCCGCCCCGGCGCGTTCGACTGGTTCGACCGGCAGATGGAAGCGTTGCGCGATTTCGACGTGACGCTGACGTTCTGCTTCACTCCGACTCATCTCGGCATCCGCCCGCACCACACCAGCGCGCCGCGCGATCCCGAGTCGTACGCGGAATTCTGCGCGGACATGGTGGCGCGTTACGCGCCCGCCTCGGTGCCTGCGGCAGTGTGTACCGCATGAGCCGCGCGTTCGTGATCGTGCTGGATTCGCTGGGTGTCGGCGGCGCACCCGATGCCCAGCGCTACGGCGATAGCGGCG
Source organism: Rhodanobacteraceae bacterium (assembly GCA_036568625.1). Lineage (GTDB taxonomy): Bacteria > Pseudomonadota > Gammaproteobacteria > Xanthomonadales > Rhodanobacteraceae > 66-474. Next base: position 1,854 of record DATCSF010000319.1, on the reverse strand, counting down.
CCGACACGCTGGGCCACATCGCGCGGCGCTGCGCGGATGGCGACGCGGATCGCGCGGGAATTCGCAGCGGGCCACTGCGCACGCCGCATCTCGCATCGCTGGGTCTGGCCGAAGCCTGCCGCAGCGCGACCGGCGCCGAACCCGCGGGCTTCGATGCGCAGGCGTGGCACACCGGCATGGCCGGCTGCGCGGCGGAAGTTTCCACGGGCAAGGATTCGCAAACCGGGCATTGGGAAATCGCGGGCGTGGAAACCCTGGAAGACTGGGGCTACTTCCCCAAATCGGAACCGTGTTTTCCCGCGCCGCTGATCGACATGCTGTGCAGGCGCGCGAGGCTGCCCGGCGTGCTGGGCCAGCGCCACGCCTCGGGCACGCAGATCATCGCCGAACTGGGCAAGCAACACCTCAACACCGGCAAGCCTATCTGCTACACCTCGGCGGACAGCGTGTTCCAGATCGCCGCACACGAGGAAAAGTTCGGTCTGGAACGCCTTTACGCGGCATGCCGCGTCGCGCGCAGGCTGCTGGATCCACTGCGCATCGGACGGGTGATCGCGCGCCCCTTCGTCGGCCGCGACGCCGACGATTTCCGGCGCACCGGGCACCGCCGTGACTTCGGCGTGCCGCCGCCGGCGGAAACCCTGTTGCGTCGCGCCATGCAAGCCGGACGCGACGTGGTGTCGATCGGCAAGATCGGCGACCTGTTCTGTCACGACGCCACCGGCGACGAACGCAAGGGCGGACGCAACGAGCAGGTTTTCGAGGAGATGCTGGATGGCGCACAGGGGTTGGCCGACGGCGGCCTGCTGTTCGCCAACTTCGTCGATTTCGACACCTTGTACGGACATCGCCGCGACGTCCCCGGCTACGCCGCCGCGCTCGAAGCGTTCGACGAGCGCTTGCCGGAATTCCAGCACGAATTGCTGAAGGATGATCTGGTGGTGATCACCGGCGACCACGGCTGCGATCCGACCTGGCCGGGCAGCGATCACACCCGCGAGTGCGTGCCGGTGCTCGCGTTCGGGCCGCGCATCCGGCGAGGCCAGCTTGGTCGTCGTGCGAGTTTCTGCGACATCGGCGCGAGCGTCGCGCGCCATCTCCGGCTGGAAGGCCAGCGCGGGCTCGCGTTCTGACGCGCAGGAGAGGAGACACGATGGAACGGCGGACGCGTGTGAGGCGGCATGTCCAGGGACGCGGCGCATGATCCTGCGCGACCTGGCGCGGGGCCGTGCCATCCACATGCCGGTCGTGTTGGTGGCGGCGCATCCCGACGACGAAACGCTGGGGGTGGGCGCGCGCATGGCGTGCCTGCGCCGGCTCACATTGATCCACCTGACCGACGGCGCGCCGCGCCTTCACGGTGCAGGCGTTGATGACGCGGGTCGCCGCCATGCGTTCGCTGCGCGACGCGCACGCGAACTGGACGATGCGTTGCGTGCCTTGGGCGCGGCACCGCAACGTCGCATCGCCTACGGCTGGCGCGATCAGGAATCGATCGAGCATCTGCCTGAAATCGTGGCCGCGTTGCGTCGCGATCTCGCCGGCACGGCGGCAGTGCTGACGCACGCCTACGAACACGGCCACCCTGACCATGACACCGCCGCGCTGGCGGTGCATGCGGCGTGCGCGTTGCTCGCCACCACGGGCACGAGGCCGACTGTCATCGAGTTTCCGTCCTATCACCTCGGCCGCAACGGCCCATGCTTTGCCACGTTCTGGCCAGACGCCACCCGCCGGCAGTGGATCGCGCGGCTGGATGTTCGCGAACGCGCGCGCAAGGCACGCGCGCTGACGTGCTTCGCCAGCCAGCGCGAGATGCTGAGGAACTTTCCGATAGACGTCGAACGGTTCCGT
>DATCSF010000318.1:0-2456 GCA_036568625.1 Rhodanobacteraceae bacterium | reverse complement strand
GTGGTGACCAGGGCTTCATGCGGCACCGCCAGAAAATCGCGATCGAAGGTACACGCGATTGCCGCCGGCCATTCGTTGAGATTGACGAGTTCGTCCAACAATGCGTCGTCAAGACGCGGCATGCAGTCGGCAGGTGCCACGCGCGCGACTTCATGGCGGATGCGTTGGCGCCGTTCGGCCGGATCGGCCAGCACCTTGGCGGCGCGCATCGCATCCAGATAGCCGTCGGCATCCGCAAGATGCACCGGCGCGGGATGCATGAAGCGGTGCCCGCGCGATTGCCGGCCGCTTTTCACGCCGAACAGCTCACCCGGGATCACCTGGTCGCCGTGCAGCATCACCAGCCAGTGCACCGGCCGCACGAACGCGAAATCGTGGTCGCCCCAGCGCATCGGCTTGGGGGTCGGCAACGCCGCAGCGGTTTCGCGGACGATCTCCGGAACCAGTTCGGCAGTCGTGCGACCGGGTGAAACGCTGCGATGCACGAAGCGCTCGCCCTTGGCATCCGTCGCGCGTTCGAGCTTAGTCCACTCGACGCCGGCCTTGTTCGCGAAGCCGAGCAGCGCCCTGGTCGGCTGGCCTTCCGCATCCAACGCGATGTTGACGTACGGGCCGAAATTTTCGCTGCGCTGCTCGGGTTGGGTGAACGCTACCCCGGGCACCACCACCGCAAGACGCCGCGGTGTTGCATACGCGCGCGCGGATTCGACGCCGACCGCGATGCCACGTTTTGACAAGCCTTCGCAAACGCCGCGTGCGAACGCCTGCGCGAGATCGTCCACCGCGTGAATGGGGAGTTCTTCGCAGCCCATCTCGATCAACAGCGAGCGCTCAGCCATGGACGGCCTCCGCTTGCGTTTCGCGTGGCGCGGTCCAGGCTTTCGCGACGGCGTGTGAAAGCGCGCGCACGCGCAGGATGTAACGCTGGCGTTCGGTCACCGAAATGGCGCGACGCGCGTCCAGCAGGTTGAACGCGTGGCTGGCCTTCATCACCTGTTCGTAGGCGGGCAGCGGCAGGTTCAATGCGACCAGCTCGTTGGCTTCGGCTTCGCAGGCGTCGAAGCGGTGGAACAGTTCTTTCGTATCCGCGTGTTCGAAGTTGTAGGCGCTCTGTTCGACTTCGTTGCGATGAAACACGTCGCCATAGGTCACCACGCCGTGCGGCGCGGTGGTCCACACGAGATCGAACACGCTGTCGACGTTCTGCAGGTACATCGCCAGGCGTTCGAGGCCGTAGGTGATCTCGGCGGTCACCGGTTTGCATTCCAACCCGCCGGCCTGCTGGAAATAAGTGAACTGGGTGACTTCCATCCCGTTCAACCACACTTCCCAGCCCAAGCCCCACGCGCCCAGCGTCGGCGACTCCCAGTTGTCCTCGACCAGCCGCAAGTCGTGCACCAGCGGATCGATGCCGAGTTCCTTCAGCGAACCGAAGTAGCGTTCCAGCACGTCGTCGGGATTCGGCTTCAGCACCACTTGGTATTGGTAGTACTGCTGCAGGCGATTGGGATTCTCGCCATAGCGGCCGTCGGTCGGACGCCGGCAGGGCTGCACGTAGGCCGCCGCCCACGGATCGGGACCGAGCGCGCGCAGGAACGTCGCGGGATGAAACGTGCCCGCGCCGACTTCCAGATCCAGCGGCTGCAGCAGCACGCAACCTTGATCCGCCCAATAGCGGTTCAGGGTCTGGATGATCTGCTGAAAAGTGGGTGCTGCCATCGGCATCCCGGTGCGCGGCGCAAAGCGCGTTAGTATAGCTGCGAGGCCCAAATCCTAAGTATCCACGCGGATCGAAGCCTGTTCTTCATGGCGGAATGGCGATGGCGGCGATACCCAATTCGACCACGGTTCTTGGCCGGCACGGTCGCCTGGAACTGGGTGAGGTGCTGGCGGCGCTGATCGCCGACGGCCTGCTCGCCGCCGAGGACGCCAAGCGTATCCGCACCACCAGCCGCGCGGGCCGCGGCACGGTCGAGTTGCACCCGCTGGTGGTGATCGCCAGTGCCAAGCCCGAAAACCGCGGCGATCCCGGCAAACCGCTGACCGTGGAATCGCTGACCGTGTGGCTGGCCGACAAGTCCGGGCTGCCGTACCTCAAGATCGATCCAATGAAAATCGACGTGGCGGCGGTGACGCAAGCCGTGAGCCAGGCGTACGCGCAGCGCCACCGGATCCTGCCGGTCGCGGTCGCGCACGGTGCGGTCACGTTTGCGAGCGCCGAACCGTTCGACGCGCGCTGGGCCGCGGATCTGTCGCAGATGCTGCGGCGCGAAGTGAAGCGCGTGGTCGCCAATCCACTGGACGTCCATCGTTACCTGATGGAGTTCTACGGCGTGCAGCGCTCCATCGCCAAGGCGCGCGAAGCCAAGCAGGATTCCGCGGATGGTTCGGCGATCCTGAATTTCGAACAGTTGCTGGAACTCGGTAAGTCCGGCGAGATCGGCGCGGACGACCGC
>DATCSF010000317.1:0-3210 GCA_036568625.1 Rhodanobacteraceae bacterium | reverse complement strand
GCCCACGCGCCCACAACATCGGGCGTAGGATGAACTTTGTTTGGGCCAGTAACAACTCGACCGATGCTTGGCTCGTAGTCAAGGCGCGTCCAGTTCCAGCACGAGATGGACACCATTACATCGTCAGCGATTGGGTGTGTCAAGTATATAATTGCCCTTTTTTATGCGCGCGCGGATTCCACCGCCGCAGTCGGGCGATCCCGTCCCGCGGGCGCAAAGCGTCAAATTGAGCCCCTATCGGCCGGCTTTTCGTCCGATCGATTCGCACGTCGGGCCGCGACAATACTTTCCATTCGTCGATGGTCGTGGAGAAAACCGGCATGGCCGAAACTGTCACCCCCGGGAGCGACGGTTCCAAGGAGGGATTCCAGTGGTCGTTCGACGGCCGGCTGGTCGTGGTGGACAACGGCGCCACGTTCGCTTCGAGCGACGCGTTCCGCACCTTCATGGGCCTTGGCAGTTTTGCGGTGGTGGCGTTCGATCCCAACGATCGGCTGGCCGAGCACAAAGGACTGGCGGACATCGAACAATTCCAGTTGATCGCCAACTCCACGCTGGGCAACGGTGAGCCCGTCACTTTTCATGCGTGCCTCGACAAGACCTTGAGCGGTACGCTCGAACCCTTGCCGCAGCGTCTCGAGGCACAACCGGACGATGCCGGGTTGAAGGTGGATCCGATCCTGGCGCACCTGCCGATGGCAAGCGTGCGCCTGGATGACATCGAAGGCCTGTCCAATCTCGACTGGCTGATCCTCGATGCGCTCAATGACAATGCCGCCATCCTGGAAAACGGTTGCAAGGCGCTGACGGACACGCTGCTGATCGAAATCCATGTGCCCTTTCAGCCAAGCCACGCCGGCCAGGCCGAATTCGCCGCGGTGAACGCGTGGATGCTGGCGCACGGCTTCCGCTTCTGCCGCTTCCAGAACGTCAAGCTGAAAACGCGCTTTCCCGCCGGGCTGCATCTGGAGAAGATGCAGGCGAACGACATGCAGGGCGCCACGGTGTTGTTCATCCCAACCGATGCCCGCCTGAAAAGCATGCCCGCCAACAATCTGATGAAGCTGTCGTTCCTGCTGCACACCGTTTACCGGTTGCACGACCTCGCGTACTGGGTGCTGGAACACGCCGATGCTGCGCTGGCGCGGCGCTACCTCATTGCAGAGGGCTACTTGTGGCCCGTCGATGAAGACGAAACCGAATTCACCTTGACCGGCGCCTACAGCCCGGACATCTGGGCCCAGTGACCCACGCCATCAGGGAAACACCATGAGCAAGCACGCCAATGCATCGCGAGCACCACAGGGTCACAGCGACGCGCGCAGCACGGCCATCCAGGCCGCCATCAGTCGTGCGGAAGAGGCGTTCGAGGGCGCCGCGACCGACGAAGCCCTCGCGATTCTGGCCGAAGCCGAGTCGAGCTGGCCTGACGACCCCCAGATTCCCTACCTGATCGGCAAATTCACCGCGGAGAAGAAATCGCCGGCCGACGCCATCCGGAAACTCGAAGGCAATCTGGAGCGTCACCCCGCCCACCTGCCCAGCCTGCTGGAACTCGGCAACATCCATTTGAAGCCCGGCAACATCATCAAGGCGAATCCGTATGTCCAGAAGGCCATCGAGACCGCGCCGAAACACCCCGCCCCGCGTTGTGCAATGGGCTCGCTGCAGCAGCGCCTCGGCAATCTGCCGGAAGCCGTGGAGCAATACCGCACCGCGCTGAAATTGCAATTGAAGCAGCCGGTCGGCAAGGCAACGCCGCCCAAAAAGAAGGCCGGGTTCCGGGTGCGCGACGCGGAAAGCCTGTTGTGGAAGACATTGGCGCTGATGGCCGAGAACGGCGTCCACATGTTCGCGGCGTTCGGCACGCTGCTGGGCCTGACCCGCAACGGCGGCCTGCTGCCACATGACAAGGACGTCGACACCGGCATTCCCCATTCCGAAATGCGCCGCGCCATCGCCATCCTGCAGCGGAACGGCTGGCAGGAAATCAACCATTCGTTCGGATTGATGAACCCGCGCGCGATGATCAATCACGAAGCCGGCATCAGCATGGACATCAGCGGTTTCGTGGTCGACGGCGAAAACGGCAAGGCGTTGACCGCGGGCGCGTGGATGCCGGGCCTGCCCAAGGACTGGAACATGATTTTCGAATTCGGCCGGATCGAACTGGAAAAACGCCCGGTGCCCCAGGGCAACGGTCGTGCCTGGTGCATGAAAGATCCGGAAACGTGGCTCGAAACCATCTACGGCAACTGGCGCGTGCCCGACAAGACCTTCGACACCATGGTGGCGGCGCACAACATCCGGCAATTCTCATTGCTGGCGAAATGCTTCGCGTACTCGCGGATTTTCGAGCACTGGTCCAAGAACAACACCGGCAAGGCACTGGTGCTGGCCCGTCACACGCTGGCGCGCGATCCATCCGACGCGCTGATGCAGAAGGTCGTGTCGCGACTCAACCATTGAGGCATGTCATGAACGCGACCGCCACCACCGGCAGGACCGTCCTCACCTACGGGACGTTCGACCTGTTCCACATCGGCCACCTCAACCTGCTGGAACGCCTGCGCAGCATGGGCGACAGGTTGATCGTCGGCGTGTCCACGGACGAGTTCAACGCCACCAAAGGCAAGCGCACCGTCATTCCGTTCGCGGAACGCAGCCGTTTGGTCAGCGCCATCAAGCACGTCGACCAGGTGATTCCCGAAACGTCGTGGGAACAGAAGCGCGACGACATCCGGCGCTACGGCGTGTCCGTGTTCGGCATCGGCGCGGACTGGCAAGGCAGCTTCGACGAATTGAAAGACGTTTGCGAGGTGGTGTACCTGCCGCGTACGCAGGGCATTTCCACCACCGAGCTGAAGAACGCGCTGCGGATTCTGGACCAGACACACGTCAAGGATCTCAAGCATGCTCTGGACGTGATTTCGACGATCATCGCGCGGCTGGAATAACCGCGGGTTTTCTTCCCAACCTTTCAAGGCGACTCGCAGCCCCGCACACGCGGGGCTTTTTCGTGTGCGCGCAGGCGCACCGCAATGCCTGATGCGCCCGAAAGCAATCCGGGCACGCTTTCGGCTGAAAGCCATTCCGCGAAATGCGCCGCACTTTCGTTGCGTGCGCCGCTAAAGAATTTTCCCGGGGCGCCGAAAACATTGACGAAGGCTGGCGCCGAGGTTGTTCCACCAGGGAGTGGGCACCCGGAAT
>DATCSF010000316.1:0-2682 GCA_036568625.1 Rhodanobacteraceae bacterium | reverse complement strand
ATCCTGGGCTTGCGCCGGCCGCAGGCCGGCAGCGTCAGGTTGTTCGGCGAAAACCTGCACGACCTGTCGGAGGGCAAGCGGGCCGCGATCGAAAGCCGCTGCGGCGTACTGTTCCAGAACGGCGCGCTGTTTTCCTCGCTGACCGTCAGCGAGAACGTGCGGGTGCCGCTGATGGAACACACCGCCCTGTCGTTGCACGATGCGCTGCGCGTCGCCGCGCTGAAGATCGCGCTGGCGGACCTTGGCCCCGAGGTGCGCCACAAATATCCGGCCGAGCTTTCCGGCGGCATGAAGAAGCGCGCGGCGCTGGCGCGCGCGCTGGCGCTGGACCCGGACATCGTGTTCCTGGACGAACCGACGTCCGGGCTCGACCCGATCGCCGCGGCGTCGTTCGACCAGCTGATCCGCACCCTGCGCGACGCGCTCGGGCTGACCGTATTCATGATCACCCACGATCTGGATTCGCTGCACGCGATCTGCGACCGCGTTGCGGTGCTGGCGCACAAGCGCGTGATCGTGGCCGACGCGCTGGACAAGGTGGAACGCTTCGACGACCCTTGGGTTCGCGAATACTTCCAGGGACCACGCGGGCGGGCGGCGCAGGCCATCCACCCGCTTGCATGAGGTAGCGACATGGAAACCCGTGCCCATCACGTATTGATCGGCGCCTTCACCCTCGTGGTGGTGGCGCTGGTGGTGCTGTTCGCGTTGTGGCTGGGCAAGACCAGCCTCAACCGGCAATACCACTATTACGACATCGTGTTCACCGAAGCCGTCACCGGCCTGTCCAACGGCAGCCCGGTGCAGTACAACGGCATCCAGATCGGCGAGGTCAGCCAGTTGAAGCTCGACCCGCAGGACCCGCGCAAGGTGCTGGCGCGCATCCAGGTGGCCGCCGATACGCCGATCAAGGTGGATACCCGCGCCAAGCTCGGCCTGCTCGGCCTCACCGGCGTCGCCTTCGTGCAACTGACCGGTGGCGCACCTTCCAGCCAGCCGCTGATGCCGACGCCCGACGATCCCGTGCCGGTGATCAAGTCCGAAAGTTCGGCGCTCACCAAATTGCTGGCTTCCGGCAGCGACGTCGTCACCTCACTCAACGGCATCCTCGATCGGCTCGGCCACATCATTTCCCAGCAGAACGTCGAACGCATCAACTCGACACTCGAGAACATCGACCAGACGACCAGCGCGCTCGCAGCCGAACGCGACGACCTGCGCAACCTGATCAAGCAGGCCTCGGCGGCGGCGACGGAACTCAACCAGACGCTGGCCGGCGCCAACCAACTGGTCAACGGGCCGGGACGGCAGACGCTGGATCGGGCGGCGACGGCGATGGCATCGCTGCAACAAACTACCCAAACCCTCAACCAGTTGCTCGAGGAAAACCAGGGTTCCTTGCAATCCGGTTTGCGCGGGGTCGACCAGATCGGCCCGACCTTGCGCGAATTGCGTTCCACGCTGCGCGACATCCGCCAGATCACCGCCCACCTGCAGGCCAATCCCGCCGGCTACCTGCTCGGTCGCGATCACGCCACCGAATTCACGCCCAAGCACTAGGATGCTCGCAAGCCCGTTGCAGCAGTCGTTCCAACTTTCGTCCCTGGGTCGAAGGGGCAGAAACCAGGCGATGGTTGCGGGGTCGTGGAAGTATGACAATCCGAGCAGGAGCCAAACCTTGACAAGTCCAATCAGACCTTCACCAAAGGACGCACACATGACCGCGCCCAACTCGTCCTCCGTCGTGCGCAAACTGCTCGCGATGTGCGCCATCTCTGCATCGCTCGCCGCCTGCTCGGTACTGCCCAAGCGCGAGCCGGTGCAAATCTGGCAGCCCCAGGAAACCGTCGCCGCGCCCGCCGCCAACGTGGCCACGGCGAACTTCAGCCTGCGCGTGGACACCCCCAACACCTCCGGCCCACTCGACCAGGCCGGCATCGTGGTGATGCCCGAGCCGGGCCAGGTCAGCACTTACAAGGGTACGCGCTGGAGCGAGTCGCCGGCACTGCTGGTGCGGCACCGGCTGGTGGACGCCTTCATGGCCGCGAAACTGCCGGCCGTCACCACCGACGACGAGAACTTCGCCTCCGACTACACGCTGAGCGGCGACCTGCGCGCGTTCCAATCCGAATACCAGGCCGGATCGCCCGTGGTGGTGGTGCGCTACGACGCGCAACTGCGCCGCGGCGGCGCGCGCAACCTGCTGGCGACCCGCAGTTTCGTGGTCACCCAGAACCCCTCCGGCATCGACGTGCCGCAAATCGTCGCCGCGTTCGGCGCGGCCGACGACGCACTCGCGCAGCAAGTGGTCGCGTGGACGCTGGAGGTCGCGAACCGCGATCGGGCGTCACGCGCTGCAGACGACCAGACCGCGCGGCGTCGCTGACATCCAAGCAAGGTTCCGCACGCGTCCGGCGAACAGACTTCCAGCATTACGGGAGCGACACCCGTGCCTTGGTTCGCTTCGTCGCCGGACATCCCTGATCTGTTTTGATACGACGGGTGGCAACCCGCCTTCGGGGCGTCATCCGGCGGAATTCGCTGCGCTACTCCCGCCCGGCCAGGCTGCGATGCCCGGCCTGGTGCAAGGGATTCCGCCCGCAGGCATCAGGCCGTCATGCGATCAACGCGTGGCCGATCATGCACCGGCCCCACGGGATATGCCGGCGCGGCATCCAGCGC
>DATCSF010000315.1:0-5466 GCA_036568625.1 Rhodanobacteraceae bacterium | reverse complement strand
CTGCACCGCATGGTGTTCAAGGACACGCTGGGCAACCGCACGGAAATCACATTCTCCGGATGGGAGCGCAATCCGACGCTGCCTGCGAGCACTTTCGTGTTTGTGCCGCCCAAGGGCACCGACGTGGTCGGCGACGGCGCGACCGTCCCGTCCTCGTCGACGGGCAAGCCACTCACGCATCAATAGTGCCAAGGCGCGATGTCGCGCACGGAAGCGCCCATCCAGGCTGGCGCTGCTTGCCTCGCCCGCGAGCGCCGCAGTGTTTGAAGCGCTGGTGGCAACGGTGAACACCCATTCGCCGGGACCGGCCAGCGCTGCGTTGTACGATGTGGGTGGACGCTACTGGCGGAACCTAGCAGAGCTAGAGGGCGACATGGAGGATCTCTTTCCCGAGACATGGAGGCCGGAATCGCTCGGAGCCGATGCCATTTCTTGCTTGCGGGTGGCGTTCTTTGCGATCTATCCGGCAGAACACGATCTGGCCCGCGTAGTCGATTGGCAACGGAGTATCTGCGGGCAGGAAGCCGCCCCCATTGTCATGAGGCCGTCCAGAATCCTGCACGTCAGCGTCGCGGAATGCGGCAAGCCAAAGCAAAGACTGCAGCCGTTGCCGAACGCATTGGCGGAAGCTGCCCGTCACTTTTCTTTTCCTGCATTCGAGCTGGTGTTCGATTCCGTTGTGCGATTCGGAAAAGATGGTCGCGCGTGCGTTGCGGTTGCGGACGCGGCGAGCCAGGGAATGCTCGCAGGCCTGCGCACCGCGATAGCCGATGCACAGCGGCGCGCTGGCCTATTCGTTTCCCGTGGCAAATGCGAAGCGCACCTCACCCTGGGCTACGGGGATCGATCTCACGTGGAGCGTAGGAACATAGAGCCTTTCGGGTTTCGTGTTGGTGCGGTTGATTTCGTGGCTTCCCAATGGGGCGCGTCGCACCATGAGCACTATGAGCGATGGGTGCTGGATGAAGCCGGATGATGGCCGTGGCGCGATGAGGGCCGCTCGGTATTCCAGATCATGTCGAAACACCGGGTCGATCGGCGGTACTCGATGCGTGGATTGGGTGCGTGGTCACCCGCCAGGGCAACGAATCGTCCAGGTCGATGGTCGCCGTCCAGGGGCGTGCCACTGCACGATGGCGAGACCATGGCAGCGGCTGGCCCAGTGACACTGCGTGGAAGACGGACATGATCGCGAAGTTGCCGCGCTGGGCATGGTTCGGCGGAATCGTCCTGGCGTTCATCGCCGGCATGATCAACGCGGTGGGCTTTCTGGGGTTCCGCCATCAGGCGGTGACCCATATGACCGGCACGACTTCGCTGCTCGGCGTTTCGGCCATGGCGGGCGACATGGACAGCCTGCTGCACTTCGGTGCGATGCTGCTGGCTTTTGTGGCCGGATGTGCAATCAGCGGTTACGTCATCGGCAATAGCGCGCTGAAGCTCGGTCGACGCTATGGGGTGGCGCTCACCATCGAATCCGCCATGTTGTTCATCGCGGTGCCACTGCTGCATCGACATGATGACGCGGGCTTGTGGCTGGCCGCAGCGGCATCGGGGTTGCAGAACGCAATGGCCGCGACCTACAGCGGCGCGGTTGTCCGCACCAGCCACGTGTCGGGCCTCGTCACCGATCTCGGCACCTTCCTGGGTCAGTGGCTGCGCGGTGACGGCGCCGACGGACGTCGGGTTCGCCTGTATCTGGCGCTGTTCGCGGCATTCCTCGGCGGCGGTTTTGCGAGCGGAGCGACATACCCGTGGTGGCAGGAGCGCACGCTGCTGATTCCAGCGGTCCTGACTGGTTTCACGGGCGTGGCGTACTTCGCGTACCGGCGCCGGCAGGCCGTCGCGCGTACCTAGCGACCGCATGCAACGTGATTGTCTATGATGGCCGGATGCCGAGTCGTAAACGTTCCCATGGCGGATCGTCGGTACTGTTCCCGGAATCCGACGCACTGAAGCCGCTCGCCGAGCGGATGCGTCCGCGCTCGCTGGACGAAATCGTGGGACAGGATCGCCTGCTTGGAGCGGACACGGCACTCCGGCGCGCGTTGGAAGCCGGCAGCGTGCATTCAATGGTGTTGTGGGGGCCACCGGGCTGCGGCAAGACCACGCTGGCGCTGCTGGTTGCGCGATACGCCGATGCGCATTTCCAGGCGATTTCGGCAGTACTGTCGGGACTTGCCGACGTGCGCAAGGCGTTGGCCGAAGCCGAAGCGTTGTACGCGCAGGGACGCCGCAGCGTGTTGTTCGTGGACGAGGTGCATCGTTTCAACAAGGCCCAGCAGGACGCGTTCCTGCCGCACATCGAACGCGGCGTGATCGTATTCGTGGGCGCGACCACCGAAAACCCGTCGTTTGAATTGAACTCGGCTTTGCTGTCGCGCTGCCGCGTGCACGTGATAGACGCGGTAGGCGCCGACGCCATCGTGGTGGCGCTGGAGCGCGCTCTGGCCGACGAGGAACGCGGGCTCGGCCCATTGCACCTGCAGGTCGATCAAGATTCCTTGATGTTGATGGCGAAAGCCGCGGACGGCGACGTGCGGCGTGCGCTGACTTTCCTCGAGATCGCGGCGGAACTTGCACACGACAGCCGTATCGACGAGGCCACGTTGCAGCAGGTGCTGGCCGACCGTACGCGCCGCTTCGACAAGGGCGGCGAGCAGTTCTACGACCAGATTTCGGCGCTGCACAAGTCGGTGCGTTCGTCCGATCCCGATGCCGCGTTGTACTGGCTCGTGCGTATGCTGGACGGCGGCTGCGAGCCGCTGTACCTCGCGCGCCGGATGGTGCGCATGGCGGTGGAGGACATCGGCCTTGCCGACCCGCGCGCATGGCAACTGGCGCTGCACGGGTGGGATACCTATGAGCGGCTGGGTTCGCCGGAAGGCGAACTGGCACTGGCGGAAGTCGCGCTGTATCTCGCGATGGCACCCAAGAGCAACGCCGCCTACGTCGCTTACGGCGCTGCGCGCGCGACGGTGCGCGAAACCGGAACGCTCGAAGTGCCCATGCATTTGCGCAACGCGCCGACCAAGCTGATGAAGGGGCTCGGCTACGGCAAGGACTACCAATACGACCACGACGTCGAGGGCGGCGTTGCGCTGGACCAGCAGTGCCTGCCGGATGCGCTGGTCGGCACCGAGTTCTATGCGCCCACCGCGAACGGCATCGAGGCGAAGATCAGGGAAAAACTCGAAGCGTTGCGGCGGGCGCGGGCCGCGGCACGCGCCCGCTGAACACCCGCGCCACGACCGCATTCGTTCGCCCTGGCGTGTCGACCATTTCGCCCTGGGTGCGTTGTTGCGATGCAGCTTGACGCCTGTCGGCCCAGCGTCTTAGCGTGTATGCCACTTCACGGGGAGGTGTGCCATGCGTATCGCGGTCGCGGCGCTGCTCGGCGCCATCGTGATTTTCATCTGGCAGTTCGTCTCGCACATGCTTTTGCCGATCGGCGAAATGGGTTTTCGTACGCCGCAGAACGAGGCGGTCGTGCTGCAGGCGGCCAGCAGCGGGTTGCCGGATTCCGGAATGTATTTGCTGCCTTACCTGGCGCCCGAAAAAATGAAGGACGCCGCGGCGGTGCAGGACTGGACTGCACGGGCGCAAAAAAATCCGTCCCTGTTCGTGGTGGTCAGTCCCGCCAACACCGTCGTCACGAACATGCTGCCCGAACTCAGCAGGCAATTCGTGATCAATCTGCTGGGCGCACTGCTGATCACGTTCGTGCTCGCCGGCACGGCGTGGGGTTTCGGCATGCGCGTGCTGGGTGCGGCGATCTTCGGCGTGTTCGGTTGGCTGCTCGACATCGTGCCGCTATGGAACTGGTACAAGTTTCCAGCCGACTACGTGGTCGGCAACCTGCTCGATCAGGGGATCGGCTGGCTGCTGGCCGGCATCGTGATCGCGTGGTGGCTGGGCCGCCACAGTGCAAGACGCGCGGTCGGCGTCTGACTGACCTCTGACGGGCATCGGCTTCCGGTACCGGCGCCACGGCGCCGGCACATGGGCGCGCGTTCGGCGATAATGCGCGCTTTCCTTTGTTCCACGAGGGTCGAAGATGCTGGATCCGGTTCTGCTGCGCGCGCACGCAGCCGACACTGCGGCGCGCCTGAAGACGCGCGGCTATGAACTCGATGTTGCGTCCATCGAATCGCTGGAAGCGGACCGCAAGCGCTTCGCCACCGGAACCCAGGAGCTGCAGGCGCTGCGCAACGCGCGTTCCAAGGCGATCGGACAGGCGAAGGCGAAAGGTGAAGATGCCGCACCGATCATGGCCGAGGTCGCTGGCATTGGCGACAAGCTGAAGGCCAATGAAGCCGCGCTGGCAGGCGTGCAGCAGCGGCTGTCGGCGATCGCGCTGGGGATTCCCAATCTGCCGCACGAATCCACGCCGATCGGCAAGGACGAAACAGAAAACGTCGAAGTGTCGCGCTGGGGCATACCCCGCGCGTTCGATTTCGCGGTGAAGGACCACGTGGAACTCGGTGCCCGCCATGGCTGGCTGGACGGCGAGGCCGGCGCGAAGTTGTCCGGCGCACGCTTCACCGTGCTGCGCGGCCGGCTCGCGCACCTGCACCGCGCACTCGCGCAATTCATGCTCGACCTGCACACGCGCGAACACGGCTACACCGAATGCAATGTGCCGTTGCTGGTCAATGCCGACACGATGCAGGGAACCGGACAGTTGCCGAAGTTCGAGGAGGATTTGTTCTCCACGACTGTCGGCGAAACAAAACGCTACCTGATTCCAACAGCCGAAGTTTCCCTGACAAATCTGGTGCGCGATTCGATTGTCGAAGCCGACGCGCTGCCGATGAAGCTCACCGCGCACACGCCGTGTTTCCGCGCGGAAGCCGGTTCCTACGGCAAGGACGTCAAGGGCATGATCCGCCAGCACCAGTTCGAGAAGGTGGAGTTGGTGCAGATCGTCGAGCCGTCGAAGTCGTTCGAGGCGCTGGAACAACTGGCCGGTCACGCCGAAAAGGTGCTGCAGAAGCTCGAATTGCCTTATCGCAAGATGGCGTTGTGCACGGGCGACATGGGTTTCGCCGCTGCCAAAACCTACGACCTGGAAGTCTGGCTGCCCTCGCAAAACACGTATCGTGAAATCTCGTCGTGTTCCAACTGCACCGATTTCCAGGCCCGCCGCATGCAGGCGCGCTGGCGCAATCCCGCCTCCGGCAAGCCGGAGCTGGTGCATACGTTGAACGGTTCGGGGCTCGCGGTCGGCCGTTGCCTGATCGCGGTGATGGAGAACTTCCAAAACGCTGATGGTTCGATCACGGTGCCGGAAGTGCTGCGGCCGTACCTGGACGGCGTAGACCGGATCGCGTGAGCGCCGGCGCGACCGATACAAGTAAAATGTCGTCATCCCGGCGCAAGCCGGGACCCAGTGACTTTCGTGTTCGGATGTCGTGCCGGTTTCGCACGTGCCATCGGCGTCGATCCGTTACCGGTAACCAAGAC
>DATCSF010000314.1:0-2795 GCA_036568625.1 Rhodanobacteraceae bacterium | reverse complement strand
GGGCGGAGCGACCTTGGGTGGGCGCGTCGGTCCGGCTGCGCTGTGCTTGCGATGTCGGGTTCGGCATGGCGGGGTCACCGGACAGACGATCTTGCGCCGGTCCCGCTCCCCTGTTCCCCATTCCCGCCATCTTCCGCTTTTTCGTAGGCCCGCACGATTTTTGCGACCAGCGGATGCCGCACCACGTCGCGCGCGGTGAAGAAAGTGAAGCTGATGCCCTCGACGTCGCGCAACACCTCGATCACGTTGCGCAGGCCCGAACGGGTGTTGCGCGGCAGGTCCACCTGCGTCACGTCGCCGGTGACCACGGTGGTGGTGCCGAAGCCGATGCGGGTGAGGAACATCTTCATCTGCTCGACGGTGCTGTTCTGCGCTTCGTCCAGGATCACGAACGAATCATTGAGCGTGCGCCCTCGCATGTAGGCGAGCGGCGCGATTTCGATCACGCTGCGCTCGATCAGGCGCGCAACGCGGTCGAAGCCCAGCATCTCGTACAGCGCGTCGTACAGCGGGCGCAGGTAAGGGTCGACCTTCTGCGCGAGGTCGCCCGGCAGGAAACCGAGTTTTTCGCCGGCCTCGACCGCGGGCCGGACCAGGATCAGGCGCTGCACGCGGCCGGTTTCCAATGCTTCCACGGCACTGGCGACTGCAAGATAGGTCTTGCCGGTGCCGGCGGGGCCAATGCCGAAATTGATGTCGTGCGCCGCGATGGCGTGCAGGTAGCGCACCTGGTTGGGGCCGCGCCCGCGGATGGTGCCGCGCTTCACCTTGATCGCGACCTCCTGCACGCCTTCGGCCTGCTGTTCGGCCAGCGCATCGACGCCGGCTTCCGAAAGACGCAGGTTCAGCACCCGCCCGTTCAAGGTTTCGTGCTCGGTCGCTTCGTAGAGATTGCGCAGCACGCGCTCGCCGGATTTTACCGCAGCATCCTCGCCGATCACGCGGAACACGTTGCCGCGGTTGTTGATCTCGACGCCGAGCCGCAGTTCGATCTGTCGCAGGTGTTCGTCGAACGGTCCGCACAGGTTGGCGAGCCGCTGTGTGTCGTCGGGCTCGAGCGTGAAGTCGTGCTGGATGATGCCGTCGGTCATGAGAATTGGATGGCGGTTAATGCTTTTTTGCGCCGTTCCCGAGAAAGCGGGAATCCAGTGGCTTTGAATGCAAAGGCGCTGGGTTCCGGGTTCCGCCTTCGGCGGCCCCGGAATGACGAGCACGCATCGTCGTGCTTTCAACCAACCGCGACGCGCGCGCGCAGCGAGTTGGTCAGCGCGGCGGTGATGGTCACGTCGACGAACTGGCCGACGAGCGCCGCGTCGCCCGCAAAATTCACTTGGCGCATGTTTTCGGTCTTGCCTGTCAATTCGTTCGGATTCTTTTTCGACGGACCCGTTACGAGAATCCGCTGGCTGGAGCCGACCATCGCCTCGCTGATTTTCGCCGCGTGAAAATTGATCGTGTCCTGCAAGTGCGTCAGGCGTTCGTGCTTCACTGCGTCGGGTGTCGGGTCGAACAGGTTGGCGGCGGGCGTGCCGGGCCTTTTGGAATAAATGAACGAGAACGACTGGTCGAAGCCGACGTCCTCGATCAGTTGCAGGGTCTGCGCGAAATCGGCGTCGGTTTCGCCCGGGAAGCCCACGATGAAATCGCTGGAAATGCAGATGTCCGGGCGCACCGCGCGCAGTTTCCGGATCTTCGACTTGTATTCCAGTGCAGTGTAGCCGCGCTTCATCGCCGCAAGGATGCGGTCGGAACCCGATTGCACCGGCAGGTGCAGGAAGTTCGCGAGCTGGGGTACGTCGCGGTAGGCGGCGATCAGCGAATCGGAAAATTCCAGGGGGTGCGAGGTGGTGAAGCGGATGCGGCCGATGCCGTCGATCTCGGCGATCGCGCGGATCAGCAGCGCCAAGTCCGCCGTGCCGCCGTCGAACATCGGTCCGCGATAGGCGTTGACGTTCTGGCCGAGCAGGTTGACCTCTTTCACGCCCTGTTCGGCGAGCGAGGCGACCTCTGCCAGCACGTCGTCGAACGGGCGCGACAACTCCTCGCCGCGGGTATAGGGCACCACGCAGAACGAGCAATACTTCGAGCAACCTTCCATGATGGACACGAATGCGCTCGGACCTTCCGCGCGCGGTTCGGGCAGGCGGTCGAACTTCTCGATTTCCGGAAAGGAGATGTCCACCTGCGGCTTGCCCGTCGCGCGGCGCGCGTCGATCAGCTCGGGCAGGCGGTGCAGGGTCTGCGGGCCGAACACAAGGTCCACGTACGGCGCGCGTTCGATGATCGCCGCCCCTTCCTGGCTCGCCACGCAGCCGCCCACGCCGATCAAGACGTCGGGGTTGGCCTGCTTGAATTCCTTCCAGCGGCCGAGCTGCGAAAACACCTTCTCCTGCGCCTTCTCGCGGATCGAACAGGTGTTCACCAGGATCACGTCCGCCTCGGCCACGTCGTGCGTGCGCACCATGCCGCGCTCGGCGCCGAGCACTTCTTCCATCTTGCGGGAGTCGTACTCGTTCATCTGGCAGCCGTGGGTCTGGATATAAAGCCTTCCAGAAGCGGGCCTTCCAGAAGCGGGCCTTCCAGAAGCAGGCTTCTTCGAGCCAGACTTGGCGTTGGCGGGGGCGGGGGCGGGGGTATCGGCCATCGGATGACGCGGAACGGGCTGAAACCCGCATTGTAGCGGCGTTCTGCACGTTCTGCCCCGACGAGGTGTGCGCCGCGGCGCGCTTTCGATGTCCAGCGCTTGGCATGGCCTGCGCATCGGCGCACACTGCGGCGCCATGAGCATCACGTCC
>DATCSF010000313.1:0-11482 GCA_036568625.1 Rhodanobacteraceae bacterium | reverse complement strand
GACCGGAGTGCGCCATGCAACTCTACGGCCACCCTTTTTCGTCCTTCACCCAAAAGGCGCTGACCGCGCTGTACGAAAACGACCTCCCGTTCGAATTCCTGAACCTGTCACCGGAAAACCCCCACATCCACGCCGAGTTCGCGCGGCGCTGGCCGATCCGGAAATTCCCCTTGCTGGTGGATGGCGAGCGTCAGGTGATGGAGGCCACCAGCATCATCGAATATCTGCACGTCCACCATCCGGGACCATCGCGGTTGATTCCGGATGATGCAGACAAGGCTGTGGAGGTGCGCATGCTGGATCGCTTCTTCGATAATTACATTTCGGGATCGCAGCAGAAAGTCGTGTTCAACCAGTTGCGGCCGGAAGCCGATCGCGACCCCTACGGCGTCAGCGAGGCGCGCACTATGCTGGACACGGCCTACGCATGGCTGGACGGCCACATGGCCGGACACGAATGGGCCGCGGGCGACACCTTCAGCCTCGCCGACTGCGCGGCCGCGCCCGCGCTGTTCTACGCGGACTGGACACATCGGATCGACGAGCAATTCCTCAACGTGCACGCCTATCGCGCACGGCTGCTGAAACGGCCCTCGTTCGCGCGCTGCGTCGAAGGCGGCCGACCCTATCGTCCGCTGTTCCCGCTGGGTGCACCCGACCGCGACTGAACGCCGCCACTCCAATCCGTTGAGTGCATCGGTGAGTCATGTCACCATCCCGCAGCGCCGGGTTTGTGGCGGACGCAGTCGATCGAACACAGGCAACCAGCCATGGTAGACAAGAAGACCACCAAGCCAGACAAGTCATCGGGGTTCACCGCCGAAGAACGCGCCGCGATGAAAGAACGTGCGCGCGAATTGAAGAATGCGAAACGCGGCGCCAACGGCGAAAAGGACGTGCTGGCGGCGATCGCCAAGGTGCCGCAATCCGAGCGCACGTTGTGCGAACGCCTGCACCAGGTCATCCGGGACGCGGCACCGGCTCTCTTGCCGAAAACCTGGTACGGCATGCCCGCCTACGCCAACGCCGACGAGAAAGTCGTCTGCTTCTTCAAGCCCGCATCCAAGTTCAAGGATCGCTACCTGACCCTCGGTTTCAACGACAGCGCCAACCTCGACGACGGCGCCATGTGGCCGACGTCCTACGCGCTGGCCAGGCTGACCGCCACCGAAGAAAAACGCATCCGCGAATTGGTGAAAAAAGCGGTCGGCCGAGGAAGCTCCTCGTCTTGCTGATCAGTCTGGAAGTGGCAATACCTGCTCAGGTACTACCAGAGAAGCACTCCACAATTCCGCGTACCAACAAGGCTTTTTGTTCATTTTTAGGTTCCCATCCGCATAATTTGGCGGTACGCTCGGCCCTCCCCTGACCCAACCGGAGCGCTGCCATGGCCCTGTGGAAAGAACCCATGAAATCCCCTTCCTCGCCACTGCCCAATCCACCCGACATCGCGCGCTTCGACACGCCCGACCCGATTGATGCTTCCGCACCGATCAAGGCTTCTGCGGTCAGCGCGGAACCCATTTCGGCCAAGGCCAAGTCCGGTTCCGAATCGCACATCGCGCCCGACCTCGTCATCGAAGGCAAGATCGAGGGCGCCGGTCACGTGCGCATCGCGGGCCGCTTCAAGGGCGACATCAACGTGCGCGGCGACCTCACCATCGAACACGGCGCCAAGGTCAACGGCAGCGTCCGCGCCGAGCGCGTCACGGTCGCCGGCGAACTGGTGGGCAACATCGAAACCGCATCGCACGTCGAACTGCTGCAAACCGGTGCGCTGACCGGCGACGTGAAGTCCGCCACCTTCAGTGTCGCCAAGGGTTCGCGCATGCGCGGCCAGGCCGAGTTCGGCTGGGAAGATGGCAAGGCCGGCGCTTCGGATTCGCACAAGACCAACGGTCACACCAACGGCCACGGTCAATGACCGCGCCGCATGCAGGTGCGGGAGGTGCCACGCGCACCTGCCCGCACTGCCGCGAGACGATCCTGGAGAGCTCGCAGGTTTGTCCCGCGTGCAACCACAAGTTGCGCTACGGCGGCCCGGCGGGCGATTTGGCCGCGCCGGCCACGCTGACGCCACTGCGGGTTGAAGGCAGTTTCCGCAATCCCGCCGACAGCGGCGCGTGGGAATACTCGATGGTGCTGACCATCCGCAATGAACGCGGCGAGGAAATCGCACGCCGGCTGGTCGGCGTCGGCGCAATGCAACCCGGCGAGCAGCGCACGTTCACGTTGAGCGTCGAAATGAATCCCGCGAGCGGCAAACGCACGCGGCATTGACGCTTCACCCCATCCGAGGTGGGCTGGATCAAACCACCCGCATCACGTGCGATCGCGGCGCAAAGGAACGTGCAACGCCCACGTAAAGCGCGATCGGGCATGCACTTCACCCGCAAACCACCACGCGCGCAGTTTGCAATCCCAACGTGCATGCAATACGGTGGCGGGACAGCGTCGCCACACGCGCCTTCGGCGCAGTCATGGGGATTTAAGGTTCAGTGCCGCTGTGTGCTGCCATGCTTCCCGCGACGCTTCCTTCCTTTCGACACCGAGGAGAAGCATGCAGTTGCAGCGCTATCACATCCGTTTTCCTGCCGACAACCTCGCCCGCGCAAGCCAGGCCGAGGCGTACTTCACGATCATGGAAGCAGGCAAGGAACGCCGCATCGCCTTTCACGACTATGCCGACATCTACAACCACCCGGGCCTGTACGAGCAGTTGTTCTACCAGCGGCTGAAGTGCACCTCGCCGGCCAAGCTCACCGATCTGCTGCGCGACGCCGCGAGCAAAGCCGGCGATGATCCCACCCAGATGCGCGTGCTGGACGTCGGCGCCGGCAACGGCATGGTCGGCGAATTGCTGGTGCAACACGGCGCCGCGCGCGTGGTCGGCGTCGACAATATCCATGAAGCCGAACGCGCCGCCGACCGCGATCGCCCCGGCGCCTACGATGCGTACTATGTCGCCGATCTCACCAAGCTGTCACCGGAACTGCTGGCGGAGCTCAAGGCATGGAATTTCGATGCGATGACCACCGTCGCCGCGCTCGGCTTCGGCGACATTCCCGTGGCGGCGTTCGCGGCGGCGTACAACCTGGTACGCGACGACGGCTGGGTCGCGTTCAACATCAAGGAAACCTTCCTGGACACCGCCGACACCAGCGGTTTCTCGCGGCTGGTCAAGCACATGGTGCACGACGATTACCTGAAGCTGCACCGGCTGGAGCGTTACCGCCATCGGCTGTCGATCGAAGGCAACATGCTGTATTACTACGCCGTGGTCGGACGCAAACGGCGCGATATCGACGATGCCTGCCTCGCGGGACTCTGAATCGGCATTCTCACTGGTGCGCGCGACCCGCGCGTTCGGCCCGACGCGCGCGGTTGATGACGTCACGCTCGCTTTTGCGCGCGGCCGCACCAGCATCCTGATTGGCAGCAGCGGTTCGGGAAAATCCACGCTGCTGCGGATGCTGATCGGCCTCGAGTGGCCAACGGCCGGCGAAGTATTCTGCGATGGCGAACCGTTGCGGCAAGGGGGCACGCTGGAAGTGCGCCGGCGCGTC
This sequence comes from Rhodanobacteraceae bacterium, assembly GCA_036568625.1. Taxonomy (GTDB): domain Bacteria; phylum Pseudomonadota; class Gammaproteobacteria; order Xanthomonadales; family Rhodanobacteraceae; genus 66-474. The sequence continues at coordinate 7,916 of DATCSF010000313.1, read as the reverse complement.
GGCTACGTGATCCAGGACGGCGGCTTGTTTCCCCACCTCACGGTGCTCGGCAATCTCGCGCTGCTGCCGCGGCACCTTGGCTGGAAATCTCCGCGCGTGCTGGAACGCGCGCGCGAACTTGCCACCCTCGCCCACTTGCACGAAGAACTGTTCGATCGTTTTCCTGCCGAACTTTCCGGCGGGCAACGCCAGCGTGTGGCCTTGATGCGCGCGCTGATGCTGGACCCGCCCACCCTGCTGCTGGACGAACCGTTGGGCGCGCTCGATCCGCTGGTGCGTCACGGTCTGCAGGACGAACTGCGCGACATCTTCCGCAGCCTCGGCAAGACGGTGATCATGGTGACGCACGATCTCGCCGAAGCCGCGTTCTTCAGCGACCGGCTGATCCTGATGCGACGCGGGCGAGTATTGCAGGACGGCAGCCTCGGTGATTTCCGGCGCCATCCGGCCGATCCGTTCGTGCACGAGTTCCTGGCCGCGCATCGCGATCTGCCGGAGGTTTCATGATCCGCTGGCTCGCAAGGCTGGCGTTTGCGTCGCTGGCCGCCTGGGCGCCGCTGCATGCCGCGCACGCCGCGGAAACCGTCGTCATCGGCTCGAAAAACTTCACCGAATCGGTGGTGCTGGGGGAAATTGCCCGGCTCGCCGCGCAGGCGCATGGCGTCGACGCGCAGCACCGCCGCAGCCTCGGCGGCACGCGCATCCTGTGGCAGGCACTGATGGGCGGCGACATCGACGCCTACCCGGAATACACCGGCACCCTCACCCACGAGCTGCTGCAGGACGTCCCATCCAACGCCGGCATCGCGCTCCTGCGCGAGCATTTGAAGAAGCTCGGCATCGGCATCACCGATCCGCTCGGTTTCAACAACACCTACGCAATCGGGATGCGCGAAGGCGAAGCGCGCAAGCTGCACATCCGCAGCATTTCCGATCTCGCCAAGCATCCGGACCTGAAACTCGCGTTCTCCAACGAGTTCATGAACCGCGCCGATGGCTGGCCCGGCCTCAAGGACGCTTACCACTTGCCGATGGGCGCGCGCGGGATGGATCACGACCTGGCCTACCGCGCGCTCGCGGCCGGGGCGGTCGACGCGATTGACCTGTACAGCACCGATGCGGAAATCGCGTACTACCGCCTGCGCGTGCTGAAGGACGACCGTGATTACTTCCCGCGCTATGAGGCGGTGTACCTGTACCGGCTCGACTTGCAGCAACGCGCGCCGAAGTTCGTCTCCATACTGGACAATCTCGCCGGCAGCATCGACGCGCAACAGATGCGTGCAATGAACAAATCGGTGAAGATCGACGGGAAGACCGAAACCAGCGTTGCTGCGGCGTTTCTCGGCGTCGCGGCGGAACCGGGCAGCGGCGGCGGATTCTGGCGGCGAATGGGTCGCTACACCTTGCAGCATCTGGCGCTGGTAGGCATCTCGCTGTCGCTGGCGATCGCACTGGCGGTGCCGCTCGGTATCCTGGCCGCGCGCCGCCGCCGACTGGGCCAGGTCGTGCTGGGCCTCACCGGCATCCTGCAGACGGTGCCGTCGCTCGCGTTGTTCGTGTTCATGATCCCGCTGTTCGGTATCGGTGCCGAACCTGCGATCGCGGCGTTGTTCCTGTACAGCCTGCTGCCGATCGTGCGCAACACCCATGCGGGACTGACCGGCATCGCGCCGTCGTTGCTGGAATCGGCGGCCGCGCTCGGATTGCCCCCGCGGGTGCGGCTGTGGCGGGTGGAACTGCCGCTGGCGCTGCGATCGATCCTCGCGGGCATCAAGATCGCCGCCGTGATCAACGTCGGCACCGCGACCCTGGGGGCGCTGATCGGCGCGGGCGGTTATGGTCAGCCAATCCTCACCGGCATCCGCCTCGACAGCATTCCGCTGATCATGGAAGGTGCCGTTCCCGCCGCATTGCTGGCGCTGGTGATGCAAGGCGTGTTCGAGTTGATCGAGCGCGCGTTGACGCCGCGAGGATTGAGGCTACGCGCGATGTCGTGAGCACGCCGAGCCGTCAGTCGAAATCGCTCAAGGAACGCAACCGGGCCTCTACCGCAAAAACGTGCGGATCTTCGGCGCCGAGTTCGCGCAGCGCCCGCGCCAGCTTGAGGACGTAATCGCGGTTGCTGCCGCTCGGACCCGCAGCGCGGGCGACGTGGCCGGCAATGTCGGCGTCGTCCGCAGGTCCCAGCCACGCCGCATTTTCGGCATTGGCGATGTACACGATGCCTTCGGCGGATTGGCCGTCGGCGAAGTGCAGCGCCATCGTGAACCGCAAATAGCCATTCTTCTCGCGATGATCGAGATGCTCGAACGTCACGGGCGTTACGCGGTAAGCCACGCCGGTGCAAACGGCAGCGTGGTCCGGCACCAAAGTAGCGACGCGACCCGGATGTTCGAACGTTCCGCGATGATCGTGCGAACCCTGCCACAAGCGGCGCGACCAACCGTGGATCGCCGCGGGTCGGCGTTCGATATACGGGAAATCCACCTTGTAGATCAACGAGCCGTAACCAAACAGCCACACGCTGTCGACGCCCGCAAAATCGTGGCGCAGCCGGTTGATCGCCGTGGTGTCGTGGCTCGCCGGCACCGAATCGCTGATCGCGTTTTTCATCTGCAGTGGAACCAGCGGCAAGATCGGTCGAATGGTAGTGCCACGTGCGTGCCGCGCACACGGTACGTACATGATGGCTTGCATCGCTCAACTGCGAACCGGCGGCACCAGTTTCAGTTTCGCGCCCGACGCATGGCGCTTGGGCCGCAACATGCGTTCCAGCGCGGCCGACGGCAATGGATACGAGTACAGGTAGCCCTGCCCTTCTGCGCACCCGGCGCGCTGCAGAAAATCGTGCTGCCCTTCGGTTTCGATGCCCTCGGCGATGGCGGTCAACCCCAGACTGGCGGCCATCGCGAGCATCGCGCCAACGATCGCCACGTCATTGGCGTCGTCCGGCAACCCGGTGATGAACGAGCGGTCGACCTTCAGGAAGGCCACCGCCGGCAATTTCAGGTAGGCCATTGACGCGTAACCGGTGCCGAAATCGTCGATGGCCACGCCAATGCCCAGCGCATGCAATGCGCGCATGGTGCGTTCGGTTTCCTCGCCCAGCCGCAGCATCGCGCCTTCGGTGATTTCCAGCGTAATGCGCTCGGGCGCCACCGCGTTGGTGTGCAACGCGCGCCGGACGCTCTCGACAAAACCGGGGTGTCCGAGCCAGCGCGCCGAGACGTTCAGCGCCACGCGGACCGGCGGCATGCCGGCTTCGTCCCACGCGTGGATCTGCGCGCACACCGCATGGATCACCCACTCGTCGATGCGATGGATCAGGCCAATGCTTTCGGCGATGGGGATGAAATCGCCGGGCATCACCTCGCCGCGCTCGGGATGCTGCCAGCGCAACAACGCCTCGACGGCCACGATGCGGCCAGAGCTCATCTCGACGCTGGGTTGATAGACGAGCCGGAATTCCTCCTCCAGCAACGCCTGGCGCAGTTCGGTGGTCAGCAGCATCCGCTGGCGCGCGTCGGCCTGCATCATCGGCAGATAGAAGCGCCACGCATTGCGTTCTTCGGTCTTGGCCGCGTACATCGCGGCGTCCGCGCTGGCGATCAGGGTCTTGGCGTCCTCGCCGTCCAGCGGATAGCCGGCGATGCCGATGCTGGCGCTGACCACGATTTCGTTATCGTCGACGTGGAACGGTTCCGACAGCACCGACAACAATCGATCCGCCAGCTTGGCCGCGTCCTCGCGCAAGGAGAGGCGCGGCAGCAACACGGTGAATTCATCGCCGCCGATGCGCCCGGCGATATCGCCTTCGCGCAATTCGTGGCGAATGCGGTCGCTGACCAGGTTCAGGAGACGATCGCCGACGGCGTGGCTGTAGCTGTCGTTGACGAACTTGAAGGCATCGAGGTCGATGAACATCACCGCGACCGCACCGCGGTGCCGCGCGGCGTATTCGATCGCCTGTTCGCAATGGCGCTGGAATTCCGAGCGATTGACCAGTCCGGTCAACGCATCGTGCGCGGCGAGGTGTTCCAGCCGGTAACGATCGGCCTTGGCCACCGAAATGTCGCTGAATACCGCGACATAGTGCAGCACGCCCTGGCCGGCATCGCGGATGGTGCTGATGCTGAGTTTCTCGGGATAGGTGCTGCCGTCCTTGCGGGAGCTGCGCACCTCACCCGACCAGTGGCGCGCAGCGGCGATCTGCTCCCACATCGCGCGCGGCAATGGCGTCCCGTCGGGCATGCTGCGCGAATCGTCCAGGCGTGTCCCAATGAGGCTTTCGGCGGTATGGCCGGTGATCAACGTGGCGGCTGCATTCACCGAAACCACGCGCCGTTCGGCGTCGGCGATGATGACGCCCTCGGCGATGCTGGCCAGCGCCTCGGCGGCGATGCGCCGCGCCCGATCGTTTTCGACGCGTTCGGAGATGTCGCGGACGATGGCCTGGCGGACCACCTGCTCGCCCCATTCGGCGGTGCTGCTTTGCGCCTCGACCGGCTTGATCTGCCCGCTGATTGCGCGCAATTCGCCATTGCCGGCCGCGCCTTTCTGCAGCGGATTCTTCTGGAACAGATCGGCGTAGTGGTTGCCGATCAGCTCCCGCGGCGCGCGTCCCGTCCATGCGCTCGCGGTGCGGTTGGCGTCAAGGATGCGGCCGGTGTTCTCGTCCACCATCAGGATGGCATCGGGTGCACTGTCGAACAGCAGGCGATAGCGTTCTTCGCTGCCGCGGATACGCGCGAGCGTGCGGCGCACCATCAGCAGCCACAGCATGAACGCGATGGCCGCCGCCGAAAGCACGCCGAGGAACAACACCCTGCCGGCCATCACCGCGCCTTCCGCGATGCTGAGCGAGAACTGGTTGCTGCGTGGCTCCATGTAGGTGTTGAGCGCAGTGATGCGATTGCGCTGCCGAACGATCTCCTGCGGGGTTATCGTTCCAGCCGCATACGCCCGCTGCAGTTCGCCGCCTATGGATTTCAATTCCGCCAAGGAATCGTCGGTGGAACGCCACAAACCCAGCGCATCCCGCAAGTAAGGCGCTTCGGCAAAATGATCCAGCATGAAAATCACGCTGGGGATTGCGACCGGCATTGCGTGGCTGCGACGCAACTCGTCTTCGACCGCCGCGTAATCGAAGTCGCCCGATGAGATCTGGTCGCGTGCGGAGCGAAATGCGTTCAGCGCGATGAAGTTGCGCTGGAAATCGGTGTAGTCGGCCGCATTGCCGGTACCAGCATAGTTGAGCAGGTCGATCGTCACCTGCTTCTGGGCCTTGGACCAAACGCTCTCGCCGTTCAAGAAACCGGCGAGAGCGGTCTGGACCTTCAGGGTCGCCCACGTGAGCAGCAGGATGAACGCCACCATGGCACCAAGCGCGTAGGCCAGCGGCAACAGACGCTTGGCAAGCGGGCTCTGCAACGTATGAAAGAAGCCGCGGCGCATGGGTCAGGGTGACGTGTCTGAGCGATAACCTCCTCTTTCAAAGCAACTTCTGTACCAAATCAGGCCCATCAAGCCGCCACGGCGGCCCGGTAGCCTTCCTGTACTTCCAGCACGCGGCCCGGCTGCACGCAGCGGTCGGCCAAGATGCGCATGCTGGTATAGCTGCGCTTGATGCATTCCGTGATGTGCGCCACGTCGATCGCGGCTGGTGCCATGCCCAGGATGGTGCACACGATTTCCAGCGCCTCCCACGGATGCGTGTCGTCGTAAGCCGCGTGCAATTGCAACCAGCGCAGGCTGCCCTTGCGGGTCGCAGCGGGAAACTGGTCGGCGTATTCCTTGCTGTCGTAGAGGATCTGCGACCACTCCCCGGTCGCGCCTTCGATCGCGTAGTTGGTCGCCGCGATGCTGGCCGCCAGCGATCCGCGATTGCTGATTTCCTCGCACCAGTTGGCCAGCACCTGGGTGCCGGGCGGGACCATGCCGCTGAGCACCTGCTCGCGCGGCACGCCGGCGCCTTCGGCCCAGTTCAACCAGTACTCGGCATGGTTCTGTTCCACCCGGATGTTGCGTACCAACCAGCGGCGGGCAAGATTGTCGCCTTCACTGCGGCCATAGCGCGTCTTCAGCAGGCTCTGCGCCATGTAGCCCGGAAAACGTTCGATCACGGGCCAGATCCCGATCATGAAATTGACGGTGCACTCATGATCGGGTTCGCTGTCACGCATCACATCCCACAGTTCGTGATCCACGACGGTCTTCTTGACCACGTCGCATTCGCCAACCATGTCCTGCGCCCACTGCGGATAGCTGCTCAACTCGGTCAGGGGGCCACTACGCTCAAAACGCACACTCATGATGATCTCCTCGGGTCAGGGCGAGTTTTCGGCACAGCGCATCACGTTGATGGATCGAAGACGGGGGCGACTTCGCTGTCTGTACCTGTGCTTGCACCAGCCAGACGCGAGGCATTCGAGGATACGCATGAGTATGCAAGCGGAGCCGACTGCAAAAAAACGCATGCAAAGGTGTCGGTAACCCGCTGACGCATCACGCCATGTTTCCCCACGAAAGCCCGCTAACCTGACTGTTGCGGCGCCTACTTTACGCTTTGTTCATGAGAAGTCCATCGCAATTTTTTGCAATTCGGCGATGTTCCAGAATTCATATTAGATATATATCATTAGTTATTGTTTAATAAACTTTTTACTATAACAACGCCCTCAGGCCGCCAGACACGCGCCCAGCGGCCACGGGGGCAAATGGCGGTCGCGCGAACCCCATCGCGTCCAAGGGGATACGCGGCAAAGAAAGGCCGAAGCGCCGAGCTTCGGTAGCGACATGGCCGACGAAAAGCGGCGTTGCGCTACGTGTGCGCCAGCGCGTAATCGATCGCCGCGCAGGCCGCCGCGACTTGCGCGGCATTGCACTGCTCCGGCGAGGCACGCGGGCTGTCGGGATACACTTCGGTCGTGGTGCGATAGCGCGCGGCGGTGACGCCTGCGCACAGTCCCCACTTCACCAGCGGGTATTCGATGACGCCGGGAGCCACGACCGGCGAACCGATGATTGTGCCGTCCGGGTCGGCCGGCGCAATGTGCGTCACCTTCGTCACCGCCGCGATGACCGTCTGCTGGAATTCCGGTTGCGGATTTTCGCTGTCGGCGCACAGATAGAAGCCGTCCGGAATCGTGCCCGGCTCGAACGGCTTGCCGTCGCGCGCGGCCAGCGCCGGGCGAAATTCGGATTCATCGGTGTCGGTGGTTTCGTGCAGATCCATGTGCATGGCGACGCGCGAGCGGAATGGCGCCACGAAACGCATCAGCGCCGCCGACTCCGGCGCGGGGCTGTCGGGAATGAAGTTGCGGTTCGGATCCAGCGCATTCGGGTTCCAGCGGTGGATGCGCTCGTAGCCCCATGGACTGACGCACGGCACGACAACGATGTTCGCGCGGCCTGCGTAATCGGCGGCGCAGCGATCCGCAAACTGCAGCGCGCCGTGCACACCGCTGGTCTCGTAACCGTGCACCCCGCCTGTCACCAGCATGATGGGCAGCACATCGTTCCAGCCCCGGCTTTTCAAGGCGAACAACGGGTAGTGATCGGGCGCGTAATCGAGCTCCCCGTACCGCACCACGTCGAAACGCGTGCGCAGGCGTTCGACGCTACTCAACACGTCGTCTGCATAGCTGCGCTGCTTGCGCTGCCGCGAACGCCATGCAACCTTCTCCGCATCGCCCCATGGCTGTCCGGGTGCGCCGATGGGATAAAAAGATTCAATCGTCATCGCGCCACTCACTGCGAGAATCAGCCGGGCACTCTATCACTTCGTACCGGACGCTTGGTCGCGCGGGGGCCTGGTGTTTGATCTCCTCCAGCGACTGGACCTTGCGCATTGACATGCCTGCAATCGCCTCCATATCGGCAAGAGTTAACCGCAGCGCACGCCATGAACGCCC
>DATCSF010000312.1:0-3808 GCA_036568625.1 Rhodanobacteraceae bacterium | reverse complement strand
GGATCAGGTCGTTCGACATCAGCGGACGGAAGAACTGCGTCGCGCCTTCCTCGGACAGTTGCGCGAGGCCCGCACGCAGCGCCTTCATCTTCAGCGGATCGCGCAGGTGCGCGCGGCGGAACAGCTCCGGCGCGAAGTTCGGAATGCCGGTGAACACCAGCTTCTCGCCTTCGCTGAAACTGTCGCCGATCGAGATGGTGCCGTGGTTGTGCAGGCCGATCACGTCGCCGGGATACGCGGCGTCGGCGATCCCGCGCTCGCTGGCCATGAAGGTCAGCGCGTTGGCGAGTTTCACTTCCTTGCCGGTGCGCACCTGCAGCGCCTTCATGCCGGTTTGGTAGCTGCCGGAACACACGCGCAGGAACGCCACGCGGTCGCGGTGCGCCGGGTCCATGTTGGCCTGGATCTTGAACACGAAGCCGGTGAGTTTTTCTTCTTCGGGTGACACTTCGCGTGTTGCTGCAGCGCGCGCCTGCGGCGGGGGCGCATGCTCGACGAAGAAATCCAGCAGCGGCTGCACGCCGAAGTTGTTGATGCCCGAACCGAAGAACACCGGCGTCTGCCTGCCGACGAGGTATTGTTCGACATCGAACGGGTGCGACGCACCCCGCACGAGTTCCAACTCCTCACGCAGTTCGGCCAGTGCGTCCGCGCCGATGCGCTGTTCCAGTTCTGGATCGTCGAGGCCCTTCAGGATCGTCGAATCCTGGCGCGTGAAGTTGCGCCCGGACTCGTACAGGTGCACTTCGTCGTCGATGAGGTGATAGACGCCCTTGAGGCGCTTGCCCATGCCGATCGGCCATGTCACGGGCGCGCACTGGATCTTCAACACGCTTTCGACTTCATCCAGCAATTCGATCGGCGAGCGACCCTCGCGGTCGAGCTTGTTGATGAAGGTCATGATCGGGGTGGTGCGCAACCGGCAGACCTCCATCAATTTGATGGTGCGTTCCTCGACGCCCTTGGCGCAGTCGATCACCATCAGCGCCGAGTCGACCGCGGTCAGCACGCGGTAGGTGTCTTCGGAGAAGTCCGCGTGGCCGGGGGTGTCCAGCAGGTTGACGACGCGGCCCGCGTAGGGAAACTGCATCACCGAGGACGTCACCGAGATGCCGCGTTCCTTTTCCAGCGCCATCCAGTCGGAGGTTGCGTGGCGCGCAGTCTTGCGCGATTTCACCGCACCGGCCATCTGGATCGCGCCACCGAACAGCAGCAGCTTTTCGGTCAGCGTGGTCTTGCCCGCGTCGGGGTGCGAGATGATCGCGAAGGTGCGGCGGCGCCGGGTTTCGGTGAGGTGATCGGACATGGAAGGCGGGTTCGCCGACAGCGCAAACCCGTCATTGTAGCCGGCTCAACCGCAGGTCCAAAAACTGCGCTGGGTGGCGCGGAACACTACTTCGTCAGTCTGGTCAACAGGCTGTGCCAGAAGTTCAGCGCCGCCGGAACTTCGGACGCACGCAGTTTTTCGTTCAGGCCGTGCGCGAAGGTGTCATTGGGCTTGGCGAATTCGGGGTCGACCCCGTAGCTCGGTACGCCCGCGTTGCGGAAATACATGCTGTCCGACGCGCCGGCCGACATCCCTGGTACCACGTCCACGCCCGGAAAGCGTTCGTGGATGCTGGCGGTGACCGCATCCACGACGTCCTTGCGCAGCGGCGAGGCCGGACTTTCCACCGGCGGCGGCTGGCGCACCGTGATTTTGACGCTGGGATCGGCGATCGCCTTGGCGAGCGTGGCTCGCACCGAGGCTACATGCACGCCCGGAAAGATGCGGCAATTGATGTTGGCATCGGCGCGTTGCGGCAACGCGTTCAGGGCATGGCCGCCATCCAGCATGGTGGCGATGCAGGTGGTGCGGATCTGTCCGACGTAGGCCGGATCGGCCGAAAGCGCCGCGGCAGCCTTCGGGTCGGCCGGATTGGCGGCGAACGCGCGCATCGCTTCCGCGATCGGGCCGCTGCTGTGCTCGCCGGTGGCCTTCAGGGAGGCCAGCGTGATGTCGTTGTGCTGCACCGGGAATTGATAGGCTGCGATTTTCTCGAGTGCCTTGGCCAATCGATAGATTGCGTTCTTCGGCGCATCGGGTTCGCTGGAGTGGCCGCCCGGCGAGGTCACGGTCAACCGGAAATCGGCATAGGTTTTTTCGGCCGCCTGGATTTCATAGACGACGGGCTTGTAGTGCGCGTCGTAGGTGCCGCCGCCGGCATCGGCATTGAGCAGGAATTCGGCGTTGTGATACCGCTTGGCGAGTTCGCGGGTGGAGGCCATGTCGGTCTCCTCGTCGCCGGAAAACACCAGGATCATTTCGCGGCTCGGCACGAAGTGTTCGCGCTTGAGGCGCATCATCGTTTCGATCAATGCGATGACATTGGTCTTCATGTCGGCCACGCCGCGGCCGTACAAGTACCCGTTCTCTTCGATCAGCTTGAACGGATCGCGCTGCCAGTCCTTCGGATTGGCGGCCACCACGTCCATGTGTGCGGAGAGCAGGATGGGCTTCAGATTCTTGTCGCTGCCGCGGTAATGCACGACCAGCGCGGCGGTGTGCTCGACCGGAATGATCTCGATGTCGGACCTGGGGAAACCCGCTGATTCAAGCTTGCCGGCGAGGTATTGCGCGAAAGCCGGCACCTGGTCCTTGCCCTCCACCGTCTGCGTGGCGATGGCGTGGTGCAGCATGTCCATGGTTTCCGGCATGGCTTGTGCCGTGGTTTCCGCGAGGGCGGGTGGCACAGCAAGTACCGCAATTAGACATCCGGCCAGCAACGGGCGGTGCATGGGCATGACGAGGTTCCCCGATTCTCCAGAAGGGCTTCAGGGTAGCGCCGAATCGGCGTGGATGCACGGCACGTGATTACTTGTCCTGCACCGCCTCGACCTGGATCTGCAGGCTTACTTTCATGTCCATGCCGAACGACTTGCCGGCATCGATCCCGAAGTCGGCGCGGTCGAAGGTGGCCGAAGCGTCCGCCCCGCAGCGTTCGCGCGGTTTCACCATCATGTCGGGCATGCACTTGAAGTGCTCGATCTTGAGATCAAGCGGCCGCGTGACGCCGCGCAGCGTCAGTTTCCCGATCACGCGTGTGGGTGCACCGTCCACGAAATCCGCGAGCGTGCCGTCATAGGTGGCCGTTGGGTACTTCGCGGCATCGAAGAACGTGCACTCGGTCTTGCACAACGGCGCAGGAATCGCGTCGCGCAGCACCATCTGCGTCAAGGGCGGGTTGCCGAAATTGATGCTGTCGACGCGCGTCACGATGTGGACCGTGCCCGTGTGTTTCGCGCGGTCCAGCGTAATCGTGCCGCTGCTGTGGTCGAACTTGCCGCGCCAGGTCGAGAGGCCCATGTGATCGGCGGCGAAACTCGGGTAGGTGTGGTCGGGATCGATGGTGAAATGGATCGGCGCGGCCGCGGCGCCACCGCTGGCCAACAACAATGCGAACACGGCAATGCGCATCGTGGAATCTCCGGGACGGGGCGCAAATTTGCGCGATCGTGAATGACGAACAACACGGCTCCGAATCGACACCCGCATCAGTGGCTGGATGATCGGCGTTGGCTTCGCCCAGCCTCATTGCGGCCGGTTGCAGTTCACCATCCAGTTTGCGCCGAAGCGGTCGGTGAACATCCCGAAGCGCAACGCCCACGACGTCTCCGCGATCGGCATCGTCACCTTGCCGCCTTCGCTCAGCGCCTTGAACACGCGTTCGGCTTCATCCGGCGTATCGACCATGATCGACACCGCGTTGCCGTGGATGCCGGGGTAGGGTTCCGGCGTGGGGCCGCACCAGTCCGCCCCCATCAGCAC
>DATCSF010000311.1:0-5362 GCA_036568625.1 Rhodanobacteraceae bacterium | reverse complement strand
GGTTCCAACCGGTGTCACTGACATCCTTGTCTGGATTCCGCGCGCAGGACGCGCCCGCGGCGTGCAGGGCGGGCGCATGACGGGTTGCACCCGCGCTACCAAACAGGTCTTGGTCGCGCGTGAGCGCACCAGCGCGTTTTGCGCCGGATCAAGCGCGCGCAATGCGAACGCGGCAAACTATGCGGCATGAACACGCAAGCCGTACAGGCCGACGAGGCGCGCATCAACCAGGCCCGCGCGCACGCGGCACAACATCGCATTGCGGACGCCGAGGCGGTTTATCGCGACATCCTGAAAACCGCACCGGACACCCCGGAGGCGCTGAACTTCGTCGCGATGTGCGCGCTTGCGCGCGGCGATTTCGCGTCGGCGCAGCGCGAACTGGAACACGCCGCGCGCGTGAACCCGACCGAACCCGAAATCTGGAAGAACCTTGGCATCGCGCACCTGGCGCAGCATCGCGGCGGCGATGCGCTGGATGCGTTCGATCGCGCGCTGGGGCTGGAACCGATGCATTTCGCTGCGCGCCTGCACCGTGGCGCGGCGCTCGAGCAACTGGATCGCGTGGACGAGGCCACCGCCGAGTATTTCGGCGCGCTGGCGGCGGCGCAGAGCCGCGGCAAGTGGCGCAACGACATGACCACGCCGCCGGGCCTGCGCGCGGCGGTGAAGCATGCGATCGCGTTTGTCGAAACGCACCGCAAGCGCATCCTCATGGAGCTGCTGCAACCCTTGCGCGACAAGCACGGTGCGACATCGTTGACGCGCGTCGAGCAGGGGCTGGAGATTTATCTGGGCGATCGGCCGGCCAATTACCCCGATCCGCACCAATTCTGCAAATTCTTTTACGTGCCGGGCCTCACGGCGCAGCCGTACTACCCGCGTGAGTTGTTCCCGTGGCACGCGGAGCTCGAGAAGCACACCGAGACGATCCGCGAGGAACTGCGCGGCGTGCTGGACCAGCCGATCGGCGTCGAACCGTTCCTCGGCACCAACGACAACAGGCTGCTGCAGGAACAGAACCTGCTGGCGGGCGTCCGCGGCGAGGCGCAGTGGAATTCGTTCTTCTTCCATCGCCACGGCGAGGTGTTCGAGCAGAACGCGCGGCGCTGCCCGCGCACCACCGCGATCCTGGACACGCTGCCGCTGGTGCACATCCGCGAGCACGCGCCGGAAGTGTTGTTCTCGATCCTGACGCCGGGCTCGCACATCCTGAAACACCATGGCGTCACCAACACCCGTCTCGTCACCCATTTGCCTTTGATCATCCCGGAAGATTGCGCGATCAGCGTGGGCGGCGTCGAACACGCGTGGCAGGAAGGCCGCTGCGTCACCTTCGACGACACCTTCGAGCACGAGGCGTGGAACCGCAGCGACAAGGTGCGCGCGGTGATGATCCTGGATTCGTGGCACCCCGACCTCACCGAGGCCGAGCGCGAAGCCGTCGCGTTGCTGGTGGGCGGCATCGGCGATTTCAACCGGACCGCGAAAGTGGCTGCGCCGCCGAAGGATTGACGACGGCGCCCGGCGAAGCCCTCCGCCGAAGAAAGAGGATTTCGAATTAATGGCCAGGCGGCCCAGCCCATGAACACGAAAACCGCATCACAACTGGTCGCCGAGGCCAAGGCCACGGTCGAAAACCTCAGCCCCGACCAGGTGCAGGCCGAGGTCGCGGCGGGCGCGTTGCTGGTAGACGTGCGCGACGCCAACGAGCTCGCGAACGGCGTCATTCCCGGCGCCGTGCACGCGTCGCGCGGGATGCTGGAGTTCTACGCCGATCCGGCCAGCCCGTACCACAAGCCCGAACTCGACCCCAACCGCCGCGTGATCCTGCATTGCGCTTCGGGCGGTCGGTCGGCGTTGGCGGCGGCGACCCTGCGACAGCTCGGCTACACCGACGTCGCGCACCTGGACGGCGGCTTCAAGGCGTGGCTCGCGGCCGGCAAGCCCGTCGACCACTGATCCACGCGCCGCTTCAGGGATGCGCCGGCGCGACCTGTGCCGCGGTTGGCACCGCGTCCGGCGGTTTGGCGGACCGCTCGCCGTTTTGCATGAAGCCCGTCCCGACCGCGACCAGCAACGCCACGCCCAGCGCAATGCGGTAGATCGCGAACGCGGTGAAGCGGTGCGTGCGGATGTAGCGCAGCAGCCATTTCACCGCGATGAACGCGACGATCAGCGACACGATGAAGCCGATGACGAGCGCGCTCCAGTCCTCGTGCGCCGCGCCGCCGTGCTGCAGCACCTTCAGGAGTTCGTAGCCGGTGGCCGCGTACATCGTCGGGATGCCGACCAGGAACGCGAACTCGGTCGCCGCCGGGCGATTGCTGGTGCCGAACAGCAGCGCCGCGAAAATCGTCGCGCTCGAGCGCGAGGTGCCCGGGAATATTCCCGCGATCATTTGCGCGATGCCGACCAGGATCGCCACCGGCCAGGTAACCCTGACGCGGTCGGGCATGCGCGCGGCGATTTGTTCCGCACCGATCATCCAGATGCCGCCGATGATCAGTGCCCATGCGATCGGCGTCACCGTTTCCGGCAGCGTAAAACCGAGTTTCACCGCGATGAAGCCGAGCACCGCGGTGATCAGGAACGCGACGACCAGCTTGAAGAGATAGTCGCGGTTGTCCGGATCGTGCCAGCGCGTCAGCAACTGCCAGATGCGTTGCCAGTACACCAGCGTGATCGCCAGGATCGCGCCCGCCTGGATGCCGACGTTGAACAGGTCCGAACGCGCGCCCAGCCAGTGCTCGGCGATCAACAGGTGCCCGGTCGAGGAGATCGGCAGGAATTCGGTGATGCCCTCGATGATGCCGAGGATGACCACGCGGAAAAAATCGTGCATGGGCGCTGCGCTTCATGCGAAAAGTTGCGCAAGTGTACGCGGGCGTAACGCTTCGGCGCAGCCGCTGCTCCGGCGCAGGCTCGACAACGTTCAGGTCCCAAGCCGTTCCGGGGGTGGCCGGACTGCGTTTGCAGGATGGCAAACACAAACGTCGAAAGCAGCCGGAAGGTGAGCCGCGACCTCGGTGCGCTATCGTCTATGCTTGCGCAGCGTAACCCGATTCGCAGGCGGAGCCATGCAGGCGAAGGTCCTTCTAACCGGCATCCTGATGGTCGTCCTTTTGAGCGCATGTACATCGTCGGCCGACGAGGGACTTTCGCCGGAGCAGGCCGCGCGGCACGTCGGGGAAACCGCGACGGTATGCGGCAGGATCGCAAGCAGCCATTACGCCGAAACCGGCGATGGCCAGCCGACCTTCGTCAATCTCGACAAGCCGTATCCCAAACAGGTTTTCACGATCGTCATCTTCGGCGATTACCGCGCGAAATTCGTGCCGCCGCCGGAAGCCTGGACGGGTCACCTGTGCGTGACGGGGAAGATCACGTCATATCGCGGCAAGCCCGAAATGAAGGTGGTCGATCCATCGCAGGTGCGGCGCTGACACCAAGCCCACCAAAGCGTGCGTCACCGATCCAGCGGGCTCAATACCCCATGACCGCCGCGGTTCAATACGTGCGTATAGATTTGGGTGGTCTTGACGTCCTTGTGGCCGAGCAGCTCCTGCACCGTGCGAATGTCGCTGCCGGCTTCCAGCAGATGCGTGGCGAAGGAGTGCCGCAAGGTATGCGCGCTCACCGGCTTCACGATGGCCGCCTCCCGGCACGCCCGTTTCAAGGCGCGCGACAGGATTGCATCGTCGAAGTGGTGCCTGCGTTCCTGTCCATCGCGCGGATCGCGTGAGCGTCGGGATGCCGGAAAAACGTACTGCCAGCCGAATTCGCGTGCTGCGTTCGGGTATTTGCGCGCAAGCGCGAACGGCAACCACACCTCGCCGAAGCCGTCCTGCAGATCGAGCTGGTGCAAGGCCCGCGCGCGCTCGACCTCGCGCTGCAGCGGTTCGACCAGTTTGCGCGGCAGCACCGTGTGCCGATCCTTGCCGCCCTTGCCGTCGCGTACCGTGATCTCGCCGCGGCCAAAATCCAGGTCCTTCACCCGTAGCCGCAAGCCTTCCATCAAGCGCATGCCGGTTCCGTACAACAGGCTTGCGAGCAACTGGGGGCGCCCGTCCATTGTCGCCAGGATCCGAACCACCTCGTCACGCGACAGCACGACCGGTACGCGTCGAGGGCGTTTGGCTCGGGTGACCTTGTCGAGCCACGGCAATTCAATGCCCAATACCTCGCGGTAAAGGAACAGCAGTGCCGAAAGCGCCTGGTTCTGAGTGCTCGCCGAGACGCGCCCCACCACCGCCAGGCGGGACAAAAAGCGCTCAATCTCCACGGCGCCCATGTCGCGCGGATGGCGTTTGCCGTTCGCCAGGACAAAGCGCCGGGTCCAGTCGACATAGACCTTCTCCGTGCGCAGACCGTAATGCTTGACCCGCAACACCCGCCGCACCTCGTCCAGCAGCCGTGGCGAGCGCTCGCCGCGAGGGTGCATATCATCGTTTTCGGGGTATTTGCCCATGATGATCGCGTGCGGTGTGCGATATGCACCCCACCATGCCACCAGCCGGGCGCATGGTCTGTCAGCCAAATCAATGAATGGATGTAGGATTCTCCTGCTTGACGTCGCCGCACCAGCGTTGGAGCATAAATGCATACGCCCCGATGAGGGGTCTACTTGGCGTTAGGCATGCAACAAACTACTTCGCCAACTGAAATACTCGAAAGCGCACTGTCTGAAACATCGGACGTGTATGTGAACAGCGGCGTCGATGAGACTTCATATTTCGAGGGGCTTAGAAGCGACATTCGTTCCCACTTATGCGAGCCATTCGAGGTCAGTGCAACAGTGCAAGAGCCCGGGTTTCCTGACATTCCGGTTGGCTCCACAATCAATGGGCTGTGCCTCGCGCATAGTGCTGGGTATTGGTTGGTTTACCATCGCGAGCATGATCGCTTCTACTGTTTTTGGGGCGTCGACACGGCGCATCTTGGCGCTCACGGCGTGTTCGGTAGTCCGCTTTGCTGCTGGTCGTCGTGAGCATGCCTAACAACTCGGTCAACCGGACGCAAATCCCGCTACGCGGTCTTTGCGCCGGTTACCTCGGGCGTTAGGCGGTCGGTGTAGCAATTTTCATTTCAGTTGGGGGCGTCGCAACGTGCAGTGTGCGGCTCGCATCAGCACCAGAGCAGCTTCGGCCCGCATCGGCGCGGCCGTCACGCGTTCGGCTTGCGGCAAGGTCTTTTGTGCTTCGGCCAGCATCGTTGCCAGCGTTCGGCGCGTCGCGTTTGCTACATTTATAGCGTGGGCGGCGTCGCTTCGTTCAACGGCGTGGGCAACCTGCGGGCACCGCCGCCTAACAACTCAGTCAAGCGGACCGCGTTCCGCGGCCGCTTACTTCGGGCGTTAGGC
>DATCSF010000310.1:0-10420 GCA_036568625.1 Rhodanobacteraceae bacterium | reverse complement strand
CAATTCGCTGCGCGAGACTTTCAGCACATCGAAGAGCGATCGATGCAAAGAGGTACCCGCCGTGTCGATCCGACGCGCGTTGCTGCACGACAGCAGCAAGCCGGGCCGCTTTTCGAACTGGGCCACCAGAGCAGCCAATTTGTCGGGGTGCCAAATATCGTCCTGGTCACACAGGAAAAGCACGTCGCCTGAGGCATCCCGCAGCGCCGCTTCGAAATTGGCGGCATAGCCGAGGTTGCGGGGATTGCGCGCAAGGCGAACCCGAACACCATCGCCTTCGGCGCGGCGATGCAATGAATTCAGGAGCGCCAACGTACCGTCGCGGGATCCATCGTCGCGCACGACGATCTCGTCCGGCAGATGCGATTGCGCGAGCAGGCTGTTCCACTGCGCCTCGATGAAGCGGGCGCCGTTGTAGGTGCACAGGACGACTGACGTGGAAATCGGCATGGCTGGGCGATTGTCGCCGCGCCCGCACCGATTTCAAAGTTCCCTGCGGAGCGGCTGTCATGATGATTCAGGCTTGGAAAGTCGTTTGGTGCGAGACGGCAAGAACGGGCCATTTCCGATCAGCACGTCCGACAAAGCAGCAATCAGGGACAAATCGCAAACCAAAACGAACCGGCCCGCGCATGGCGGGCCGGCGGGGATTCTTCGGATTCGTGCAGCGCTCAGGCGTGCCCCATCTGGCTCCACATTCGGGTCAGGCGGTCCTTCAGTTGCAGCTTTTCCTTTTTCATGCCGATCAGTTCATTGTCGTGCATCGGCAGTACGCCGAGTTCCGCATCGCGGACTTTGCTGTCCAGCTCGCGGTGATACTGATAAAGGCGGCGGAACTCGGGATTCGCCTTCATCACGGCGTCTATATGGTCTTTCTGCTGGTGTTCGAACATGAGCAGCCTCCTCTTGCGTGGGCAACGCTTGATGGATGGTGGCGCGCACGAAACCACATCCACGCGCCGCGGCTGCGGGGCGTGGAGACTTAAAAAACGGAGGTTCATGCAGATGGCGCCTCGGGGCCGGCAAGGGGCCGACCTCGAGGTTGACCCTACTCCGACCGAAGGGGCTTGGCAACCCGGCCAAGCGGGTTATTCACGTAGCCTTGCCTGTCGCGAAATGATCATCTTAAACAACGACTTGCATAACAACGGCCCGACCATGTCATGCACGACTCGGACGCGCACCTGCCGCCTTCACGCAAGCCCGTTTCCCCCCGCGCGGCATAATGCAAGTCCAATCGCCGATCGCCCTTGAGGCCGCCACGATCGCGCTATTGGTCGGTGCGGATTTCCACCGCGATACCGTCGCTCGCCTGCGACACCTTCCATACCGTCACGTTCGAGGCACCCGCGGCTACCAGCGCCGCCTGCACCGCCACGGCGCGCCGGCCTGCGAGGACCTTGTCGCGACTGGACGCGCGCGGCTGGACGATGATGCGTTGGCTCGAGTGTGCACGCGCGAAATCCGCCACGCGGCGGCGCCCCGAAGCGGTCAGGTCGCCGGACCCCGATGCGAACGAGGCCGAAGAAAGACGCTGGCTGGCGGCTTGACCGCTAGCCGCCGATGCGTTGCTGCCACTGCCCTGCAAGGCCTGGGTGGCGGCTTCGGCCAGGCGGGCCTCCTTGCGCGCCAACGAAGCCGCGCGAGCCTGGGCCGCGGCCAGCCTTTTCGCCTGTTCCGCTTCGGCCTGCGCCTGCTGGGCCTGTTGGGTCGCCTGCGCGCCTTGCTCCTGCAGCATCTGCGCCTGCTGGACGGCGGCCTCGTACTGCAGACGCTGGCGCGCCAACTCCGCGCGCGCGGCGGCGGCATCGGCCTGGCTCGCTTGCAGCATGATCTGGTCGTGCTCGCGTTGGAGGTCCTCGAGCTTGGCGCGATCGGCATCCGCTTTCGCCGAAGCCTGCGCCAACGCCAAACGCTGCTCGGCCATGAACAGCGCATGCTCGCGTTCGCTGCGGCCGGCATTCTGCAATTCCGCGATCGCGTTGCGGGCAAGGGTCTGCTGGGCGATCGCGTACTGGCCAAGCTCGGGATCGACGCTCAATTGCTCCAGTTGTGCCGAGAGCCGCGCCACGTCGGCATCCTGCTTGGAGGCGGCATGCGCGGGCGACAGGCTCAGGCCGAAGGTCAATACCGCGAGCACCGTCGCGGTGGCGATCGCACGCTTCATGGGTTCCCCCCCGGTTCTCATGGATACACTCCCGGTTGGCCATCGGTGCTGGCCGGTGCAGGCTGACCGGCGCTGGAACCCGGCGCCGGCTGCCCGAGCTGGATGGGAGGCAGCGTCACCGGCGCGACCCCGCCCGCCGACGACCCCGACGCGGGTGGCGCGGAAACGTTTTGCTGCGCGGCCGCAGCCGCGGCCTGGCGACGTTCGAGGTCGGCCTGCAGCCCCGCGTTCACCTGGGTCTGCTGCTCGATCTGCCGATCCAGCCGCGTGGCATCAGCGCGGGCCCGTGCAGTGGCGGCGGCGGCTTCGGCTTCCGCGGCCTTGTCGGCGGCCTTGCCGTTGTTGTTGTTGACGCTGAACTGCTGCGCGGCCGCGAGCCGGCGTTCGGCCTCGGCCAGGGCTTCCGGCGCGGTGGTCGCCGCACCCGCACTGCGGGCCGCGCGGATCTCTGCCTGTGCGCGATCCATCATCTGGATCGGCGGGGGCGCCGTGGCGCATCCGGCCAGCGAGGCCACCAGCACGGCCAGGCCGAGCAGGCGGAGGTCATGGATTTTTCGCCGCGTGCGTGTCATAAACAACATTCCGGGATGCATCGGCGCATTGTCGGCGTACCATTTCGGCTTTGCAACGCCGCGCGGGCGGCGGGCATGGGGCTTCCTGACCGGGGATCGACAATGGACATCGGATACTTCCTCAAGCTGATGATGGATCGCGGTGCATCGGACATGTTCCTCAGCACCGGCACGCCCGTGCACATCAAGATCGAGGGCCGGCTGGCGGCGCTCGGCACTTCGCCGCTGCCGTCGGGCATGGTGAAGAAGATCGCGTACTCGCTGATGGACGAGGGCTCGGTGCCCAAGTTCGAACGCGAACTCGAGTACAACATGGCGCTGGCGGTGAAGGACGTCGGCCGCTTCCGCGTGAACGTGTTCAAGCAGCGCGGCGAGGTCGCGCTGGTGATCCGCGCGATCAAGAGCGACATTCCGTCGATCGAGGAACTGCTGCTGCCGCAGATCTACAAGAAGCTGATCATGGAACCGCGCGGCCTGATCCTGGTCGTCGGCGCGACGGGCTCGGGCAAATCCACCACGCTGGCGTCGATGATCGACTACCGCAACACCAACGCGGCCGGCCACATCCTCACCGTCGAAGACCCGATCGAGTTCCTGCACAAGCACAAGAAATCCATCGTCAACCAGCGCGAGGTGGGCCTCGATACCCACAGCTATCACGAGGCGCTGAAGAACGCGATGCGCGAAGCGCCGGACGTGATCCTGATCGGCGAGATCCGCGATACCAATACCATGGACGCTGCGATCGGATTCTCCGAAACCGGCCACATCTGCCTTGCGACGCTGCACTCCAACAACGCCGACCAGACCATCGAGCGCATCCTCAATTTCTTCCCCGAGGCCGCGCACAAGAACATCCTGATGAACCTGGCGCTGAACCTGAAAGCCATCATTTCGCAGCGCCTGGTGGTCGGCAAGGACGGCCGCCGCCGCCCCGCGGTCGAGGTGCTGATCAACACCCCGCACATCCGCGACCTGCTGCGCCGCGGCGAAGTGCACGAGATCAAGCTGGCAATGGAGCGCAGCCTGGAAGAAGGCATGCAGACCTTCGACCAGTCGTTATTCAAGTTGTACAAGGAAGGCACGATCGACCTGGAAGAGGCGCTGTCGAAAGCCGACTCGCGCGACGGCCTCGCGCTGAAGATCCGCCTTGCCGAAGGCGCCACCGGCACCGACCTGCCGCAGGACGATCCGTACGGGCTTGGCGTTTCGATGTAACCCGTACGGGGACGACATCGCCTGCGGGTTTGGCGGGTCCAGGCCTCCCCGTCGCGTCTACAGCGAAACCTCGCCACGAATGACATCCACGACGTCGCCTCCCACCCAGACCTGATCCTGGTCCATGCGCAAATGGACGCGGCCGGCGCGCTGCAGCGCGGTTCCCTGGGCCGCAACATAGGAAGTTTTCGCGAGTCCCTCGCGCATGAGCCACTGCGCAAGGCTCGCGTTGAGGCTTCCGGTGACGGGATCTTCGTAGCCACCGCTGCCGACGAACGCACGGACCTCGAAAGCGGCGTCGTGACCTGCGTCATGGGGCCCCACTACTCCCAATTTCAGCGGCCTGAGCAAAGCCCAGTCGGGTTTGAGTGAAAGCACCTGCTGCGCGGAACGGAGCATCACCGCACACCAGCCCGGACCGTTGTCGACCCATTGGTGATGGACGATTTCGGCCGACGGAATGCCGAGTGCCTGGGTGATCTTCGCTAGCACGTCAGGCTCCAGCGCGCCGGTGCGGCGCAGCGGCGGCGCGGCAAATTCGAGCCGTGAGCCACCGGCGCGAATCCGCACGATGCCGACGCCGCATTGCTGCGATACGACGCCCGGCGTACGCGGCTTTCCACCCGCAGCCAGCCAGGCATGGCAAGAACCGAGGGTCGGATGGCCAGCGAAGGGCAGTTCGCCGACGGGCGTGAAGATACGCACAAGGTAATCCGCACCCGGATCGGTTGCGGGCAGCAGGAAAGTCGTTTCCGAAAGATTGGTCCAACGGGCAAACGCGGCCATCCTCGCGTCGCTCAGTCCCTCGGCAGCATGCACCACCGCGAGCGGATTGCCGCTCAACGGATCGGCCGAAAAGACATTGACCTGCGTAAATCGGAACATACTCATGGCTCACAGCTCGGCAGGTTGGGCTGACGTCGGCTTCATCGGCGGAAGCCCAACATCATCGAAGCATTTTCGCAGCGATTCGCGGACTCCGCCATTGCACGCTCGATGCGCGCGCAAGGGAATCTCCGATCAACCCAATACCCGTGATCCCGGCGCAAGCCGGGACCCAGTGACTTTCGCGCAACGCACCGAAATGCAAAGGCACTGGGTGACGCGCCGCATCCTGCGGCTTGCCCTTCGGGCCATCGGCTGCGCCGATGTTCGCTCCGGCATCCTGCCTCCGCAGTCCGGATATCGCTTCGCGACTGCGTTTGCGGGATTGCAAACCCGAACGCCGAAGGCGGCGCGTAGCGCGAGCGCCATGGATGGCGCGAGTATTCCGGGATGACGAACAGAATCGGAGCTTCCCAAGAACCCGGCGCTCAAACGTTGCGCGCGAGACCGGCGGTAATCTCTTTAGCCGCGGCGAGCGTCTGCATGACGTCTTCGTGCGTATGCGCGGTTGACACAAACAGGTTCTCGTAAGCCCCGGGATGGAACAGCACGCCGCGGCTAAGCATGCCTTGCCACCACTTGCGGAACAGGTTCTGGTCGGCGTGGCGCTCGGCATCGCGGTAGTTGTGGATTTCCTCCCTCGCAAACCACACCTGCATCAGCGGGCCCAGACCCACCACGTACGCGGGCAAGCCCGCTTCATGCAAGACCCGGTCCAGCCCCAGACGCAGCTCGTCGGCAACCGCGTCGAGTTTTTCGAACAAACCCGGCGTCGCCAGTTCGTCCAGCGCCGCATTGGCCGCAGCGATCGCGATGCCATTCGCGTTGTAGGTGCCGGCCATCGACACCGTGCCGTCGGCGACCAGCGCCATGATGTCGGCGCGCCCGCCGCAGGCCGCGACCGGAAAGCCGCCGCCCAGCCCCTTGGCAAACACCGACAGGTCCGGGTGCACGCCCAAGCGTACCTGCGCACCGCCGAGGCCCAGGCGGAAGCCGGTGATGACTTCGTCGAACAGCAGCACGATGCCGTGCCGCGTGGTCAGTTCGCGCATCGCCTCGAGATAACCGGGCCGGGGAAGAATGCAACCCGTGTTGCACATCACCGGCTCGGTGATCACCGCGGCGATCGAGTCGCCTTCGCGCCTGATCGTGTCGGCCAGCGCGTCCGCATCGTTCCACGGCAGGATGACGAGGTTCTTTTCCACGCCGCGCGGCAGCCCTGGGCCCTGTGGCACCGGCACCGGACGGTCGTCGGGACCGGCCCGGGCGATGTCCGGATGCTTGCTCCAATACACCTGATCCGAGAAGCCGTGGTACATGCCTTCGAAGCGGATGAGCTTCGGCCGGCCGGTG
The DNA here is from genome assembly GCA_036568625.1 of Rhodanobacteraceae bacterium. Taxonomy (GTDB): domain Bacteria; phylum Pseudomonadota; class Gammaproteobacteria; order Xanthomonadales; family Rhodanobacteraceae; genus 66-474. The sequence continues at coordinate 4,225 of DATCSF010000310.1, read as the reverse complement.
AAGGCGCGCGCAAGGCGCGTCGCGTACAGCACGGCCTCGGTGCCGGTGTTGCACAGGCGCACCTGCTCGACGCTGGGCACGGCGGCAATGATTTTTTCGGCGAGGCGGGCTTCGTCCGCGGTCGGCAGCGCGAACACGGTGCCGCGCTGCTGGATGAAATCCACCACCGCCTGCGTGACGCGCGGCGGCCGGTGGCCGAGCAGCATGGGCCCCAGCCCGAGCAGGTAATCGATGTATTCGTTGCCGTCCGCGTCGCGCAGCCGGGAACCCTCGCCGCTTTCCACAAACAGCGGATACGGCGTCCAGCCCGACCAGGTCGCGCGCGCGGTGCTGTTGACGCCGCCCGGAATCGCGCGGCAGGCGGCTTCAAACAATTGCGCGCTGCGCGAGGTGTCGAGTCCAGCAGCAAGTTGCGCGCCACCCGCGGAAACCCCTGCCTTTGCAGCCGTCATGGTCGATGCGTTCATCCGAGTCGCTTACCGAGCAGGAATCGGGCAGCCTGGAAAGCGTTGCGGGAGACGTGGCTTTCCGAGCCGCTCATAAAGGTACGAGTACACGCCGGGGCGTATGCAGCTTGCCGGCCAGCAGCGCGGGCAGCAGGCCGATCGCGTCGGCGAAGCCGACGATGGAGGTATGCGGGATGGCCGCGTGGCGGCAGTGCTCGATCAGGCGATGCTTGGCGAACACGTAATCGGCTTCACCGGCGGCGCAGAAATCCGAAGCACCATCGCCGATCAGCAGTACGCGGTGATGACGGTTGTGTTCGCGTACCGCGCTGGCGCATTTGCAGTGGCCGCTGCCGATCCGGCAGTGCGGATCGGAAAACGGCGTCTCCAGTTTCCACCGGCGCGGGCCGGCCTGCACCAGCCGATTGGCCAGCACCGGCAGGTCGTCGAGCTGATAGCGTGACAGGATCGCGCGAATCGCATGATCGAGACCATCGCTGACCACCCGCAACGTGGCGCCGGCGCTCAAGGCCGCCTCGACGAACTGCGGGAACGCGGGATCGATGCGCATCGACGCGAGGTGTTCATCGATCTCCTCGCGCGAGGCGTCCAGCAGCGCGACCTGCCCGGCCATGCATTCGGCCGAACCGATCCTGCCCGCGCGCCAATCGCGCTCCAGCACCTGCCACTCGGGAGCCGCGAAGCGGTCGAGCAGCGAGTCCGTCACGTCCTCGACGGCGATGGTGCCATCGAAGTCGCACAGGACATTCCATCGGGTCACGGGGATTCTCGGGAAGCGGGGGCACCGCGAAGGGGCGGGATTCTACCCCCGCGATGCTTTCCGGATGCTTTCCACGCGATCGCCCAGGATCGCCCCTTGTGGCGAATCCGCTCGGGGGCTGCTTTTGCTCGCAGCGCGTAGGTTGGGCTTCGCCGATGGAGCCGGCTCAGCCCAACCTACAAATCCTTTACGGGCGCCGACTTGGAAAACGCACCAGCACCCGTTGCCCGATCCTGAGCGGCTCGGCCCCTTGCTTCACCGGCGCCAGTGCCAGCGTGCAATCGACGTCATTGGCGAGCGCGCGTTCCAGCGGATCCTGGGTCAGCCCGGCCGGCTGCAGCACCTGCCCGATCCACAGCACGGTGGCCTGGTACGTGGGTCCGGTTCCCGAATCGCGCACCACTTCCGCATGCATGCCGGGGTGGATCGCACCCGCTGCGTCCACGTCGAGCTGTGCCTGCACGACGCGCGGGCGGTCGGGCAACAGCTCGAACAGCGGCTGGCCGGACGCCGCGGAGACCGATTGTCCGACCGCGACGCGTCGGGCCACGACGGTTGCGGCCACGGGCGCGCGCAAGCGGGTCGAGTCGAGCTGGAGCTGCGCAGCGGCGAGCTTTTGTTGCGCAACATCCCGTTCGGCTCGGGCAGCCGCCTGCTTCGCCCGCAACGACGCGACCGCGGCGCGCGCCTGATCGGCGGCTTCGCCGGTCGCAGCGCCGGCCCTGGCGGCGGCGGCGATGCGCGGCGCGCGCTGTTCGGCCTGCCTCAAGGACACCTGCAATTCCGCCAGTTGCGCCCCGGCCTGTGCGACACCCGCTTCGGCGGCCGCCACGGCGATGCTTGCAGCGCGCGGGTCCAACGTGGCCAGGGTCTGGCCTCGCTTCACCGCATCGCCCTGTTTCACGGTAACCGATTCGACCACGCCGTCGGTGCGCGCCGCGACCAGCACCATGCCGCCCTCGACGGCCACCTTGCCGCGTGCGACCGCCAGCCATTGCGACGACTGCGACGGCGCGCCGGAAGTACCGTGCCCGTTGCCGGGGGAACAGGCGCCCAGCGCGAATGCCGTGACGGCCAATGCGAGGCTGGCGCAGTGGAGTGTCTTCACGATGCGTTCTCCTCGCGGGGCCCGGGATCGTCGTGCGGAATCCGTCGATCGCCAAGTATCGCGCCATCTTCCATTTCCAGCACGCGATCCGCATGTGTCACCAGACGCGGATCGTGGCTGACGCACAGCACGGTGGTGTCGTGTTCATGCGCGATGCGATGCAGGGTGTCGATCACGATCTGGCCATTGGCGGCGTCCAGTGCGCTGGTCGGCTCATCGGCAAACAACAGTTGCGGCTGCTTGACCAGTGCGCGTGCGATCGCGACGCGCTGCTTTTCGCCGCCGGACAGTTCCGCCGGCAGCAGGTGCATGCGCCCGGACAACCCGACCTCATCCAGCGCCACGCGCCCGCGCGTTTCGGCGGCGCGATCGTCCACGCCCATGTAACCCAGCGGCAGCATCACCTGTTCCAGCGCGGTGAGCGCCGGGAACAGGTTGAACCCCTGGAACACGAAGCCGGTGTGCTGAAGGCGAAAGCGATCGCGGGCGTGACGGTCGCCGCGAAACAGGTCCTCGCCCAACGCGATCACGCTGCCGGCATCCGGCCGCTGCAAGCCGGACAGGATCGACAGCAGCGTGCTCTTGCCGCAGCCGGATGGGCCCGCGATCAGCGTCAGCCGGCCGGCGTCGACGCAAAGCGACAGGCCGCGCAGGATTTCCGTGCGCAGCGTGCCGTTGGTGTAGCCCATGTGCAAATCGCTGGCGACCAGGGCGCTCATCTGAGCAGCAACGCCGGGTCGGCGCTCCGCAGGGCGCGCACTGCAGCCACGCCGGATACCAGCGCAATGCCCATCACCAGCGCCGCGCACGCTATCCACGCCGGCAGATTCAGTTCCACCGGCACGTCCTGAAGCTTGGCGAGGCCGATCAACCCAAGGCTCAGCAACACGCCCGCGATCAAGCCGCACACGCCGATCCACGCAGCCTGCTCCAGCACCACCCGGCGCAACGACCCAAGGCTGACGCCCAGCGCGTGCAGGGTCGCGTACTCGCGCACCGATCCGGCGATCGCGCCCATCAGGGTCTGGCTGGTGATGATCGCGCCCACGATGAACACCACGATGGCAAGGAAGATCACGCCGAGGCCGGCGCCGGTCTGGAACATCCAGTAGAGCACCGCGCGCCGCGCGAAGCTCGATGCGGTCCACGCCGCATAGCCGTGTGCCGAGGCATCGATGCGCGCCGCGACCGCCGCGGCATCCGCGCCCGGTTTCAGTTTCGCGACGTAATAAGCCACTTCCGTGCCACCGGTGTCATTGTCCAGCGCGCGCGCCGTGGCCAGCGAGGCCACCACGTTCACGCCGCCCAGCGCACGGATGCCACTGGCGACGCCGACGATGCGCACCAGGTCGCCGTTGATCAACGCCTGCCCGCCGATCGGCACGCCGAGCTTGGGCAGGTCGGCGCGATCGACGATCACCGCGAACGGTTCCTTCAACGAGGCGCGTTGCGCGGGCGTCAGCACGTCGGAAAAGATCATGCCGTCCGCATCGGTGCTGATGCCCGACACGAACACCGAGACACCGCCGGTGCCGGCCGGCCCGCGCCAATCGCCGTCCACCCATGCGAACGGCTCCGCCCGCGCGACGCCGGAATCCGTCAGCAGTGCGGTGCGCGCGACCGGCGCGACCGGACGCCCGAGTTCGATGCTCTGCGTGCCGGGATAGCCCACCCACAGGTCGGCGTCGGACGCGGTGATGTAGACCGCGGTGGCGCCGAAGATGCCGAACACCAGCGCAGCCTGCATCAGCAACAGCAACCCCGAGAACGCCACCGCCAGCATCGCCGGCAGGAACCGTCGCCATTCGTGGACCAGGGTTTTGCGCGCGAGGGGGATCATGGTGCGGGCGCGCTTTTTGAACCCCTCTCCCCTCGGGAGAGGGGCAGGGG
>DATCSF010000309.1:0-13352 GCA_036568625.1 Rhodanobacteraceae bacterium | reverse complement strand
GCCAAACGCCGCAGCGCGCACTTGCGGCGCGAACGCCTGCCGAAATTCCTCGGCTGGTTCGAACGGGTGCTGGCAAACAACGGGCGCGGACGGCAGCGCTGCCTCGTCGGCAGCGCAATCGGATACGCCGACCTGTCGTTGTTCCAAGCCATCGAAGGCCTGCGCTACGCGTTTCCCCGGGCCATGCGCCGACTGGAAGCAGCGCTGCCGCTCACCGTTGAACTGCACGACCGCATCGCCGCACGTCCCGCCATCGCAGCTTATTTGGCCTCGCCGCGGCGCATCCCCTTCAACAACGACGGCATCTTCCGCCGTTATCCGGAACTGGACGGCTGAGCCGGCGGTGCGCTGCTGGCCGGCTTCCTGGGCCCGCCCCATTTATAGATGTCGTAATACACCGGCGACACCGGCCCCAGTTTCGGGTCGTGCATCAGATTCCCGTTGGAGCTGTCGACCTTGTAGGTCTGGGTAACGCCATTCCTGGGCGTGATGCGCACCATGTAGACGGTGCCGTTGCGACGGTATTCCTCTATGGTGTCGCCATTGGCGTCGGTGCGCACGCTGACATTGGTGCTGTCGCCGCTGCCGCCCTGCTGCCGCGCGGCGGGTGCGACCGATGGCGGAATGCCGGTGCTGGGCAACGGCACCGACTGCGGCTTCGCGCCCGGATCGTTGATGCCGGGAGGCGGCAAGGCCGAACCGGGCGGCGGTGGTGACGAGGAGGCCGCCAGCACCTGCTGCGCCTGCGCGGCAGGCACGCCGACCAGCAACGCACAGGCCGATAACCACACAAGCGCTTTCACGGCTCTTCTCCCGTAGCGACAGTCTGCATCGCCAGCATACACGCGCCGCGTGAGCTCGGCGTGCATGCGACAATCCGCGGATGATCAGGCTTACGCTCATCGATGGTTCCAGCTATCTGTACCGCGCTTTCCACGCGTTGCCGCCGCTCAGCAACGCCGCGGGCGAACCCACCGGCGCGCTGTTCGGCGTAGTCAACATGCTGCGCGCGACGCTGAGCGAGAAACCGGACTACGCCGCGTTCGTGGTCGATGCACCGGGTCCGACGTTCCGCGATGAACTTTATCCCGCCTACAAGGCCAATCGCCCGCCCATGCCGGATGACCTCCGCACGCAGGTCGAGCCGATGATGAAAATCGTCGAGGCGCTCGGATTTCCCATCTTGCGCGTCCCGGACGTCGAAGCCGACGACGTGATCGGCACGCTGGCGACGCGCGCCGCCGCCGAGGGCATCGAGGTGGAGGTCTCCACCGGCGACAAGGATTTCGCGCAACTGGTGCGCCCGGGCGTGACGCTGGTCAACACCATGACGCATTCGAAGCTCGATCGCGATGGGGTGATCGGGAAATTCGGCGTGCCGCCCGAACGCATCGTCGATTACCTCGCCTTGATGGGCGATTCGATCGACAACATTCCAGGGGTCGTGAAGTGCGGTCCCAAGACCGCAGCGAAATGGTTGACCGAGTACGGTTCGCTGGACGAGGTGATGGCGAACGCCGGAGCTGTCGGCGGCAAGATCGGCGAAAACCTGCGCGCGGCGCTGCCGCAACTGCCGCTGTCGCGGCAACTCGCCACGATCCGCACCGATGTCGAGCTTGCCGGGGGCCCGCGCGACCTCAAATTGCGCGAGCGCGACGTGGAGGCGTTGCGCGAACTGTATGCACGCTACGAATTTCGGCAGGCATTGGCGGAGTTGGATAAGCAATCTGGAGGGAACGATTCAAAATCCGTCGTCATTCCGGGACAGCCCGCAGGGCTGAACCCGGAACCCAGTGACTTTGGACTCACGAATCGAAAGACACTGGGTTCCGGATCGCCGCTTCGCGGCGTCCGGGATGACGAAGAGGATGCCTCCACGGGCATCTACGAACTCATCACCACGCGCAAACAACTCGACGCCTGGCTCACGCAACTGCGCACCGCCGAGCTCATCGCGTTCGACACCGAAACCACTTCGCTCGACCCGATGCGGGCGCACCTGGTGGGGCTTTCATTTTCGGTCGAGGCCGGCAAGGCCTGTTACATCCCGGTCGGCCACGACTACCCCGGCACACCGCAGCAGCTTGCACTCGATGATGTGCTGGCCGCGTTGAAGCCGATTCTCGAAGACAGCGCACGTTGCAAGGTCGGCCAACACGCGAAGTACGACTGCAACGTGCTGTCGCATTACGGAATCATCGTGAACGGCATCGCGTTCGACACCATGCTGGAATCCTACGTGCTGAACGCGACCGCGAACCGCCACGACATGGATACGCTGGCCAAGCGCTGGCTGGATCATGACACCATCCATTACGAGGACGTGGCCGGCAGGGGCGCCAAGCAGATCCCGTTCTCGCAGGTCGATCTGGACACCGCGTGCAAGTACGCGGCCGAGGACGCCGATGTCACCTTGCGTCTGCACCAGGCCCTGTGGCCGCAACTCCAAACCCAGCCCAGCCTCAAGAAGTTGTTCACCGACATCGAGATGCCGCTGGTGCCGGTGCTGGCGCGGATGGAGCAGCGCGGGGTACTGATCGACATCGCGGCCTTGCGCGGTCAGAGCCAGCAACTCGGCAAGCGCATGCACGCATTGCAAACCGGGATGCAACACATCGCTGGACGCGAGTTCAACGTCGATTCCCCCAAGCAACTGCAGGCGCTGCTGTTCGACGAACTGGGTCTGCCGGCGAAGTTGAGGACGCCGACCGGGCAGCCGTCCACCAACGAGGAAGCGCTGGAAGCGATTGCCGACCAGCACGAATTGCCGCGGATGATCCTGGACTACCGGCAACTGGCGAAATTGCGTTCGACCTACACCGACAAGCTGCCGGAAATGGTCAACCCTCGCACCGGCCGCGTGCACACCTGCTATCACCAGGCGGCGGTCGCGACTGGCCGGCTTTCGTCCACCGACCCGAACCTGCAGAACATCCCGGTGCGCAACGAGGAGGGGCGACGCATCCGCGAGGCCTTCATCGCGCCGGAAGGCTGGCGGGTATTGGCAGCCGATTACTCGCAGATCGAACTCAGGATCATGGCTTCCCTGTCCGGGGATCCGGGGTTGACCCGTGCATTCCAGGACGATCGGGACGTGCATCGCGCCACCGCCGCCGAGGTGTTCGCCGTCGCACTCGACGAGGTCACGTTCGAGCAGCGCCGCGTCGCCAAGATGATCAACTTCGGGCTGATGTACGGCATGAGCGCGCACGGGCTCGCCCAGCGCCTCGGCATCCCGCGCGGCGAAGCGGCGGAGTACGTGCAACGCTACTTCCAGCGTTATCCCGGGGTGAAGGCGTTCATGGATTCCACCCGCGATCAGGCGCGCCGTGACGGTTACGTGGAAACCCTGTTCGGACGGCGGCTGTATCTGGAAGCGCTGCGTTCCCGCAACGCGGCCCAACGCGCCGGCGCCGAGCGCGCGGCGATCAACGCGCCGATGCAGGGCACTGCGGCCGACATCATCAAGCGCGCAATGGTGGCGATCGATCAATGGTTAGAAAAACGTGACGACGCCCACATGCTGATGCAGGTGCACGACGAGCTGGTGTTCGAGGTACGGGCGGACGCGGTCGAGGCGGTGCGCGAAGGCGTGCGCCAGCGCATGCAGGGGGCGGCGGAACTCGGCGTGCCCCTGCTGGTCGATATCGGGCAAGGCGCGAACTGGGGCGAAGCCCATTGAGTGTTGCGTCCGTCGCCACGGCCGACCTCGCTCCTGCCTTCTTCCCGCACGGGGAACGATCCTCGCGCCGCGCGCGACAACAAACATCCGCTGCGCTCGACGAACCTTCGACAATTCTGGCTTTTTGATGGCAACCGTTTTTGCAACGGCCCTGATGCAGCCGTCCCGTGGCTTGCGCCGGGCCACCCCTGCACGTTCGCGACTCGCCGTTTGGACGTCCAAACCATGACTTTAGTCATGGCCAATCCGGCGATGAACGATCTCTGAACCGAATCAAAAAAAGAATTTGAACTTCCAGGAGCGGGCCCCATCTAACGCTTCGGACGCACGCAACGGCGTCCCGGTTCACTCACCTCCCTGAGCGAACCCCGATGCCAAATCCCTCCCCAGATTTGGCATCGCCCGCCCCGAGAGCTCCCCCCTGGCTCTCGGGGCATTTTATTTTTGGAACCGGTGAAGTGCAGCGTGATGCACCGGTGCCCGGCCGACGCGCAGCACGTCACGCCGTCCTGGAGGAGACAATGAGGCTTGCTGTTTTCCGTCAGGCGGAAATCGCCAGTCGTTCACTGCGGTAAACCAGCGCGGTCCCGACGCCGATCACGAACGCCAGCGCAAATCCGCACACCAGCGCGATCCCGATGTCGCCCGCGGACACGGGATTGCCGCGCAACAGGTCGCTGATCCCGATCTGCTGGCCCAGCAGCGGGATCGCGTACATCCAGTGCGCCGGCTTCACCGGCAGGAAGCCCATCAGCATCGACGGGACGATCGGGATGATCATCAGGAAACTGAGGTAGGTCTGCGCCTCGCGGTAGCTCTTGGCGAACGCGGCCACCAGCGTTTCGAGCACCGCGAACAGCGCGATCAGAGGCAGTTCCAGCAGGATCGCATCGATGATGAATCCAGGGCCGAGGTCGAACGTCATGCCCAGTTTCTCGGCCGGCATCACGTGGCCCGCGATGGAAAACCCGACGGCCGTCAGCACCAGGCTCGCCAACGAAAACGAACAGATCGCGCCGAGCTTGCCGACCAGCACCCGCCAGCGTGCCACGGGATTGGCGAACAACGGTTCCAGCGACTGGCGTTCGCGCTCGCCGGCGGTCAGGTCGATCGCGAGATACATGCCGCCGATGTAAACCGCGATCACAAAGAAATACGGCAAAAAGCTCAGGAACATGCCCGCGCGCGATTGCGGCGTGGACTGGTCGCGTTCGCTGACGACAATGGGTGCGGCGATGCTGGGCGACAGGCCGCGCGCCAGCAGGCGCAAGGCGCCCTGTTCGCGGCTGTAACGCTTCAGCAGGTTTTCAAGGCGCTGGGTCGGCGTGTTGCTGCCCTGTTGCGAGGCATCGAAAATCAAGTCCACCTGCGCGGGCTCACCCTTCGACCAGGCCTTGCCGTAATCGGCCGGGATGCGCATCACCACGTCGGCATCGCGATCGCGCACCGCCTTGTCGGGGTCGGCCACCGGCGGCTGCGGCACCAGGCCCCATTGCTTCAGGGCGCCGATCAGGTTGGGCGCGTGCTCGGCACCGATTACCGGCACCTTCAACGGCCCTTCCGCCTTTTTCATTTCGTGGCCGACCAGCACGTTCATCAGCACCACGAACATGACCGGCCCGATCAACGGACCGTAGATCAGCGCGCTGAACACCGTGCGCTTGTCGCGCAGGTTTTCGCGGACTTCCTTCCACCACACCGTCAGCGTCGCATTCATGCGGCACACTCCGATTGACGCAAATTCTTGTAGCTGGTCGGATTCATGCCGCCAATCCTTCTTCGCTGCCGATCAGTTTCACGAATGCATCCTCGAGGTTGGCTTCGCCGGTCTGCGCGCGCAGTGCGTCGGGCGATTCATCGGCCACCACGCGCCCGGACGCGATCACCACGATGCGGTCGCACAACATCGCGACCTCCTGCATGATGTGGCTGGAGAACAGCACGCAGCGGCCCTCGGCCTTGAGCTTGCGGATGAAGGCGCGCAGGCCGCGCGTGGCCATCACATCGAGACCGTTGGTGGGCTCGTCCAGGATCACGTTCTTCGGATCGTGGACCAGCGCGCGCGCGATCGCGGTCTTCACCCGCTGGCCCTGCGAAAAGCCCTCGGTACGGCGATCCAGGATGTCGTGCATGTCCAGCGCATCGACCAGGCTGTCGCGCCGCTGCTGCATCACCCGCGTTTCGATGCCGTGCAGGCGCGCAAAATACTCGATGTTCTCGCGCGCGCTCAGGCGTTTGTACAGGCCGCGCGCATCGGGCAGCACGCCCAGCCGGCGCCGCACCGCGACGGGATCGGCCGCCGCGTCGATGCCATCCACCAGCACCTGCCCGGCATCGGGCTTCATCAGGGTGTAGAGCATCCGCAAGGTGGTGGTCTTGCCGGCGCCGTTCGGACCGAGCAGACCCGTGATCTCGCCGTCGCGGGCGGTGAAGGTGACGCCGTCGACGGCTTTCACCTGGCCGAACGCCTTGTGCAGGTCTTCCACTTCGATCATGGCGCAGCTCCGTTGAAATTCACGAACGCGGGAATCGGCCCGATCTTGTCGAGGCAATGCGCGTCGAGCTTTTTCGGTTCCAGTCCGGTGATGAACTTGTCCACCAGGTCGGGCATGCAGCCGGCGTACATGGGTTCGGCGTGGCCGAGGCCCTTCACCACCAGCGAACGCCCGTTCGACAGCCCCTTCAACACCTCGTCGGCGTACCCGGGTGGCGTGACCGGATCGCGTTCACCCGAAATCAGCAGGGTTGGGATCGACGACTTGAACGGCGCGTGGAAATCCTTCGGCATCGGGTCGTGTGGCCAGACCTTGCATTCCGCAAGCAGACCATCGATCAGCTCGGTGCCGAGCAACAAGTCCGTGTCCTGGGGGCGCGGCTTCATCAAGGGCGCATCCTCGGTGCAGATCACCGACAACTGCATGCCGCCCTGCATCGATTCGGAAAGGTCGCCGCTCAGGAGTTTGGATTGCCCCATCAACGGCGCGTAATTGCCGCGCGCGGCCTCGTCGATCGCCAGCGGCAGCAGTGCCGCGGTGATCGTGCTGTAGGAAAACATCCGCACCACACCGACCAGGTTGTCGGCGGTCAGGGTTTTGGTGACGGGCTTGTAGCTGTATGGGTCGTCGAACGTGACTTGCTGCGGCGCCTCGTCTTTCAGCGTGGCGTGCAGTTGCTGCAGGGTCGCGTACCAGTCGCCGAACGCCTGGCGGCAGGCCGGCGTCTCGCTGCAAGCCGCGCTTTGCAGCTTCAACGAACCTTCCAGCGCCTCGGCAAAGGTTTCGCCGACCACCATCTGGTTGGGCACCACGCCGTCCAGCACGATGCTGCGCACCGCCTCGGGATGCGCAGCAGCATAGTGCTGGACCACGCGCGTGCCGTAGGACACGCCAATCAGGTTCAGCTTCGTCGCGCCCAGCGCTTCGCGCACCGCTTCGAGATCCGCGATGGCGTCGGTGGTGGTGTAGTGGCGGGGATCGGATTTCTTCTCGACCTCGCTGGCGCACTTGTTTACCTGTTCGACGCGCTGCGCGAGCGTCAGGTCGGACGCGCCGAGCTGCTTCATCTGTTTTTCGACGACCGGGCAGTCGAGCGGATTCGAACCACCGGTGCCGCGCTGGTCCAGCAGCAGCACGTCATGGTGTTTCAGCAGCGGCGCGAAGGCCGGCGCAAGTTCGGGATAGGTCTGGATGGCCGACTGGCCGGGCCCGCCGGCGAGATACACCACCAGATCCTTGTCCGGCACCGTGGAATCGCTTTTCAGGATGGCGAGCTTGAGATCGATCCTGCGTGATCGGGGATCGGCGCGATTTTCCGGCACCGGGAATTTCGCGCAGAACGCGGGCGTCGTTGCGGAGGAGTTGGACTGTTTCAACTCGCACGCGGTCAGCGTGAGCCTGCCCATCTTCATGGTTGCCGGCGGCGCGGGCTTGACCGGCTTGGCCGATGCAGGCGCCGAAACCGCGGACGCCGGAACCTTGACGTCTGTGCCGGCGCCAGCGGAAGCATTCCGCGCGTGGTGCTTGCCCCACCACTGCCAGCCAAGCGCACCTGCCACGATCACGAGTGCAACGATGCGCATGATCATGCGCGCATTCATCTTCATCAGCGTCCCTCATCCGGTTCGAACATCGATTCGATGCGCTGCTTGAACAGCCGCGCCAGCTTGAACGCCAGCGGCAGGCTGGGATCGTACTTGCCGTTTTCGATCGCGTTGACCGTTTGCCGCGACACGTCCAGGTGCTCGGCCAACTCACCTTGCGACCAGCCGCGCGTCTCGCGCAATTCGCGAACGCGGTTTTTCATCGCGCACGGTTCCGCCACTTCGACCAGGTGCAGGCCAGCCCGTACATGACGCACAGCGCCGGCAACACCATCAACAGCACGAACACGCCATTGACCGCGATCAGCTTCGCCGCACCCAGGAATCCCAGCGACATGCAGATACCCGCGGCTTCGAGGTGCTGCCGCCGCTCCAGTTCGTCGCAGCGGTCGACGTAACGGACCATCGCCCAGGCGACGAACGCCAAGGGCAGCGTCGGCGACAACGCCACCATCGCTTTCAACCAGGGCGTGGCGATGCGGGCCGCGCGCGGGAACACGTACAACATCAGCAGCGTGTACACGAGAAACGCCGGCAGCACCACGTGCAACTGCCGGCGATCGATGCTGCGCATCCGCTCGTTCAGCACGGCCCTGGAGGCATAGGTCAGCACCAGCAGGCCTGCACAGATCCAACCAGCGCGACCATCCGCGCGGCAAGTTGGTCCCTCGAGAACAACAACCAGAACGCCCCCGCGTACAGCGCCCAGCCGAGCGGCCAGACGCTCCAGCGCTGTCGTGCGGACCATTCGTCCATTCTCGCCATCATCGCGGTTCCCCCGGTATCCATTGCGTCGTACTGTCAAGCAAACTTGACAGTGCGACTGTACTGGTGGGCGTCCACCTTGTCAAGCATACTTTACATCGCGATTTCAGCAACAGCCAACCCTCGCCGCAAAACTCCTTAAGAACGTCGCAAGTTGCCAAGCGCGCCAGACGGTTCAGAGCTTCCCTAAGCGGCGCCTAAGCGTCACCCGCCAAGCTCGCCGCTCATGCGCCGCGTTTCCGCATGGCTGGTCGTGCCCGTGATCGCAGCCGCGCTCGGCGGCTGCGCCACCTTCCATCCGCTGCCGCTCGGGAACGGGCGTGGGCCGCGGCGCATCGCGGACATCGCCGTGCCGGCAACGTCCATGCCGACAGCGGCGCTGCGCGCCCACACGTTCGACCCGGCGAACGGCCTCGATGTCACCGAAGTTGCGATGCTGGCGGTGGCCAACAGCCCGCAACTGCGGATCCAACGCGACAAGGCCGGCGTGGCGCACGCGCAGGCGTACGCCGCCGGCCTGCTGCCGGATCCGCAATTGAATTACGAGCACGACCGCCCGACCGGCCACTACCCGCAGGGTACGACCAACGCCTACACCGCCGGGCTGACGTTCGACCTCGGCGACTTGATCACGCGCTCCGCGCGCGTGGAATCGGCGCAGGCCGGCGCACGCGAAGTGGACCTGGACCTGTTGTGGAGCGAATGGCAAACCATTGCGCAGGCGCGCACGCTGTTCGACCGCGTGTACTACCTGCGCAGACTCGTTGCGCGGCTGCAGCGCGAACACGGCGCGCTTGCACCCGTGCAGGTCGCGATCGCGAGGGCGCTGCATGCGGGCGATCTCACTTACGATTCCGCCAGCGCGGGTTTGAATGCGGCCGCCGAGGTCGACAACCAGCTCGGCGACGCGCAACGGCAACTGCATCAGGCCGAACACGACCTGCACGACCTGCTGGGTCTCGATTTTTCGGTGCCGCTGCACCTGACGGGTATGCCGTTTGCGGTCGAGCCGAATATGGGCGACGTGCGCCACGCGCTGGCCAACATGGCGCAGCGCCGCCCGGACCTGCTGGCCCTCAAGGCCGGATATCTTGCGCAGAATGCAAAACTGCGCGCGGCGATCCTGGCGCAGTTCCCGGCGATCACGGTCGGTTTCGTGCGCGCGCGCGATAACAGCAACATCGCCAGCGCGGGCTTCTCGATCGGGCTGTCGCTGCCGCTGTTCGACGGCAACCGCGGCAACATCGCGATCGAGTACGCCACGCGTCAACAATTGCGCGATGAATATTCCGCGCGCCTGCTGACCGATCGCAACGATATCCAGCACCTCCTGGCCGACCTGCAAAGCGAGCGCGCGCGACGCGCAGCGTTGATCGCCCATGCCGCACAACTGGCTGGGGCACGCGACGCGGCCCGCACCCATTACATGGCGGGCAGGCTGGACTGGCCAACCTATCTCGCAATCCGCGCCAGTTCGCTGGCCGCCGACACCGCATCACTGAAGCTGGATCGGAATGCCCATGAGACCGCGATCGCGCTGGACGCCCTGGTGGGCGACTGGCCCGACGCGACGCTTTCCGGGAACGATAAAAAGCATTTGGCCCGCCAATGAACGCGAATAGCGCAAACACGAGCAAAGTCATTTCAATGCGCCTTTCGGCCTTCCATGGGTGTTCATTGGCGTTGGTTTGCGGACTGCTTCCGTTTTTGGCCGCTTGCTCCCATGGCAATTCATCGGGCACGCAAACGCAGGGTCCAATCGAAGTCGATACCGCGATGCCGAGGCTCGAGACTTTCCACGACCATGTCGCCGCGTTCGGACAACTTGCCGCCGACAGCCGCAATGCGTTGTCGCTCAGCCTGCCGCAGGCGGGTGAGATCACCGACACCGAAGTGATCGGCGGTCAGCACGTGAAACGCGGCGACGCGCTGCTGAAACTCGAGACCGATCCGGCCGCGCGCAGCACGTACCTGCAGGCACAAAGCGCCTTGCAGGTCGCACGCGACGATCTCGCCCGGACCACGCGCCTGCACACGGAAAAACTGGCCACCAACGCGCAGCTCGACGTCGCGCGCAAGGCGCTGGCGGATGCGCAAGCCGCGCTCGCCGCGCAGGCGAAACTGGGTGGCGCCAGCGAAGTCGCCATCTTGCGGGCTCCGGCCGATGGCGTGGTCACCGCGCTCGACGCGCAGCGCGGCCAGCGCGTGGCCGCGGGCGCAGCCTTGATCCGGTTCGCACCGGCCACCGCGCTGCAGGCGCAACTCGGGGTCGATCCGGCCGCCGCCACGGGCATCCAGCCCGGCATGCCGGTGACGCTCGAACCGGTTTATGCCGCGCCCGGTGCGCCGCCGCTGCACGGCACGGTCGCGCTGGTGGGCGATGCCGTGAACCCGCAGTCGCACCTGGTCGACCTGATCGCGACGCTCGACGCGCACGCCTCGCTGCCGGCCGGTACCGCCCTGTCCGCGATCATCGCGACCGCGCCGATCAAGGCCTGGGCGGTGCCACGCAACGCGCTGCTGAGCGACGCGCAAGGCGATTACGTATTCCAGATCGAGCACGGCAAGGCAAAACGCGTGGACGTAAAAGTGCTCGCACCGGCTGGCAGCCCGGTCGGTGTTGCAGGCGCGCTCAATCCGCACGCGCCGGTGATCACACTGGGCAGTTATGAAATCTCGAGCGGTGATCCGGTGTGCGCTCCACTCTCTTCCTCGGGGTGCGGGAAGGGTGGGTGACGGTTCGGCCATGCGCAACCCAACTCCACCGCGGATGGCTACCCTCGCCCGCGCCCCTCTCCCGACGGGAGAGGGGCGCAAATGAACATCGCGCAGTGGTTCCACGCACATCGGCGTTCGCTGCTGTTCCTGGTTGCCATCCTCGCGCTGGGCGGCCTCGCTTCCATCTTCAACCTGCCGGTGTCGCTGTTCCCGGACGTCTCGTTTCCGCGTGTACGCGTCAGTGTCGATGCCGGCGACCGCCCGGCCGACCAGATGGCCATCGCGATAACCCGCCCGATCGCGGCGGCGATCCGGCACGTGCGCGGCGTGCGGGGCGTGCGCTCCACCACCAGCCGCGGCAGCGCCGAGATCAACGTCACTTTTGACTGGAACGCGGACATGGGCCGCGCGTTCCTGGACGTCAATGCCGCGGTCAGCCAGGTGCTGCCGGACCTGCCTGCCGGCACCCGCGTCGACGCGCGGCGCATGGACCCCACCACCTTTCCAGTCCTCGCCTACAGCCTGCGCAGCGAGTCGCTGACGCCCACCCAGTTGTACGACCTCGCGCAGTACCAGTTGCGCCCGCTGGTTTCCGGCGTGCCCGGCGTGGCAAGCGTGGATGTGCAAGGCGGCGCGGTCGGCGAATTCCACATCGACATCGATCCCGCGAAGCTGCGCGCCCAGGACTTGACCCTCCACGACGTGGTCACTGCCGTCTCCAACGCGGCCGACATCGCCGCGCTCGGGCGTCTCGCCGATCACTACAAACTGTTCCTGCTGCTGGCGAACAACCAGCCCGCCAGCGCGCACGCATTGCGCGATGTCGTGGTGCGCGCCGGCCCCGGAGGTGTCGTCAGGATTGGCGACATCGCGACGGTGAAGCAGGCCACCACGCCACAGTGGGTCAGGGTCGTCGCCGACGGAGACCCCGCCGTTCTGGTGCAGGTATTCCAGCAGCCCGAGGCCAACAGCATCCAGATGGCCGACGCGGTCAAGGCCCGGCTTGCGGCGTACGCGCCGCAGATCCCGAAGGGCGTGAAGATCGCCACCTGGTACGACCAGACGCAGCTCGTCGAAAGCGCGGCAGGCAGCGTGCGCGACGCGATCCTGATCGGCATCGTCCTCGCCGGTCTCGTGCTGTTCGTGTTCCTGCGCAACAGGCGGGTGATCCTGATCGCGATGCTGGTGGTGCCGGCGACGCTGGCGATCACCGTGCTGTTGCTCAAGGTGTTCGGGATGAGCTTCAACATGATGACGCTGGGCGGCATGGCGGCAGCGGTCGGCCTTCTGATCGACGACGTAGTGGTGATGCTCGAGCACATCATGCGCCGGGTCGCGGCGGCGCCCGGCGGCGAGACCCTTCCGGTCGGCACGCGGGTGATGCGCGCCGCGCGCGAATTCGCGCGCCCGCAGACCGGCTCGTCGTCGGCGACCATCATCATCTTCCTGCCGCTGGCGTTTTTGACCGGCGTGACCGGCGCGTTCTTCAAGACGCTGTCGCTGACCATGGCAAGCGCGCTGGTGGTCTCGTACCTGCTCACCTTCATCGTGGTGCCACTGCTGGCCGAACGCCTGATCGACGCCCGCCACGCCCGCGAGCACCCGCCGACCCGCTTCGGACAGAGGTTCGCGCATTTCTACGAGGGCGTCCTGCTGCGCGCGCTCGAATGGCCTGCACTGCTCCTGATCGGGTTGATCCCGCTGATCGTGGCCGGCTTCCTGGCTTACGAGTCGGTCGGGTCTGGGTTCATGCCTAAGATCGACGAGGGTGGCTTCACCCTCGACTACATCGCCGCGCCCGGCACCTCGCTCGCGGAAACCAATCGCCTGCTGGAAAAGGTCGACGCGATCCTGCACGCGAATCCGTACGTCGACACCTGGTCGCGGCGCACCGGCTTGCAACTCGGCGGCGGACTCACCGAAGCCAATACCGGGGATTTTTTCGTGCGCCTGAAGGACGGCCCCCGCCCCTCGACCTCGGCGGTGATGGAGCGGATTCGTGAACGGATCGAGGCGAAGGTGCCCGGGCTGGACGTGGATGTTTCGCAACTGATGGAAGACCTGATCGGCGACCTCACCGAAGTACCG
>DATCSF010000308.1:0-9791 GCA_036568625.1 Rhodanobacteraceae bacterium | reverse complement strand
GCCGCCCAGCCGGCACGGCAGGTCGGTGGCGCCGGCGGCGTCCTGGATTTCCGAAGCGATTGCACGCAGCACGTCGTCGCCCAGCAGGTGCCCCGAGAGGTCGTTGATCTGCTTGAAGCGGTCGACGTCGACCAGCAGCAGCCCGAAACGGCGACGGCGGTCGCGCACTTCGGCCGCGTTTTCCAGATACTGGTACAGGCCGCGGCGGTTGCACAGCCCGGTCAGGTCGTCCGTGCACACCTGGCGGCGCGCGAGTTGCAACTGGTCGCGCGTCTGGCGCAGCGAATCCAGCGTCTGCATCAGGTCTTCGTTGCGGCGCTTGTAGTTGGCGATCAACTGCTGCTCGCTGGCCACGAGATAGGTGAACGAGCGCAGCATGAACTGCGCCATCTGCAGCGGTTCGCGCCGCATCAGGTTTTCGAAGGCGTCGGGATCGATCAGGTACACCACGCTCGGTTCGGCGGCCAGCGCGCTGCCGGAGCGGGCATGGTTGCCCACGAACAGCGCCAGTTCTCCGAAGTATTCGTCGGGGCCGATCAGCTTGTCGGGCAGGTCGCCCGCGAACTCCAGCAGGATGCGGCCGGCTTCGATCACGAACATGCTGCGGCCGAATTCGCCCCGCCGGAACACGGCCCGGCCGGTGTCCAGTTCGATGCGCTGGCCGGCGCTGGCGAACAATTCGCGCTCGCGCTGCGACAACTGGCGCGGCAAACGCCCCATCACCGGCAAATCATCCGCCGGCCCGCTGGAAGCCCTGGCGATCCGATGCGACTGCACGCTGGACACGACAACCCCCTTACTGCCAATAGCCGATCATACCCGAGGCGCGGTCGGGGCGTAGGCGGCGACCGGCACGAACCCAATGCACGGATTCTGCTTGCACACGTCGTGCCATTTGAGGGAACCCGCGGCAAGCGAGCTCACACCCCGCGGTGCTTGCCGCGGAACGGCCGGTAGAACGCGCGCAACGCGGCGATATCGGCATCCTTGTCGTCGCCGGGATGGAACAACGGCCCAAGGCCGATCACCTTGCGCGGGTAATCGAAGTAGCCGGGCAGGATCGGCACGCCGGCCTGACGCGCGATGTGCCAGAAGCCCGACTTCCACTTGGTGACGGCTTTGCGCGTGCCCTCGGGTTCGATGCCCAGCCACAGGCGTTCGCTGGCGCGGAACCGTTCGACCATCTGCGCCACCACATCGCCCGCCTCGCCGCGCGCGATCGGCACACCGCCGAGCCGGCGCAGCAAGCCACCCAGCGGGCCGCGGAACAGTTCGCGCTTGGCCATGAAGCTGATGTCGACGCCCAGCGCGACCTTGAACAGCAAACCCCAGATGCCGTCCCACCACGAGGAGTGCGGTGCAACGATCAGCACCAGCTTGGCGACGTCGGGGAATTCGCCTTCCAGGCGCCAGCCGCTCGCACGTACCGCGGCGCGGAACGGCTTGCGCCACGCACGATCGGAAAACTGCGGGAGGGACGGTGGCAAAAGTGCCGGTAGCGGCGATTGCCGGGTGCGGGCGTTCAATCGTCGCCCCAGGCGCGACCGCGGTTGCGCTTCACCGCGCCGCGTTGTTTCTTGCCCGCGAGGCGGCGTTCCTTCGAGGCGCGGGTGGGCCGGGTCGCGACACGTTTTTTCGGCGGGGCCAGCGATGCGCGGATGATTTCGATGAGCCGTGCGCGCGCATCGTCGCGGTTGCGGGCCTGATCACGAAACCGTCGCGCCTGGATCACCAGCACGCCCTCGTCGGTCAGGCGTCGGTCGCGGCGCGCCAGCACCCGTGCACGTACCGCGTCGGGCAGCGACGGCGAATGCGCAACATCGAAGCGCAATTCCACCGCGCTTTCCGTGCGGTTGACGTGCTGCCCGCCGGGGCCGTCGGCGCGCAGGAAGCGTTCGGTCAGTTCCGCTTCGGGGATGTCGATGGAAGGCGAGATGCGCATGCGGCAAGGTTAGACGATTCGCGACGCAAACGCGTCGGGCAACCGCCACCAACCATTCTCGTCATCCCGGCGAAGGCCGGGATCCAGTGTCTTTCCCGCAATCTATCGATACGCAAAGTCACTGGGTCCCGGCTGCAGCTGGAACGACGAAAATAAAGGCACTGGGTTCCGGCTGCCGCCGGAACGACGAAAAAAATTGGCGTCATCCCGGACGCCGCAAAGCGGCGATCCGGGATCCGGTGACTTTTCTGCGATCCATTGGCACGTAAAGTCACTGGGTCCCGGATATCGCTTCGCGATTCCGGGATGACGACTCACAAGAGTTTCGCTACGGCTTCGGCCACACCAGTTCGAGATGCATGTTGTTGAACTCGGGATCGTCCAGCGAACCGCCACGCGTGATCTTGAGGCCATCGGGCAGTCCGTCGACATCCACGGTCGAACCGTCGCCGAAGCGCATCCCGCGCGCCTGCAATTCGACGAGCTGCGCGGCGACCGCGCCGGCGCGCTGCACCTCGGCTTGCGGCACGCGCCGGATGCTGAGGTCGGGGCGCGCGAACTTGCGCAGGCCGCGGGTCTTGATCCGCGCCGTGCCGCCCGCGTCGTCGTGGCACAGCACCAGCACGTGGTTGCGCAGCGCGGCGATCGCATCGCCGGCGTAGCGCGCACGCCAGTCGGCGGCCGAGAACATCTCCAGGATCTGCGGATCGACCACCGCGACGCCGCCCGCATCCAGCAGCGCCGAAACCACGCCGACGGTGTCGCGCAGGTACGCGAGCGAATCCGAATCGGCCAGCTCGCCGCGCAGCATCAGGCACTCCGGCGCCTTGCGCGCGGCCTCGAATGCGGTCGGATTGCCTTCGCGCAGGATCTCGCCCAACGCGCCGCGCAACGGATGGCCTTGCCAATGTGCCAGCCTGTCCTTGGGAATCCGGAGTATTTCCACGCCCTGGGGGAGGCCATGGCTGCCGTGCGCGGAGAGATCCAGCTTCGGCGCGGCGGCGAATCCGCCGAATACGAAGTACACCAGCATCGCGTTGGCCTCGTCGCGGCTCCAGTGCGGACGCGTCCAGTCGGGTGCAGGCATGTGTCGAGGCTCTCGAAGATCCGGAAGACGACACGGTAACATCACCGGTTCGTTTGCGAATCGCACCCATGCTCAACCCCCAACAACGCGCCGCCGTCGAATACGTCGACGGACCCCTGCTGGTGCTGGCCGGCGCGGGTTCCGGCAAGACCCGCGTGATCACCGAAAAAATCGCTTACATGATCGAGCGCGGCCTCGCGCCGGCCGGGAAGATCGCCGCGATCACCTTTACCAACAAGGCCGCACGCGAAATGCGCGAGCGCGTCGCGAAACGCGTCAAGGGCGACGTAGCCGAAGGTTTGAGCGTGTGCACCTTTCACGCACTGGGACTGAAATTCCTGCAGATCGAACACGCCCGCGCCGGGTTGCGGCGCAACTTTTCGGTGCTGGATGCCGACGACAGCGCGGGCCTCGTGAAGGAACTGGCCGGCGCGGCGGTGAAATCCGACAAGCTGTTCCAGTTGCGTTCGCTGCTGTCGCGCCTGAAAAGCGAAAGCCTGACGCCCGAGCAGGCGCTCGACGTCGCGCGCGCACCGCGCGAATTGGAAGCCGCGCAACTCTACGCTGCGTACCAGAGGCGCCTGGCCGCGTTCAACGCGGTGGATTTCGACGACCTGATCCGGCTGCCGGTCGCGGTCCTGGAGCGCGACGAGGAAGCGCGGGCCGCGTGGCGCGAACGCCTTCGCTACCTGCTGGTGGACGAATGCCAGGACACCAACGCCGCGCAATATGCGTTCCTGAAACTGCTGGCCGGCGAGCGCGGCGCGTTCACCTGCGTGGGCGATGACGATCAATCGATCTACGCATGGCGCGGCGCCGACCCCGGCAACCTCGACAAGCTGTCCGCCGATTATCCGAACTTGCGCGTGGTCAAGCTGGAACAGAACTATCGCTGCGCACAGCGGGTGCTGCGCGCCGCCAATGCGCTGATCGCCCACAACCCGCACGCGCATCCGAAGAAGTTGTGGAGCGCGCATGCGGACGGCGAACGCATCCGCGTGCTGGAGTGCCGCGATGCCGAACATGAGGCCGAACGGGTCGCCTCGCAACTCATGTACCTGCGCGAGAAACACGAACTGGCGTGGTCGGACTGTGCGGTGCTGTACCGCGGCAATCACCAGTCGCGCGCGCTGGAAAAAGCCTTCCAGTTGAGCCGCATCCCGTACCATCTGACCGGCGCGCTCGGCTTCCTCGATCGTGCCGAGGTCAAGGACGTGCTGGCGTACCTGCGGCTGGTCGCGAACCCCGACGACGACGCGGCGTTCCTGCGCGTGGTCAACGTGCCGCGCCGCGAGATCGGCGCGACCACGCTGGAGAAACTGGGCGAACTCGCGCAATCGAAACACCTTTCGATGCTGCGCGCCGCGCACAGCGCAGTCATCCTGCAGCAACTCGCAACGCGTCCGGCCGCGGCGCTGGCGGGTTTCGTCGGTTTGATCGAATCGCTGTCGCAGCATGCGCAGCATGCCAAGGCCGCCGAGCTGGTCGAGGAGGTCCTGCAGCGCACCCGCTACGTGGAGCACCTGGCGCAGGGCGCGCGCGATCCGGCGCTGCAGGAACGCAAGCTCGGCAACGTGCGCGAACTGATGGACTGGTTCCGCGCGATGGATTCGGGCAAGGCGCGCGCCGGCGACCTGACCGCACAACTTGCGCTGCTCAGCCACGCCGACAAGGACGACGGCGGCGACGCGGTGCGGATGATGACACTGCACGCCGCCAAGGGTCTGGAATTTCGTTCGGTGCACATCGTCGGTTGCGAGGACGGCACGCTGCCGCACGAAGGCGCGATCGACGAGGGGCGGCTGGACGAGGAACGCCGGCTTCTGTACGTGGGCATCACCCGCGCGAAGGAGTTGCTGCATCTTTCCTACAGCGCACAGGGCCGGCGTTACGGGCAGACGTTCAAACAGAAGCCGTCGCGATTTCTCGACGAGCTTCCCTCGGCCGAACTGCGCCGCGACGGCGCCGATCCCGAAGCCGAGGCACAGGTGCGCCGCGACGTCGCGGCCGCGCAACTGGCGAAGATCGCGGCGATGCTGGGTTGATCATCCAGGCTCGTCATTCCGGCGCAGACCGGGGTATTTCAACTTGCCATCACTTCAAAAGTCGCTGGGTCCCGGATCGCCGCTTCGCGGCGTCCGGGATGACGAATTTCTGTAGCCATACCGTACGCACAGTCAGGCGTACGACTCCGAACAACCTTCGCGGCGTCCGGGATGGCGAGTTTCTGTAGCCGCACCGTGCGCTCAGTCAGGCGTACGATTCCGAACAACCTTCGCCGTGTCCGGGATGACGAGTTTCTGTAGCCATTCCGAAGCAGGCCGGACTACGCAGGCAGGACGCCGCAGCGAACACCAGCGCAGCCGATGGCCCGAAGGGCGAGCCGCGGACGCGGTGAGTAATCCAGCTTTGCAGTTGCAGCCCAAGGCGTGAAGAGCTGGGCCCCGGCCTGCGCCGGGGCGACGGCAATCTTGCATTTCGTGCGGTTCGTGCGGGTAGACAGCGCAAGGGCCAAACCGCACCCATTGCTATCATCAGCCGCCATGTCCGTGCCACCGCCGTTTCCACGCAAGCTGCTCGCACCGCGCCACTGGCCGGCGTGGATCGGCATCGGCTTCATTCGCGTGGTGGTGCGGCTGCCGGCGCGCTGGATCCTCGCGCTGGGCGCGGCCTTCAGCGCCGCGGCCTCGCCGCTGTTGCGCACGCGCCGGCGAGTGATCGCGCGCAACCTGGAAGTGTGTTTTCCGGAACTCCATGCGCAGCAACGCGAGACGTTGCGACGCGAGGCGACGCGCGAGATGGGTCGGATGCTGGGCGAATTCGCACTGGGCTGGTTTGCGTCCGACGCGAAGCTCGCGCGACTGAAGGTCGACACCGAAGGCTTGCAACACCTCGAAGCCGCGCGCTCCACGGGCCGCGGCGTGCTGCTGGTGGGCGGCCACTTCTCGCATCTGGAGTTGTGCGCGCGGCTGATCTCGCGCCGCATCCGCATCGCCGGGATGTACCGGCGCATGGACTCGGACGTGTTCGAATACATGGTGTTGCGTGCGCGCCTTCATTACGCCGACACCATGTTCGACAAGGACCAGTTGCGCGCGACCGTGAAGTACCTGAAGCGCGGCGGCACGGTGTGGTACGCGCCCGACCAGGATATGCGCGGCAAGGATGCGGTGTTCGCGCCGTTCTTCGGCGTCCCGGCGTCGACGATTACCGCCACGCATCATCTTGCGCGGCTCTCGGGCGCGGCGGTGATGCCGTTCTTTCATCGCCGCACGCCGGAAGGCGGTTACGCGCTGCGGCTGGAAGCGCCGCTGGAAAATTTCCCGGGCGACGACGTGGTCACCGACACCACACGCATCAACGCCGCCATCGAACGCATGGTGCGCGAGGCGCCCGCGCAATACCTGTGGGCCCACAAGCGGTTCAAGACGCGCCCGGAAGGCGCGCCGCCCGTTTACTGACGCTTCTCGCGTTCGCGCGCTTCGCGCAGCTTGGCATACTTCAGGAACACGTAAAACGATCCCAGCACGCTGGCGACGAAGCCCGCCCAGCCGGACAGGAAGTAGCGCTTGAAGATGTACTGGCGCACGAAGAAGATCGGCGGATACACCAGCATCATCGGTCCGCTGAAGCGCTGCTTGCGCGCAAGCTTGTCGGCCACCATGCCGGATGAATAGCGATTGATCTTGGCCACGCGCGCGGCGATGTCGTCGTCGCCCATGTTGACGAAATCCGCGCGCTGCAGGGTTTCGACGGACCCGTCCACTTCCACCGCCGCATGCACCGGCACCGCGTTCATGTGTCCGCGCCGACGGTCGAACAGACGCAAGTGGCCGTTGCGATGGCTCCACGGATGCTGCACGCCCCAGAACATCCGTTCGCGACGCGGCAACCGGAAGCCGGCTGCCCGCGGGTTTTCCAGCGCCTGCTCGATCACCGCGCGCGTACCCGGCGACAGGATTTCGTCGGCGTCGAGATTCAGGATCCAGTCGTGACCGGCCATGTCGATCGCGCGCTGCTTTTGCGGGCCATAGTCGTCGAAGGGATGCGTTGCAACGCGCGCGCCGTGGCGCTTCGCGATCTCGACCGTGGCATCGGCCGATCCGGAATCCAGCACCACGATTTCGTCCGCGAAATCCGCGGCGGCAAGGCACCGCTCCAGGGTGTCGGCGTTGTTGTATGTGATGATGACGAGGGAAAATTTTTCACGCGCCATGCGCAAACTTCCTGGTTCGTGTGCGAGGCAGCGTTACCGGTGCGTCGTCCGGTACGTCCGCATACAGCGCCGCGCACCACAGCGCCAGCAACCACCAGAACAACAGGCCCCACCACGCCGAATAGAACGCGAGATGCGTGTTGAGCGGGAACATCGTTGCCGCCAGCGCCACCGTGACCGGGAACGCGCGACGCCGCGCATCCGGTCCAACGCTTCGCCACGCGCGCAAAGCCAGCGCCAGGCCAGCCAGCCACAACGCGAGTCCGATCGCACCGGTGTCACTCAGGACTTCCAGCACGATCTGGTGCGGATGGCACGCGCCCTCGCCCACCCCGCAGGCTTCCTCGGTGACGAAATGATCGTTGGGCGGCGCATAGCGCGGATACGCTTCGCGGAAATCGCGCACGCCCACGCCGACGACGGGATGCGCGGCGATCATTTTTCCCGCCACACGCCAGATGTCGATGCGACCGCTGGACGCGTAATTGATCGCGTGGCGGCTGTCGTGTAACGCAGCCATCGTGCGGTCCATCCGCGCATCGAAACGCGGGGACGTTTTCCAGGCCACGCCCATCGCCGCAGCGAACACCACACAAGCCGCGAGAATCCACGCCACGAAACGCGCTGGCGTGCGCGCCTCGATCCAGAAGAACGCCAGCAGCGCGACCCCGTAGGTAATCCACGCCGCGCGCGAACCGGCCACAAGGATCGGCAGCAGCAGGAACAGCATCGCTGCGATCAGACCGCCACGGCCGAACCGCCGCTTCGCCGCCCACAGCACGAACGGCGACAACGATGCCAGCACCGGCCCGAGTTTCAAGTTGTCCGCACCGAAGACGCCGGATATCCGCTGCATCTCGGCGTGGCCGCCCAGGCTATAGCCGGTCAACGCCTGCACCCACGCATCCAGCGCCCACAACGCCACCACGACGCCGGTGGCGAGACACAATGCGTTCAAGCGCGATTCGCGTCGCACCGCAAAGCACACGTAGATGCCGAACGGCGCGAAGCGCAGGTACGCCGCCACGCTGTTCCAACTGCGTGCGGGGTCGATCGCGCCCGGCGCCGAGATCAGCGCCGCCCCAAAATAGGCGGCCCACAACCACAGCAACAACCGCGCGCCTGCGTGACCGGCCAGCGCGCGGCGATCGCGAAAGAAAAGAATGATCGCCCCCAGCATGCAGAGCAGCGTGCCGAATTCGCTGGCGCGCCCGAACGGCAGCAGGAAGATCACCAACCAGATCGGCGTGAGCGGCGAACGCAGGGCCGCCATCAGGTGTGTGCGGATGGATTGGGGCATGGCAGGCGGGCTGGTCCGGACACTCGCTCGTCATCCCGGCGAAAGCCGGGACCCAGTGACTTTTGCAGTTTAGAGCTTGGATGAAAGTCACTGGGTCCCGGATATCGCTTCGCGATTCCCGGGATGACGAGCAAAATCAGAATTTTCCTGAAGTGGATACGCGCAAAGCTTGCAATGCCGCATTGAACGTCTGGCTGGGGCGCATCGCCGCGCTCACCTTCGCCATGTCGGGCCGGTAATAACCGCCGAGTTCCACCGGCTTGCCTTGCGCGCCATTCAGCTCGCCGACGATGGTGTCTTCGGCCGTTTCCAGCTTGTCGGCCAGCGTGGCGAAGCGCTTCGCCAATTCGGCATCGTCTTTCTGATCGGCCAGCGCGCGTGCCCAGTACATCGCGAGGTAAAAGTGGCTACCGCGGTTGTCGATCTCGCCGATCTTGCGCGCGGGTGACTTGTTGTTTTCAAGGAAACGCCCGATGGCCTTGTCGAGTGCAGCTGCCAGCACGTTGGCGCGCGGGTTGTCGTACGCACGCGCAAGGTGTTCCAGCGAGGCACCCAGCGCGAGGAATTCGCCCAGCGAATCCCAGCGCAGGTAATCCTCGGCCACGAACTGTTGCACGTGCTTGGGCGCCGAACCGCCCGCGCCGGTTTCGAACAGGCCGCCGCCGGCCATCAACGGCACGATCGACAGCATCTTGGCGCTGGTGCCAAGTTCCATGATCGGAAACAGGTCGGTGAGATAGTCGCGCAGCACATTGCCGGTCACCGAGATGGTGTCCTCGCCGTCGCGGATGCGCGCAAGCGAATAGCGCATCGCGTCTTCCGGCGCAAGGATGCGGATGTCCAGCCCCGAGGTGTCGTAATCCTTCAGATAGCGTTCGATCTTGGCAATCACCTGCGCGTCGTGCGCGCGGTGCTTGTCCAGCCAGAACACCGCGGGCGTCGTGGACAAGCGCGCGCGCGACACGGCCAGCTTCACCCAGTCGGCGACCGGCGCATCCTTGGTCTGGCACATGCGCCAGATGTCGCCGGCCTCGACCTTATGTTCGAAGATCGCCTTGCCGTCCTGGTCGGTTACGCGCACCGTGCCGTCCACCGGCATCTGGAAGGTCTTGTCATGCGAGCCGTATTCCTCGGCCTTGTCGGCCATCAGTCCGACGTTGGGCACGCTGCCCATCGTGGCCGGATCGAACGCGCCGCGGGCCTTGCAATCCTCGATCGTCACCTCGTAGATGCCGGCGTAGCAGCG
>DATCSF010000307.1:0-6591 GCA_036568625.1 Rhodanobacteraceae bacterium | reverse complement strand
GTGGTTGGAGCGTCGCAAGAGCGATCCGGACGGCACGCGCGACGCCGCCAAGCAGTCGATGAAGATCCACGTCGAGGCGATGCTGGCGTTCCATGCGCAGGGCATCCCGACGTTCGACTACGGCAACAACATCCGCCAGATGGCGTTCGACGTCGGCTGCAAGAATGCGTTCGACTTCCCGGGTTTCGTGCCGGCCTACGTGCGCCCGCTGTTTTGCCGCGGCGTGGGGCCGTTTCGCTGGGTCGCGCTGTCGGGCGATCCCGAGGACATCCTGAAAACCGACGCCAAGGTCAAGGAACTGATCCCGGACGATGCGCACTTGCACAACTGGCTGGACATGGCCGAGCAGCGCATCCACTGGCAGGGCCTGCCGTCGCGCATCTGCTGGGTGGGACTGGGTCAGCGCGACAAACTCGGGCTCGCGTTCAACGAGATGGTGCGCAACGGCGAGTTGAAGGCGCCCGTCGCGATCGGCCGCGATCACCTCGATTCGGGTTCGGTCGCCTCACCCAATCGCGAAACCGAATCCATGCGCGACGGCAGCGATGCCGTGTCCGACTGGCCGTTGCTGAATGCGTTGCTCAACACCGCGAGCGGCGCCACCTGGGTTTCATTCCATCACGGCGGCGGTGTCGGCATGGGTTATTCGCAGCACGCGGGACTGGTGATCGTCTGCGACGGTACGCCCGAGGCAGACAAACGCATCGCCCGCGTGCTTTGGAACGACCCGGGTACCGGCGTGATGCGCCACGCGGATGCCGGCTATCCAGAAGCCATCGCTTGCGCGAAGGAAAAGGGGCTTAGGCTGCCGATGGTATGACGCGGATTCCAGATCTGCGTATGCGGGCGCGTTCCGACATGCGACTCGTCCGGCCAGCGTAGGGCGGGGGTAGCGAAGCGAATCCCACCACGTTACGTATGAAAGCGGCGGCGGGATACGCCGTTGCTTCCGCTCACGTGCTGAGCTGAGGCCGGTTTCATCATTACTTCGCGAACAGGCGCGAGCGGTCCGCGAACGCCTTGAACTCCAGCGCGTTGCCAGATGGATCAAGCAGGAACATCGTGGCCTGTTCGCCGGGCTGGCCCTTGAATCGCACGTGCGGTTCGATCACGAAGTGCGTGCCGGCTTCGCGCAGCTTCTCGGCGAGCGCGTGCCATGCGTCCATGCCGAGCACCACGCCGAAGTGCCGCACCGGCACGTTGTCGCCGTCCACGTCGTGCGCCGCCGCTGCGTGCAATTCCTCCGGTGCGACATGCGCGACGATCTGGTGGCCGTAGAAGTCGAAGTCCACCCATGTATCGCTCGATCGCCCTTCCGGGCAGCCGAGCAGGCCGCCGTAGAAGCCGCGGGCTTCGCCCAGCGAGGCGACGGGAAAGGCGAGGTGGAAGGGCGGTAGCTCGTGCATGGTTGCCTCGCGTCCGGCGTTTCGCTGCGGTTGAACTCGGAATCGTACGATGGGCCGGACCACAACGGAAGGAGCTTGTTATGGCCGATGAAAATGCCAAGTCGCAGGCCGATCAGATTGCCGACACGCTCGCCCAGTTGAAGGAAATGCATCATTACGCCAAGAACAACGTGGAGCGGCTGACAGCGATCTGGTTGCTGTTCGACGGCGAATTGTCGAAGCTGAAACAGACCGGGAAGATCGACGACCTGATGAACCGCCAGGGCCAGCTTCATGACGCGCTGGAGAAAGTGATCGCCGATCTCGAAGCGTTGCAGCAGAAACTGCAACCACCGCCGGAAGGGTCGGCCGGCTGAGGACGCGCGCAGCGACCGGGCACCCGCTCAGCGCGGATGTCGCCGCGCGATCCAGTTGTCGATCGCGGATTTGGGCAGCGGGAAATAGCCGTTGGCGACTGGCGGATCGCTCGCACTCGCATCCGGCGTCAGGTGTACATGCCATCCCTTTACCTGGCCGATCTGCAGGCAATCATCGATCTCGTGCAAGTCGTCCTTGTGGGTTTCTTCGTGGTCCTGCAGCAGCATGTGCTTCGCACGCTGCTTGGCGGCGGCTTTGTTCGGCGCGCCAAAGAATCCCCAGGCGTGCTGTTCGCCGAACACGCCCGGCCGGTAACCGCCGATGTTGATGAAATAAAGATGCAAGCCATTCCCCGGCGGGGTGCGCGCCAGCCGCACGCGATAACCCGCGATGCTGTCGAGGAAACACCACGCGTCCACGTGCAGGCCGCGCGGTTCGCCGAACCAGCCGTCCAGAAGCTGGTCGTGTACGGCGTCCAGTGAATCGCCGACCACGAAGGCTACGTCGTGCAGTTCGGTTTTCGCGCGGGGTGCGGTGCCGCCCAACACGCAGGCGATCAGGCGTTCGGTCATGCGAAGTTCGATCGGCAAGAGACTAAGCCATCATGCCATGCCGGCCCGGCCACGTCTTTCAATGCACGCGTCGCCCGAAAAAACTGATTTCACGCCGCTTTCAAACGCACGTGCGTAGGCTTGGCTGACGTTGCGCACGGCGCGTGATGTCACCTCATGGAAGATTCGAAATGAAGCACAAGACTTTGGCGCTGCAGTCCGACTTCAAAGTTGCATTTGCGATACGCAACGTGCAGGCAGCAGAGATGACGCTTGCGCCGAGGACGAGCACGGGCGGACCTGACAATCGCCATGCGGGCGCCGACCAGTGGCTCTATGTAGTGTCGGGAAACGGGCTGGCGATCGTCGACGGCGTCCAGCAGCCGCTGCAGGCCGGCAGTCTGCTGGGGATCGAACGTGGCGAGGCGCACGAGATCCGCTGCACCGGCGGCGAACCCTTGCGCACGGTCAATTTCTACTCGCCGCCCGCGTATCGTGAGGACGGCGAACCACTGCCCGCCGGCGAAGGCTGATCGAGACTCCCGAAAGCCGGCGCGGGACGGCGTGCCTGGCCGTTCATGCACGAGTAGGTCTCGTTCAATTGGAGCCGCGGTGCGGGGTCCCGCGGCGGATCATGCCGGCGTGCGCCTCCGTACTCACACCGCCTACACGGTGCGTTCGCGCAATGTTATCGCGGTGATGCGGATACTGCCGGGGAATGGAAGCGAACGCGGAGAACTCCCATGAAACGGCTGTTGGCGCTGGTGACCGGCATCGCTGCCGGAGCCGTGGTGATGTACATGCTGGACCCCACAAGCGGGCGCCGTCGGCGTGCCTTGGTGCGCGACAAGGCGGTGGCCACGGGCCATGACGTAGAACGGCTCGCGCGTGGAACCACCCGGCAAACCGCAAATCATGTGCGGGGCGTGGCCGCGAAGGTGCGGACGCGGATGCGGCGTTCTCATCCGGATGATGACCAATTGCGCGATCACATCCGCTCGCGGCTCGGCCACACGCTCCACCATCCGGCGCGGGTCGAGGTCAAGGTCGATCATGGGCAGGTGGTACTGACGGGCACTGCGGACCCGGCTGAAATGGAGCAGCTGGTCGCGACCATATCGAAGATGCAAGGCGTTCATGGCGTGGAAAACCGCCTGACGGCCGAAGGATGATTCGGCATCGTGCTGCTTCGGCAAGGACCGAGCGACCCGAGGAACGGAGTGTTGCCAAGAGGAGGATATGACGATGGGCGGCAACAAGATGCAGGGCGAAGGCGATTATGAAAGCGCGCGTCGCTATCGCAAGGCGACGGAACGCTCCGCCAAGGAACAAGCAAAGGCCGGCAAGCCGATTAAGGGCGGTGCACGCAAGGCGTCCGACCGGCTGACGCCGGAGGAGCGCGAAGGTCGTTCGCGGGCCAAGGCTCCTGGGCAGGACCAGCGGGATGCCGCCTACATGGATGAACTGGAAAAAAAGAAGAAACGCTGAATTCGCGGCCGCGCCGCGGCGACCCGCGGCGCCAAAAACCTCAACTGGCGGGTTGGCACCCGCCCCACATTTTCGCTCCGCAGGGCGGGCGCAGCGCAGCGAGACATTCGTCTGGAACGAATTTGGACCGCCGTAGGCGGGCGCCGCGCACCAGCGAGGGTGAGCATCATGGATGATGCGGGACCGCCGCGGGTTGGCGCATTACGCGGCTTGGGCTTCGTCCTTCAGCGTCTGCATGTCGATCACGAAGCGATACTTCACGTCGCTCTTCAGCATCCGCTCGTAGGCGGTGTTGATGTCGCGCATCGCGATCGTCTCGATGTCGCTGACGATGCCGTGCTCGGCACAGAAATCCAGCATTTCCTGGGTTTCGCGGATGCCGCCGATCAGCGAGCCCGCGATGCCGCGGCGCTTCATGATCAGGTTGAACACGGTGGGCGAGGGGTGCGGCGAATCGACCGGCGGTGCGCCGACCAGGCACATCGTGCCGTCGCGTTTCAGCAGGTTGAGATAGGCGTCGAGATTGTGCGGTGCGGCGACCGTATTGAGGATGAAATCGAAGCTGACCGCGTGTTGCGCCATCTGCGCTGGTTCTTTCGAGATCACCACCTCGTCCGCGCCAAGGCGTTTGCCGTCCTCGACCTTGTTGGGCGAGGTGGTGAACAGCACCACGTGCGCGCCCATCGCATGGGCCAGCTTGACGCCCATGTGGCCAAGCCCGCCGAGGCCCACGATGCCGACCTTCTTGTCCGGGCCGACGCCCCAGTGCCGCAACGGCGAATAGGTCGTGATGCCTGCGCAGAGCAGTGGTGCGACCGCGGCGAGGTTGTCCTTGTGCCTGATGTGCAGCACGAATTTTTCGTCTACCACGATGTTCGCGGAATAGCCACCGTACGTGTTGCCATGATCTTCCTGTGCGGGGCCGTTGTAGGTGCCGGTGAAACCGTTCTCGCAGTAGTTTTCTTCGCCGGCCTTGCAGGAATCGCAATGCCCGCAACTGTCCACCATGCAGCCGACGCCGACGGTGTCACCCTCTTTGAAGTTCTTCACCGCATTGCCGACAACGGCCACCTTGCCGACGATTTCGTGGCCGGGCACGGACGGATACAGCGTATTGCCCCATTCGTTGCGCGCGGTGTGCAAGTCGGAATGGCACACGCCGCAATAGAGGATGTCGATGGCGACATCGTGCGGGCCGGGCTCGCGACGGTGGATGGCGTGCGGGCCGAGCGGCTGGTCGGCGGATTGCGCGGCGTAGGCAGGGGTGTTGGACATGGAGACTCTCCTGAGAGCGAAGAAGCAGAATCGAAGTGATCGGTCATGCCGGGCCATTACCGGCGGGCGATGCCGGAGCCAGGAATCTTGCTCTTGCTTCTGCCATTGGGCATCGAAGAAAGCAGACCCCGGGTTCTGTCGGCAACGAGCGCAGACAACCCCGGAATGACGATTGAAAATTGCGAGCCGTCAATCGGCCGCCTTCTCCCGCACCGGCAACTTCCAGTCCGGGCGGATGAAGTGGCAGGTGTAGCCGTTCGGGACGCGTTCCAGGTAATCCTGGTGCTCCGGTTCGGCTTCCCAGAAGTCGCCGGCCGGGGCGACTCGGGTGACGGCCTTGCCGGGCCACAGCCCGGACGCGTTCACGTCGGCAATGGTGTCCTCGGCAATCCGTTTTTGCTCGTCGCTGGTGTAGAAGATGGCCGAGCGATAACTGGTGCCGATGTCGTTGCCTTGTCGGTTCACCGTGGTCGGGTCGTGGATCTGGAAGAAGAATTCCAACAGTTTGCGATAGCTCATGCGAGCCGGATCGAACACGATCTCGATCGATTCGGCGTGCGTGCCGTGGTTGCGATAAGTCGCATTCGGCACGTCGCCGCCGGAATAGCCAACCCGCGTGGACACGATCCCGGGTTGCTTGCGGATCAGGTCCTGCATGCCCCAGAAACAGCCGCCGGCAAGGATGGCGCGTTCGGTGTTCATGTTTTGTACTCCGTGGTCAGGGCAATGTGCGCGATAGCTTTATCAAAGCTCGTCATTCCCGCGAAAGCGGTAATCCAAAGTCTTGGCTACCGTGTGGACATTCTGGAAAAAGACACTGGGTTCCGGATCGCGCCCGCTGCGCGGGCTTGTCCGGAATGACGAGCAAGAGCAGTCAGGCGTGTTCAAACAATTTACGGTACTCGCCATAGCCTTCCTTTTCCAGATCGGCCAGCGGAATGAAGCGTAGCGACGCCGAGTTGATGCAATAGCGCAGACCGCCGCGCTCGCGCGGACCGTCGTCGAATACATGGCCCAAGTGGCTGTCGCCGTGCTTCGAGCGCACCTCGGTGCGTACCATGCCGTGGCTGGCATCGTGTTTCTCGATCACGTTGGCGGCCTCGACCGGCTTGCTGAAGCTGGGCCAGCCGCAGTGGCTCTGGAATTTGTCCAGGGATGTGAACAGGGGTTCGCCGGAAACGATGTCCACGTACAGCCCGGGCTTTTGGTGTTCGTTGAACTCGTTGTCGAACGGCCGCTCGGTGGCCGATTCCTGGGTGACGCGATATTGCAGTGGGGTCAGGCGTGCGAGCGCCTCGGGCGTTTTGCGGTAATCGGGCATGATGCATTCCAGGTCGGGAGGGCCGGTCAGCAGCAGGGATGTCATGTCACATGGAGGCGCCACGTGCTGCCATCAAGATGCCGCGATCACCGATTTGACCGCCTGTCGCCCCAGCGCATTACGATGCGTGGCCCATGCTCATGCATCGCACGGCCGGAGGAGAACACATGCAGCGTCGCGACCTGTTGAAGGG
>DATCSF010000306.1:0-17922 GCA_036568625.1 Rhodanobacteraceae bacterium | reverse complement strand
GGGCACATCAGGTCGATCACCTTGATGCCGGTTTCCAGAAGCTCGTTGGCCGCGGCCTGGTCCTCGTAGGACGGCGCCGAACGATGGATTTCCCACTGCTGTTCGGAATTCACCGGACCGCGTTCGTCGATCGGTTCACCGAGCACGTTCATGATGCGGCCAAGCGTGGCCTGGCCGACCGGCACCTTGATGTAGGCGCCGGTGTTCTCGACCGTGAGGTTGCGCTTCAGGCCATCGGTGGAGCCCAGCGCAATTGTGCGCACCACGCCATCGCCCAGCTGCTGCTGGACTTCCAGCGTCACCGCCGTGCCCTGCACCTTGAGCGCGTCGTAGACCTTCGGCACCGCGTCACGCGGAAACTCGACGTCGACCACCGCGCCGATGATTTGAACGATCTTGCCCTGGCTCATTGTGTTGTCCTCGCAATGAATCTGTCGCCTGTCCGCGCGATCGCGCGGCCTTGCATGCTGTATGTCAACCGCCGACGGCTGCGGCGCCGCCGACGATCTCGGAAATTTCCTGGGTAATGGCCGCCTGGCGCGCCTTGTTGTAGATCAGCGTCAAGGTGTCGATGGCCTTGGTGGCGTTGTCGGAGGCGGCCTTCATCGCCACCATCCGCGCCGCGTGTTCGCTGGCCAGGTTCTCCAGCGTGGCGTGGTAGACCATCGCCTCGAAATAACGGTTGAGTACATGCCGGATCACGGTTTCGGCGTCCGGCTCATACAGATAATCCCAACTGGTTGCCCGTTCGACCTTGGCGTCACCGGCCGCCGGATGCAGCTCGTCGCCCGTGGCGCCGTTGATCTCCTCGGCCACCGCCGGAAGCGGGATCAGCGCATCGACGGTTGCGCGCTGGGTCATGGTGTTGACGAACTGGTTGTAGCAGAGATAGATACGATCGATCTTGCCCTGCATGAAGCCGTCGTCGGCAATCTTCATCACGCCGATCAGTTTTTCCAGGCGCGGATGATCGCCGAGATGGGTCACGGTGCCGATCATGTCGATCCTGATGCGGCGGAAAAACTGCGCGGCTTTCTGGCCGATCGCAATGATTTCGACACCGACGCCCTTCTGTTGCCAGCCATGGACGTCGGCCAGCACTTTGCGGAACAGGTTGGCATTCAAGCCGCCGCACAAGCCGCGATCAGTCGACACCACCAGATAGCACACGCGCTTGACTTCGCGTTCGCGCAACGCCGGATGCTGGTAATCGGGCGATGCCTGCGCAATGTGCGCGACCACGTTGCGCATGTGCAGCGCATACGGCCGCGAGGTGTGCATCAGCTCCTGCGCACGGCGGATCTTGGACGCAGACACCATCTGCAGCGCGCTGGTCACCTTGCGGGTGTTTGCGACGCTCTTGATCTTGCTGCGGATTTCTCTTGCGCCTGCCATGTGCCTTTCTCTTGCAGGGCGGGGTCAACCCGCCTTCGGCCTGTTCGACCGGCGGGGTTCGCTACCGCTTCCCCCGCCCTACGCTCACCACGATCCTGTCTTCTTGAACTCGTCCAGTGCCGACTTGAAGGTGCCTTCGATGTCGGCATTCCAGTCGCCGGTGTCGACGATCTTCTGCATCAGCTCGCCGTGGTTGGATTGCATGAACTGGTGCAACGCGTGCTCGAACGGCAGGATCTGCGCGATCGGCAAATCGTCCAAATAACCCTTCTCGGCCGCGTACAACGAAATGGCGAGCTGCGCGATGCTCAGCGGCGCGTACTGCTTCTGCTTCATCAACTCGGTGACGCGCTGGCCGCGCTCCAACTGCGCGCGGGTGGCGGCGTCGAGGTCGGAGGCGAACTGCGCGAAGGCGGCGAGTTCACGGTACTGCGCCAGTGCCAGCTTCACGCCGCCCGACAGTTTCTTGATGATCTTGGTCTGCGCCGCGCCGCCCACGCGCGACACCGAAATACCGGCATTCACGGCCGGACGGATGCCGGCGTTGAACGGGTCGGTCTCGAGGAAGATCTGACCGTCGGTGATCGAGATCACGTTGGTCGGCACGAACGCGGACACGTCGCCGGCCTGGGTTTCGATGATCGGCAGCGCGGTCAGTGAACCGGTCTTGCCCTTCACTTCGCCGTTGGTTTCGCGCTCGACGTAGTCGGCGTTGACGCGCGCGGCGCGTTCCAGCAAGCGCGAGTGCAGGTAGAACACGTCACCCGGATACGCTTCGCGACCCGGCGGACGGCGCAGCAACAGCGAGATCTGGCGATACGCCCACGCCTGCTTGGTCAGGTCGTCGTAGATGATCAGCGCGTCTTCGCCGTGATCGCGGAAGTACTCGCCCATCGCGCAACCGGCATACGGCGCGATGTACTGCATGGTCGCCGATTCGGAAGCCGAGGCCGCGACGATGATGGTGTGCCCGAGTGCGTCGTGCTCTTCCAGCTTGCGCACCACGTTTGCGATCGAGGACTGCTTCTGTCCGATCGCGACGTAAATGCACTTAACCCCGGTGCCCTTCTGGTTGATGATGGTGTCGACCGCGAGCGCGGACTTGCCGGTCTGGCGGTCGCCGATGACCAGTTCGCGCTGGCCGCGGCCGATCGGGATCATCGAGTCCACCGACTTGTAGCCGGTCTGCACCGGCTGCGACACCGACTGGCGCCAGATCACGCCCGGCGCAACCTTTTCCACCGGTGAGGTGAGGTGCGTGTTGACCGGACCCTTGCCGTCGATGGGATTGCCGAGCGCATCGACGACGCGGCCGAGCATTTCCGGACCCACCGGCACTTCCAGGATGCGGCCGGTGGTCCTGGCGGTGTCGCCTTCGGACAGGTGTTCGTACTTGCCGAGCACCACCGCGCCGACCGAATCGCGCTCGAGGTTCAGCGCCAGCGCGTAGGTGTTGCCGGGCAACTCGATCATTTCGCCGGCCATCACGTCGTTCAAACCGTGGATGCGCACGATGCCGTCGGACACGCTGGTGAGGGTGCCTTCGTTGCGGGTTTCCGCCGAGAGCTTGAACTGCTCGATGCGGGTGCGGATCAGCTCGCTGATTTCGGAAGGATTGAGGGTGGTGGCCATGATGTTTTTTCCCGTTGCGTGCGCCGCCCGGTGCGGCGCCGCGTGTTCAGTGTGCGATTCAATTCGTCAATGCGGTTTCGAGTTTGGCGAGGCGACTCTTCAGCGATCCATCGATCACCGTTTCGCCGGCGTCGATCACCGCGCCGCCCAGCACCGAGGGATCGACGCTGCGCTCGAGCTGGATGTCACTCTTGAAGCGGCGCTTCAGCGCTTCCACCAGACGCCCCGTTTCGGCATCGTCCAGCGGCACCGCGCTGCGCACCCGAACCTTGAGGACGTGCTCGGCGTCGCGCTTCATCTGCTCGAACAACGCGGCGATCTCCGGCAACTCGCGCAGGCGGCGGTTGTCGGCGAGCACGCCGAGAAAGCGCGCGAACTCCGAATCCGCGGCTTCGCTTTCGCGCAGGAACAGCGTCGTGAGCGCCTGCGGCGGCAAGCGCGGATCGCCGAACAGCGCGATGACTTGCGGCTCGGCCGCAACCTCCGCCGCGAACGCCAGCTTTTCCGCCCACTCGTTCTGCACGCCATGCGCAGACGCAATTTCGTACGCAGCGCGTGCGTAGGGACGAGCGATGGTGAGGGGCTGCGTCATGGATCAGATCCCGGCCACCAATTCGTCGAGCAGCGCCTTGTGCGTGCCGGCGTCGACCTCGCGGCCGAGAATCTTCTCGGCGCCCTGCACCGCCAGCGTCGCGACCTGGCCGCGCAACTCCGCGCGGGCGCGGTGCGCCATGTTCTCGATGTCGGCCTGCGCCGCGGCCTTCTGCCGCGCAGCTTCCAGCAGCGCGTCGGTGCGGGCCTTGTCGACGATCTGGCCGGCCTGCTGGTTGGCGCGCTCGATGATGACAGCGGCTTCAGCGCGTGCCTTCTTCACTTCATCGTCGGCACGCGTGTTCGCTTCGGCCAATTCCTTGCGCGCACGGTCGGCCGCCTCGAGCCCTTCCGCGATGCGCTTGGCGCGCTCGTCCATGGCCCGCATGATCGGCGGCCAGATGTATTTCATCGTGAACCAGACGAGGATCAAAAAGACCAGCATCTGGGCGATGAGCGTGGCATTAAGGCTCACGGTCGCAATCCTCTCGCGTAACTCTGGGGCTCAACGTCTCGATCGTGCAGCAGCGTTATTTCGCTGCCGCGCCGGCGGCCTGCGCCAGCACGTGGCCCGAGAACGGATCCACGAAGATCACGTACAGCGCAATGCCCACGCCGATGATCGGAATCGCGTCGATCAGGCCTACCAGCAGGAACATCTTGCCCTGCAGCATCGGCACCAGCTCGGGCTGGCGCGCGGAACTTTCGAGGAACTTGCCGCCCATCAGGCCCATGCCGATGGCGGCGCCGATGCCCGCCAGGCCGAGCATGAAGCCGGCAGCCAGAGCGGTAAAGCCTTCAACACTGGCCAGTGCGCTGATATCCATTGTGTGTCTCCGTAGTGCTTGGGTTGAACAGTGGTGGTGGAAGCAAACGTCAGTGGTGCTCGGCCGCCATCGAGAGATAAGCGACGGTCAACACCATGAAGATGTATGCCTGCAGCGCAATGATCAGCCAGTGGAAGATGCCCCAGCCGGTTGCGAACAGGATCTGGTAATAGGTCTGGCCGCCAATCGCGGGCAGAAACCCGATGATGCTGCCGGCGGCGATCACCACCAGCAATGCCAATGGCAGCCATCCGCGCAGCCACTTGCCCTTGCCATAGGCAAACAGGCCCACGGTGAGTACGGCCAACGCGGCGAAGATGAAGAACGAGGTGCCGGTGAGCGGGGCAATGTGTGCCGGAGCGGTGTAGCGCAGTGTCAGCGCGGCCAGCAGGATGAAGATCACTTCGCCCGCATACATGTTGCCGAACAGTCGCAAGCCAAGGCTGAGCGGCTTGGATAATTCCTCGACCACCTTCAGCACGAAGTTGACCGGCATCATCCACTTGCCGAATGGAAGCAGAAACGCTTCCTTGGCGACGAGCTTCAAGCCCTTGCAATAGAAGCTGTACCAGAAGCACAGCAGGAACACCGTCAGCGACATCGACAGCGTGATGTTGGGGTCGGCCGGTGGCAGGACGCGCAGATGTCCAATGCCCATGGCTCCGGCCGCGGTGGGCAGCGCGTCCACCGGCAGCAGGTCCATGAGATTCATGAACAGCACCCAGAAGAACACCAGCAGCGCCATCGGCGCGACGAATTTCGACTTCTGGTGGAAGGCGTCCTTGACTTGGCCGCCCACGAATTCGGTGCAGACCTCGACGAAGTTCTGCCAGCTTTTCGGTACGCCGCTGCTGGCGCGCCTTGCCACCGGCCAGAACAGAAACACGAACAGCAGGCCCAACACCACCGAAAAGAACACCG
Source organism: Rhodanobacteraceae bacterium (assembly GCA_036568625.1). GTDB lineage: Bacteria > Pseudomonadota > Gammaproteobacteria > Xanthomonadales > Rhodanobacteraceae > 66-474. The sequence goes on along the minus strand of DATCSF010000306.1, from coordinate 12,556 downwards.
AATCGATGTTCAGCACCCAGAACCCTTGGGAGTTCTCGACGATCTTCCAGGTCTTGAGATCGAGCTGGAGGTACGTCAGGTGGTGCAGGATGTATGCACCGCTTGTGATGGGACCTTCTGCCGTCATGCGTTGAGTTCCAGCCTAACCCGATGTCAAATTTCGAAACGCAAAACCAGCCAGTTGACCGCCATCGCCGTACCGGCTCCCACCACCACGGGCACCAGTGGCAGGTGCAGCCGCACCAGGAGCAGGAACAAACCACCCAGTACGACCACCCACTTCAGCAGCGTCCCCAGCGCGAACCGGCGCAGGGTGACGGCGCCTCGTGCCGGTGACGGCCTGAATACCCGAAGCGCCAGCAGTGCGGTGCCGATTGCCACCACGCCGCCGCCGCCGAACGCGCCCAGGGCCGATGTCGCGCCCCGGACCAGAAACAACAAACCTGCGATGATCGCCGCTGCCGCTTGCGCCAGCACAACCTGGACGGCGAGCCGTCGGCCAGCGGCCAGCGAATTGTCCACGTTCAGCCACCTCGGGCGTGCCTTCGACCCGCCCCAAAGTCCGCAATCGAGCTTTGGAATTGTAGCAGCGGCTATTGTGCGGTAGCAACCGCGCGCACCGTTGTTGCTATTGGAATTTCAAGGAATTTTCGGCGTGACAATGACAGGCCACGCCGTCTTCGCGGGTTCAGCCTGCGGGCTGTAGACAGCATCCCATCGCATGGACTCCGGATGGCGCACGTCCGCGTGCTGTCCGGGATCACCGCGTCCCCCGGTCATTTCCCGATGCAGAACGTCGAAAAAATCGCACCCAGAAGATCCTCGCTGGTGAAAGTACCCGTGATTTCGCCGAGTGCCCGGTGCGCGGCGGCGAGATCCTCGGCGACCAGTTCGGGCGTGGCGATCGCAAGCGAAGCACTCGCCCGACGGAGACAAGCCCCGGTGCGCTCCAGTGCCAGCACGTGGCGGCTACGCGCGCTGAATTCGCCATCGACTTCGGCGCCCAGCGCAATCCGCCGCAACTCCTGCCGAAGCAGGTCGAGCCCTTCGCCGGTGCGCGCGGACACCGCAATCGTGACCCTGCCGTCGCGTTCATCGCGTGATGGCGCCACACCGTGAAGATCGATCTTGTTGACGATCACGACGCGCGTCGCCGTCGTCGGCACGTCCTCGAACAGGTTCACGCCGGCGACCGTGTCCGCGCGCTCGACCACCCGCAACACCACATCGGCGCGCGCCAGTTCCGCACGCGCGCGGCGAATGCCTTCGCCTTCGACCACGTCGCTGGATTCGCGCAAGCCCGCGGTATCGGCGAGCGTGAGCTCCACGCCTTCCAGCATGATCGATTCGCGCAGCACGTCGCGGGTGGTGCCCGGAACATCGGTGACGATCGCACGATCGCTGCCCGCCAAGGCGTTCAGCAGACTCGACTTGCCGACGTTGGGTTCGCCGACAATCACCGCGTGCACGCCGTCGGTCAGGCGCACACCCCGGCGTGCCGCCACCAGCAAGGCGTCGAGCCGCGTCCCGGCGTCGGCGAACAGGCGCTCGAGCGTAGGTTTCGAGGCGCCTTCCGAGGCGTCGTCGGAAAAATCGATCGCGGCTTCGATTTCCACGCGCAGGCGCGTGAGGACGTCGGCAAGCGCCTGGACGCGTCGCGAGAATTCGCCATCCAACGAACGCAGGGCCGCACGCGCCTGGGTTTCGGAACGCGCCGCGATCAGGTCGGCCACGGCTTCGGCCTGGGCAAGGTCGAGCTTGCCATTCAGGAATGCGCGTTCGGAAAACTCGCCCGCGCGCGCGGGTCGCGCGCCCAGCTCGCACGCGCGCCTTGCCAGCGCATCCAGCACCACCGGGCTGCCGTGTGCGTGAAGCTCCAGCACGTCTTCACCGGTGAAGGAATGCGGCGCCGGGAAAAACAACACGAGTCCGCGATCGATCGTTTCGCCCGCAGCGTCGTAAAACCTGGTCAATCGCGCGCACCGCGGTTCGGGTTCGATACCGCACAACGTTGTCACGATCGCACGCGTCGCATCGCCCGAAATTCGCACCACGCCGATGCCGCCGCGCCCCGGTGGGGTGGCGACGGCGACGATGGTTTCGGTTGGGGCACCCATGCGCTCTCCGCGCGGCGTCACGCCGTTCGCGTTCGCGCATCGGCCCGGTCGATCTTGCGCGTGATGTACCACTGCTGGCCAAGCATGCAGATGCCACGCACCGTGTAGTACAGCGTCAGCCCCGCCGGGAAGAAGAAGAACAGCACTGCGAACAGCACCGGCATCGCCTTCATCACCTTGGCCTGGGTCGGATCCATGCCCTGCACCGGGGTCAGGAATTGCGTTCCCAGCATGGTCAGCGCGTACAGGATCGGCAGGATGAACAAGGGATCGGCCGCCGACAGGTCCGGGATCCATAGGAAAGTGGCGTGGCGCAGCTCAACGCTGTAGATCAGCACGTAGTACAGCGCGAAGAAGATCGGGGTGATGATGAGCATCGGCAAGCAGCCCGCCATCGGATTGATTTTCTCCTTCTTGTACAGCTCCATCATCGCCTGCTGGTACTTCTGCTTGTCGTCGCCGAAGCGTTCCTTCAGCGCCTTCATGCGTGGCTGCAATTTGCGCATGCGCGCGCCGGACTTGTACTGCGCCTCCATGAGTTTCCAGGTCGCGGCCTGGATCAACAGCACCAGCACGACGATCGCGAGGCCCCAGTTGCGCACCAGGCCATGCAGGAACGACAGCAGCTTGAACATCGGAACCGCAATCACGGTCGACCAGCCGTAATCGATCGTCAGGTCGAGGCCGGGGGCAATCTTCCCGATTTCATTCTGCAGGTTGGGGCCGACGTACAGCCGCGTCGAACTGGTCGTGCTTTGTCCCGGCTCCGCTGCGAGTTCAGGCCCGACGGTGCGGATCAGGTACCGGGGTTTCCCGTTTGCGGCGCGCGATGGCACTTCGACGCTGGAAAACTGCTGCGGCCGCTTGTCGTTCGGAATCCATGCCGTCACGAAGAACCGCTGGGCCATGGCGATCCAGCCGCCGGTGACGTTCTGGTGCAGCGGCTCCTTCTGGAAGTCTTCGAATTTCAACCGGTTGAATTTATCCTGCGGGCTGTACCACGCCGCGCCGGTGTAGGCGAAGCTGTCCGGGTTGTAGAACTCCAGAAAATGCTTGGGCGGCGGCGGCGGCTCGGTGCGATCGAGCTGTTCGTAGGCATTGCCCTGCCAAGGCTTGCTGCCCTGATTGTCGACCTGTTGTGACAGTTCGACTACGTAGCTTCCGCGGGTCAACGTGTAGCGCTTGATCACGCTGACACCCGATGCGGCGTCGCGCCAGGTCAGGGTGACGACCACCTGTTTCTGGCCGGGCGCCAATTCGTAATGGGTTGCCTCGGCCGCGAACTCGGCGAGATGATTCGGCGCCACGCTGCCGTTCGTACCAATCAGGCCGTTCTGGGCCACGTAATAGTTGCCGGCCCCGTCGTCCAGCAATTGCACCGGCGGGCTGCCGCGTTCGACCTTCTGCGGATAGCGCAGCAGCGAGGCGCCAACGATGGTGCCGCCGCGCGGGTCGATGGTGAGCTTCAACAAGTCGTTGCTGGCGGTGACCAGATCCTGTTTCGGCGTGGTGCGCGTACCCGCGTTTTCCGCCGGTGGTGCGGCCACGCTGGACGATGGCGCGGCGGCAGCACTGCTCGGCTCGGCCGGAACCGCACCTCCGTGCGAAGCCGCGGATGAGGTGGCAACCTGCGTTGGAGCGGGTGGAGGTGTGGCCGGATAGTCGTGCTGCCAGGCCTGCCAAAGCAGGTAGACGACGGCCAGCAACGCCACAACCAGGAGTGTGCGTGTTTGATTGATCACAGGGAAACCCGGGCTGGGGGGCACTACAGGCCGGAGCAAGTCAGCCGCCGATTGTGCCGGGTGCAGGCGCCTGCTTCAACGCCTTCAGTTTCTGCCAGGCGTGTTCGAGATCGACGTGCAGGATTGGACCGGTCACGCTTGCGGCTGACGTGCGCGCGACGACGAGGACATCAATCGGCGGCAAGGTCTCGCGCTGCGTGCGGAAGGATTCGCGAATGATCCGCTTGATCCGGTTGCGCTCGACCGCGTGTTTGCTGACCTTGCGCGAGACCGCGAGTCCCAGCCGCGCCGCATTTCCTGTATTGCCGTTCCAACGCAACAGGAAATGCCCTGCCTGCAATCGCCCCGTGGCTTGTCGCAACGCGGCGAAATCGGCGGCTCGGCGCAGCCGCACGGAAGGCGGCAAGCCGGCCATGCGCCGCCTAATACTACGGGACCAAACGCTTGCGGCCCTTGGCGCGGCGCGCAGACAGAACCTTGCGTCCATCGGCGGTCTTCATGCGGGCGCGAAAGCCGTGGGTGCGGGCGCGCTTGAGCACGCTGGGCTGATAGGTGCGTTTCATGGGTGACTCCGCAGCGGATGCCCGCGCAACGCGGGGCAGGCGTGGAAAAAGACTGGGAATTCTAGGGTTTCCGTGACGCTGCGTCAATGGAATTGTTGCCCGCGCGGCGCGCGGCGGCATCGCCGAGCGCAGCATTCCGGCAGCCTGTTAGACTGACTCGTCCACCGTGCGCAAACCTCGTGCGACGGCATTCGGACCGATTCATCACGGGATTCCATGAGCGATCTCTGGCAACGCTGCCTAGCCCGGCTCGAAGGCGAAATCGAGCCGAGCGTGCTGCACACCTGGCTGCAACCCCTGCAGGCCCGCTACGACGGCGGCACCTTGCGGCTGTTGGCGCCGAACACCTACACCCTTGAGTTTGTCCGCAACGGGTATCTCGCGCGCATCGAGGGAACCCTGTCCGCGCTCGCGGGCCGGCCGGTGCCGCTGCGGCTGGAAGTGGGTTCCATCGCCACGGCAGGCGGCAAACCCCCGTCCCCGCAGAATGCTTCGGCAGCCGCGACCGCGCCACAACAGCACAACCTCGACCCGCACTACATCTTCGACAATTTTGTCGAGGGCAAGTCCAACCAGTTGGGCAAAGCCGCCGCGATGCAGGTGGCCCAGAACCCCGGCCGCGCCTACAACCCGCTGCTGCTGTACGGCGGTACCGGCTTGGGGAAAACGCATCTGATGCAGGCAGCGGGCAACTTGATGCTGAAGCACAATCCGTCCATGAAGTTGCTTTACGTGCATTCCGAGCGCTTCACCGAGATGATGATTACGGCGCTGCGCAACAAGAACATGGAAGACTTCAAGCACCGCTTTCGATCGGTCGACGCGCTGCTCATCGACGACATCCAGTTCTTCGCCGGCAAGGACGCGACCCAGGAAGAGTTTTTCCACACCTTCAACACGCTCTACGAATCGCGGCAGCAGATCATCCTGACCTGCGATCGCTATCCCAAGGAAGTGGACAATCTGGAACTCCGTTTGAAGTCGCGGCTCGGCTGGGGCCTTTCCGTCGCGATCGAGCCCCCCGATTTCGAAACCCGTGCCGCGATCCTGCTGGAAAAGGCACAGGCACGCGGCATTCCCCTGCCCAGCGACGTGGCGCTGCTGCTGGCGCGCCGGATCCGTTCGAACGTCCGCGAACTCGAAGGCGCGCTCAACACGGTCGCAGCGCAGGCCAACCTGTCGGGGCGCGGCATCACCATGGAACTGGTGCAGGAGACCCTGCGTGACCTGTTCAACGTCCATGCGCGCGCCATCACCATCCAGAATATCCAGAAGACGGTCGCCGACTATTACCAGTTGCGCCTTTCAGACCTGCTCTCGCAACGCCGGGTGCGTTCACTGGCGCGCCCGCGGCAGATTGCGATGGCGCTGGCCAAGGAATTGACCGAACATAGTCTGCCCGAGATCGGCGAGGCTTTCGGCGGCAAGGACCACACCACGGTGATGCACGCCTGCAAGAAGATCCGCAGCCTGTGTGATACCGACATGCGCCTGCGCCAGGATTGGGACAAATTGATCCGGATACTGACGGGATAAACCCTGTGGATAACATGCGAATGGCGAAATATCGACAAATCATCCACAGGCCATACACCGGCGTTCCGAAGCCTTGCCAATCCGAACAGAAATTGTAAGTAATTGCTTTGAAAGGAAATTTATAAAAAATAGCGTTATCAACAAGTTCTGCTTCTACGATCTTATCTACAAGTAAAACCAAGTTAGACATAGCCGCCACGGGGATCGATCATGCGCTTCAGCACCCAGCGTGAAACCTTGCTCAAACCGATGCAACAAGTCGTCGGCGTCGTGGAACGCCGGCAAACCCTGCCGGTTCTTGCCAATCTTTTGGTGCATGTGGAGGCAGGCCGGCTATCCTTGACCGGCACGGATCTCGAAGTCGAAATGCGCGCGAGCGCGCTGGTCGAGGGCGGGGAAGACGGCGAAACCACGATCCCGGCTCGAAAATGGTTCGACCTCGTGCGCGCCCTCCCCGACGGCGTCAAGGTCGACGTCCAGGTGAAGGGCGATCGCGTGGTCATGCACGCCGGACGCAGCCGTTACACCCTGGCGAGTCTCCCCGCGGATGAATTTCCCACCAATGACGAAATCGAGGTCACAGACAAGATCACCTTGCCGGAGGGTACGCTGCGAAGCCTGATGGAGCGCACCGCTTTTGCGATGGCCAATCAGGACGTCCGTTACTACCTCAATGGTCTGCTGATGGACCTGCGCGGCGCCGAGCTGCGTTGCGTGGCCACCGACGGGCACCGTATGGCCATGGCCGAAACTGCGCTTGAGGCTGCGGTCAATGGCAATCGGCAGATCATCATTCCCCGCAAGGGCGTGACCGAATTGCTGGGTTTGTTCGATACCGGCGAAGACGTCGTCACCATCGAGTTCTCCGCCAATCACATCCGGGTTCGGCGTGGCGATGTCGTGTTCACCTCCAAGCTGATCGACGGGCGCTTCCCCGACTACGAGGCGGTCATCCCGTTGGGCGCGGACAAACAGGTGCAGGTCGATCGCGACACCATGCGCAATGCTCTTCAGCGGGCGGCGATCCTGTCCAACGAGAAATATCGCGGCGTTCGGTTGGAGGTATCCCCCAACTGCCTGCGCATCATCGCCCACAATCCCGAGCAGGAAGAAGCTTTCGAGGAGATCGAAGCGGACACGGTGGTGACTGACATCGCGATCGGTTTCAATGTGGGTTATCTGCTCGACGCGCTGGGTTCACTGGACGATGCGAAGGTGTACCTGCAGCTCCGAGATGCCCAGTCGAGTTGCCTTCTGCGAGGCGCGGCCAACCAGAACACCCAGCACGTGGTGATGCCGTTGCGGCTGTGACGCGCGCGGTGGTGGGCCGCGCCCGGGAGGCGCGGCCATGAGGGTTGACCTACTGCGGGTCCATAATCTCCGCTGTTTCGAGACGGTGGAGTTTGCGCCGGGCCCGGAGGTCAACTGGCTGGTTGGTGAAAACGGCGCGGGCAAGACGACCCTCCTGGAAGCGGCTTACATCCTTTCGCACGGCCGATCGTTTCGCGCCGGCGGTCGTTCTGCGCCCTGCCGGTACGGCGCGTCGGATTACCTGATTTATGCCGAAATTTCCCGAAATGAGCGATGGGGCTATCGCGACCACCGGCTCGGACTGACGCGCCGCGGCGACCGCTGGGAAGCCCGCTTGGATGGGCACGACCTTCCCGCGCTCGCGCCTCTTTTTGAAGTTTGCCCGGTGGTCTGTTTCGGTCCCGAGAGTCCGTTGCTGATCACAGGGCCAGCCGAGGAACGCCGAGGTTTTCTGGATTGGAGCGTGTTCCACGTGGAACATGGCTCGCTCGACCTTTGGCGCCGATGGCGGCGGGCGCTGCGACAACGCAATGCCCTGCTTCGCAGCAGTGCCGGTGCTGCCGCATTCGAACCGTGGGAGCATGACCTGGACAGGCTTGCTGCTGAAATTCATCGCATGCGCAGCGGATGTCTTGCCAGCCTTGAGCCCTATGTGGTGGAAGAAGCGGCAGCAATGGTCCCGGAGTTTGGACCGGCGCGATTCAATTACCGGCCAGGATGGGACGAGAGTTTGTCCCTTTCAGAGCAGCTGGCATCAATGCGCGATCGAGATCGTGAGCGGGGATATACCCAGCGCGGCGCCCATCGTGCCGATTGGTCACTCGATTTCGAAAGGATTGCCCGTCGCGAGCATCTCTCACGTGGGCAGGCCAAGGCTGCGGCGCTCGTCTGTGCGCTGGCTTTGGTGCGTTGGCTGAAGGACCGCACGGCGCAATACCCATTGTTGTGTCTGGATGATCTGGATTCCGAGCTGGACCAGGCACATGTCGGCAAACTCGGCGATTGGCTGGCAGGCAAGCCATTGCAGGCGTGGATTACTTCCACGTCGACCCCGGAGTCATCGCGGCTCCTGCCTGGCTGGCGCATGTTTCACGTGGAACATTCCCGGGTGGCTCCCACGCGCGGAGTCGGGTCTGGCCATCGGGTATAATGAAACGTTTGCATCACCGCGTTTGGATCAGCGAGTACATGCCATGAATGAAGTCTACGATTCCAGCAGCATCAAGGTCCTGAAGGGGCTGGAAGCCGTCCGCAAACGCCCCGGCATGTATATCGGCGATACCGATGACGGCACCGGCTTGCACCACATGGTCTTCGAGGTGGTGGACAACGCCATCGACGAGGCGCTGGCCGGATATTGCGACCACGTCGAGGTCACGATCCACGATGATGGGACGGTGAGTGTCACCGACAATGGCCGTGGCATTCCCGTGGACATCCATCCGGAAGAAGGGCGCTCCACCGCCGAAGTTGTGATGACGGTCCTGCATGCCGGCGGCAAGTTCGACGCGAACTCTTACAAGGTGTCCGGTGGCCTGCATGGTGTGGGCGTGTCGGTGGTGAATGCGCTCAGCGAACACCTCTGGCTCACTATCTATCGCAACAACAAGGAGTACCTGCAGGAATATCGGCTCGGCGATCCACTGTTTCCGTTGCGCGAGGTCGGGCCCTCCGATCGACGCGGCACGATGGTGCGCTTCCTGCCGAGTCCCGGGACCTTCCACAACATCGAGTTCCAGTACGACATCTTGGCCAAGCGCCTGCGGGAGCTGGCGTTCCTCAATTCCGGTGTGAAAATTACGCTGGAAGATCAAAGGGTTGGCAAGAAGGACGTATTCGCATACGAAGGCGGCATTCGGGCATTCGTCAAGCATCTCTCGCAGCTCAAGACACCGCTGCACCCCAACGCAATCAGCTTCGCCGTGCCGGCCGGGGCCATCACGGTCGAACTGGCCATGCAGTGGACCGATGGCTATCAGGAGTCGATTTTTTGCTATACCAACAACATCCCTCAGAAGGATGGTGGCACGCATCTGACGGGATTTCGCGCTGCGCTGACGCGAACGCTCAGCAATTACGTCGAACAATCTGGATTGGCTAAGAACTCCAAGATCGCCCTTTCCGGCGACGACATGCGCGAGGGCTTGATCGCAGTGCTGTCGGTCAAGGTGCCCGATCCCAAGTTCTCCTCGCAAACCAAGGACAAGCTGGTCTCCAGCGAGGTCAAGGGCGTGGTCGAGCAGGCCGTCAACGCCAAGCTGGAGGAATACCTGCAGGAGCATCCGGCCGACGCCCGGGTCATCGCGGGCAAGGTCGTGGATGCCGCGCGTGCACGCGAAGCTGCCCGCAAGGCGCGCGAGCTGACCCGCCGCAAGGGCGCGCTGGATATCGCCGGCCTGCCCGGCAAACTGGCCGATTGCCAGGAACGCGATCCCGCGCTGTCGGAACTGTTCCTGGTCGAGGGTGATTCCGCGGGCGGTTCCGCCAAGCAGGGCCGCAACCGCAAGACCCAGGCCGTGTTGCCGCTCAAGGGCAAGATTCTCAACGTCGAAAAGGCGCGCTTCGACAAGATGTTGTCCTCGGCCGAAGTCGGCACCCTGATCACCGCGCTCGGCACCGGCATCGGCAAGGATGAATTCAATGCCGACAAGTTGCGTTACCACCGCATCATCATCATGACCGATGCGGACGTCGACGGCTCGCACATTCGTACCCTGCTGCTCACTTTTTTCTATCGGCAGATGCCGGAACTGATCGAGCGCGGCCACGTCTATATCGGCCTGCCGCCGCTTTACAAGATCAAGCAAGGCAAGAACGAGTTGTATTTGAAAGACGACGCAGCGCTCAACGAGTACCTGATCGCGAGTGCGGTGCAGGATGCCGCATGGACCCCTGCCGGCGACGCGGCGCCGACTGAAGGCGGGGCGCTGGAGACGCTTTTGCGCCAGTACCAGGCTGCGCTTGACCAGATCGGGCGACTTGCCCAACGCGGCGATGCGGGTGTGTTCACGGCGATGCTCGAGCACAGACCGCTGGAAGACGCGATGTGGAACGACCCGGTCGCGATGCAGCAATGGGCAGACGGCTTGACGTCCAAATTGAACGCAACGGGTTTGGGTCGCCCGCAGTTCCACCTCGAGCTGCGCGGGGCCACCGAGCAGCATCCTGCCGCGTGGCTGCTGCGCCGCGCCCAGCACGGGACCGAACACACCTGGGTGCTGCCGCGCAGCTTCTTCTCGGGCGCGGATTTTCGTCCGTTGCTGGACGTGGCGCGCGCGCTGCACGGGCGCCATGCCGATGGCGCGGAGGTTCGGCGCGGCAATTCTGCGCAGGCGACAAATTCCTTCGCCGAGGCGCGCGCCTGGCTGTTCGAGGAAGCGAAGAAGGGCCGCCAGATCCAGCGCTTCAAGGGTCTCGGCGAAATGAACCCAGAACAACTCTGGGAAACTACCGTCAACCCCGATACCCGACGATTGTTGCAGGTGCGGATCGAGGATGCGCTGGAAGCCGACCAGATTTTTGCCACGCTGATGGGCGACGTGGTGGAGCCGCGCCGCGATTTCATCGAGGCCAACGCATTGAGGGTCGGCAATCTGGATGTTTGATCGAAGGGTATTTCCTGCGGCGGCGGCACTCTGGTACTTGAGCTTTGCGCATCGACCGCGCTACCCTCACTGTCCCGTTCGCGTGTGATCCACTGCAAGAGGCGTTCCGATGAAGCTTGAGTCCCGCTGGCTCGTTTGCGGCATGTGCTCCGCTCTCGCTCTGGCGTGCGTGCCGGTCGTCGCGTCGGCGCAGATGGGCGGCCAGCAGTGTTCGGACATCCAGATGCTGCAGCACAAGTGCGACCAGCAGCAGTCCAAAAAATCCAACAAGCAGGCCAAGCCCGAAAGCAAGTACGCGAACGCAACGCGCAAGCAGCCGTCCAACACCGGCGTCAGCGCGAAGGAAGGCAAAACGCTCAATGAGGGCCTGCAGGCGGCCAACAGCGGCGACTCCGCGACCGCGCTGAAGGACCTGCAGCCGATCGCCGACGCGAGCAGCAATGCCTACGCCAAGTCGCTTGCGATGCTCGGCCTCGCGCAAGTCAAGTATCGCAGTGGCGATACCAAGGGCGCCATCGCGCTGCAGAAGCAGGCGCTCGATTCGAACGCCCTCGACAACGACAGCTATTTCCAGGGGCTGGAAACCCTCGCCCAGATGTACATCGCGGACGAAGACTACAGCGATGCGCTCACCACGCTGAATACCTGGAGCAAGGAGAGCGGCGCGCAGTCGGCGGACATCGATGCATTGAAGGGCAATGCGTATTACCGGCTGCAGAAGTATCCCGAAGCCGTCGCGGCCATCCAGAAGGCCAAATCGCTGAGCGACAAGCCGCAGCCGAGCTGGGACCAGATCGAGATGGCCAGCTACTTCGCGATGGACAAGTACGACGATGCTGCCAAGCTCGCCGAGGCCGCGCTTGCCAAGGATCCGAACAACAGCACGCTGCTGCAGAACGTCATCGCCATCTACATCAATGCCCATCAGGACCACAAGGCGCTGGCGCTGCTCGAGCGTGCGCGCGCGAACGGGCAGATCAAGGACGAAACCGGTTACATGAACATGGCCAAGATGTACGATAACCTTGGCCAGAGCAGCGACAACCCGAAGCCCAACGCCATGAAGGCAGTGGCCGTTCTGAAAGAGGGCATGAGCAAAGGCATCGTCCGGCCCGGGTTCGACAGCTACAAGCTGATGGGCGATTCTTATGCCGTCGCGGGCGACTACAAGAACGCCGTGGATGCCTACGACAAGGCCGCGCCCGACGCCAAGACCGGTGAAGTCGATTTCATGCGTGGTCAGATGCTTGAGAATCTGGGCCGCCACAAGGAAGCCAAGGCTGCGCTGAAGCAGGCGATCGCAAAGGGCGGGTTCAAGCGGATGGGCGCAGCGTATCTCTCGCTCGGCAACGCGGAACTTGCACTGAAGGAAAAATCCGCCGCGATCGCTGCCTACAAGCAGGCCGCGCAGGATCCGGAGACCCGCGCCGACGCGCGGCGAACCCTGAAGCAGCTGGGACACAAATAATCCGGCTGAAGCTTCGGCTGTAGAAAGCGTAAAGAAAGAATAATTAGGACTCTGCCCCTAGGCAAAGTCCTGATGGTGGTGTAACGTTTAAGACTTTTCCGCCGCCTTGGTTGCGGAAGCCGCATCGGAAACGATACGACGACCGCAGGTGGGGCCCTTAGGTCAGCGATTGGTTCAATACACGATGATGATGGCACGTACGTCGGCTCGAGAC
>DATCSF010000305.1:0-14750 GCA_036568625.1 Rhodanobacteraceae bacterium | reverse complement strand
TTCCGGAGGCGTATCGCGGCAATGGGCCAAGGGTGTCGAACTCGCAAGCGGCGACCTGGTGTGGATTGCCGAAGCCGATGATCTGTGCGAACCGGAGTTCCTCGAATGCCTGACGGATGCCATGAAGGACAGCTAGGTGGTGATGGCCTACTGCCAGTCCCGCCAGATCGACGCAACGGGCGCCGCCCTGGCCGACACCTACCTCGAGTACACCGATGGCGTTTCACGCGAGCACTGGTTGCGGGCTTATCGCGAAAAGGGTTCGGATGAGAACAGGAAGTATCTGGCCGTCAAAAACACGATCCCCAACGTCAGTGCGGTATTGTTTCGCCGCGATGCGTTGCGGAACGCGATGGCTTGCGAAGGCGAGACCATGTCGAACCTGAAGGTGGCCGGAGACTGGATCGCCTACCTCGCCGTGCTCGAGCAGGGCGACCTCGTGTTCGTGCCGGAGTCACTCAATCTGCATCGCAGACATTCTTGCAGCGTCACCAACGGCAGCGACCGGCGCTTGCACATGCTGGAGGTGCTGCGGGTGCAGCAGGTGGTAGCCCAGCGTTATCAACCGGAGCCGGAGGTGCAGCGAAGCATGGTCGCCTACGTGGAACATCTGCGTCGGCATTTCGGGCTGGACGAAATGGAAGTCGAGCAACTGCGAAGGCAAACGACTGCCCGTTGACGGCAATGTTCAGCGACGTCGTTTGACGGAGGCTTTCGGAACCTGGGCAACGCAGGGTGCAGCATGCGCGGGCTCCAGCGCGGTCCGCAGCACGAACATGATGTCCATCCGCGGCACGCGACGGGTCAGCCAGGTGAGAATCCGCCGTCGCTGTCCGGCGACGACCCAGTCCTGGTCTTGCAGCCACAATTGCGTGCGCGTCATGTCGGCGCGCTCGCGGATTTTCTCGGCGGAAGGCCTGATGCGGCCGGCGACGAAGCGCGCCGCGTCGCCCAGGTCGCGCGACCATTCGAGACCGGGAAACGCATGCAGCCACAGCTCGGAACAGGAGACCCGCGTCAGGGTCTGGTGCCGGGACACCATCCGAAGCAGCGGCGGGCAATCGCGCGCGAGTCCGACGAGGACGGCGTCGGGGATCGCGTTTTCGTAGTAGCGCGCGACCATCCGCAGCGGCGGCAGTGCCCACCAGCACGCCCCGTCATTCCACAGGAAAACCCATTCCTCCGGTTGCAGGCTGCGCGCCAGCAATGCGATGTCGTGCAGGTGCATCAGGCGCAGGCTGCGGCCGCAAAGATTGCCCGCGGCATGCAACAGCAGATGGGCGAGCAACGCGCCGCGCGACGGGTAGGGATTCAGGCCGAACCCGGGCTCGCGCGGAAAGATTCGTTGGGTGATGTCGACGGCGGATACCGGCAGCCGTTCCTGGATGCGGGTGTGCAACTCGATGTTGACGGGCGTGTCGCGGTGCTCGCCGAGCACCTTGGGCGGCGCTCCCCCCGCAGGTTTGAACACCCGATGCCGCCAATGGTCGAACGACGGCACGTAATCGATCGCGCGCAGCAGCTTGGTCGCGGCATCGACATCCTGCTCGCGGATCAGCAGGTCGATGTCGGCCATCGGCCGGTCGCCCGGCGCGTAGAGGCCGAGCGCGTGCAGCGCGGCGCCCTTGAGTGGAACCACCGCCAGTTCGGCGGCACGCGAGAGGACATCGATGCGTTCCAGCAGCGCCGCAATCCGGTGATGCCGGATCTCGACGTGCTCATGCTGGTTTTCGAGGAACCGCCGCCAGCCCGGATGCGTCCAGCCCGAATGCTTCCACAGCAGCGGCGACACGCCGTGCGCTACCGCGGCCGCTGACGCAAGCCGCCACTCCAGATCGCTCCATGCCGGTGTCGCACCACCCGGGTGCGTCAATTCCGCGGCGAGCGCCTCGGTGGTACGGCCAAGGCCCGCCCTAATGATTTTGAGTGGCGGCAACACGGTGCAGTGGCGCGGCGTGATCACGATGTTCCGCGGGCACCGCGGTTGCGTCGTGATTGCGATGAAGGTGCTCGCTCGCGATCAGCGCGTCCCATTTCGCGTCGAGGACGGCGAGGGCCTGTTCGCGCCCGGGTGATCCTGCGGCATCCGGCTGCTGCAGGGCGACCTGTTCGTGCAGCAGATCGCGTATGCCGCGATAGAACTCGGAATCGTAAGTGCCGCGGAACATCATGGCCAGATCGCCGCTGTCCCGCCAGTGGGTCTTGTTGCCGAGCTGCGTCTTCACCTGTTCGTAAAACCGTGTTCCGGGCAGTGGATACGAAACGCTGACGCCGATGTCGTCGGGTGCGGCGAGGGTGACCAATTCGCGTGTCGCAAGCAGGTCGGGCAATTGCTCGCCGAGGTAGCCCAGCTGGATGAAGAAGCCGACCCGGATGCCATGCGACCCGAGGCGCTTGCGCGCGTCGATCAACTTGGCGACACGCGTGCCCTTGGTCATCCAGTCGAGTACACGCTGGCTGCCGCTTTCCGCGCCGATCCACGCTTCCGTGCAACCGGCTCGCGCCAGCGCGGCGGCCATCGGCCCGGTCGACAGATCGGCCCGCGTCTGGATGGTGAACGGCACCATGCCGTCGTTGCCGCGCAGGCATTCGGCGAACTCGTCGACCCAGTCGGCGTGGAAACCGAAAATGTCGTCGGCGAACCAGATGTGATCGGGGTGGAAGGCATGCTTCAGGTAAGCCAGTTCCGCCGCGACTTCGCCGGCGTCGCGGCGCCGGTAATGATTGCCCCAGATCGGCTTGGCGCACCAGTTGCAGTGGAATGGACAGCCGCGCGAGGCGCTCATGTTGAGGCTGAAATAGCCGTGTCGCTCCACCCACGTTTTTCGATAGCGTTCGATGTCGATCAGGTCCCAGGCTGCATGGCCGGTCAGTTGCGCATCCGGCGGCTGCAGTCCGGGGTGAGCGGTTCGCGGTTGCCCGTCTTCAAGGATGGAAATGCCGGTTACCCCCGCCACCCAGCTCCGCGTATCCAGGTCCGGACTCCAGCCCAGTCGTTCGATCAACTGGACGAGCGCTCCAATGCCCTCGCCGATCAACACGACGTCGGCGCCCGCGGCGAGAAACGCTTGGGGGCGATCGGAAGCGTCCGAGCCGGCGACGATCACCCGTGCACCCCGTGCGCGTGCCAGCGCGATCATCCGGCAGGCGGCCTCGCGCATGCGGCCCAGGCACATCTTGGTCAGAAAGTTGAAGTTGTCCTCGTAGAGGATCACCACATCCGGCTCGACGGACGGCAGGGAACTTTCGTACGCCTCGACACCGTCGGCGAGCATTGCGTCGAACAGCGTGACGCGATGCCCCATCCGCCGCAGCAGCGCGGCCACCTGGATGGTGGCAAGCGGTGGGTAGGGTTTGCCGCGTTCCCACTGCTTGGGGTCGTACCTCAGGAAGTAGGAATGGGTAACCTGGATCTTCAATATCGGAGCCTTTCGATCGAGCCCGGCGGGCAACCACGGCGCGCTTCGGCGAACGCCGCGTGAAAGTGAGTGCCGCGGCCCCAGCTTCCGGTTGCCGGGGCGGGGTGCCGTGCATCACATCGGGTGCTTGCTGCGAAGGCGCAACCTTTCACGCCCGCTTGCGCACCTACATGCCATCCGGAATCCGGCACGAAGCGGAAACGACGTTGTGCGATCGACCCTGGAGCCCTCGATCGACCGCCGCGAGCAGGCGGACGGTCGCGACGATTACGGCTTGCGCACGGTTCCGTCCGATGGCCCAACCGATTTCCGCTTCGTTGCGCACAAGCGGGTGTTGGGTGGGCGCTTCCGGTTCGTGGGCGACAGCCGGGCGATGCTCGACCTGGTCGAGGCCGCCTATGGCGGCCTGCCGGCGCAAACGCTGCCGGCGACTGCCGCCCGATTCAGCGTGGAGTTGTGCCTGGTGCGGCGAAGCGGTCCGCCGCGGAAGGGTGAACCACCGGCGCCCCGGATATGGTCGGAGGGGGGCGCCGTGCGCGCGGTGGTCGACGCCTCGAACCACGTGGTGATCGAGCCTGCCCGATGCCGCGCGCGGGTCGTGGCGTCGGAGGACATGCTGCAGCATGCCTATCACCTGCGTTGCGAGCTGATCGAGTTCGCGGTTTTCATCCTGGCCGCCCGCGGAATCGGCCTGGTGCCCCTGCATGCCGCGTGCATCGGTTGGCAGGGACGCGGGCTGCTGCTGCTGGGGCGCAGCGGCTCGGGCAAATCGACGCTGGCCCTGCATGGCCTGTTGCACGGAATGGAATTGCTGGCCGAGGACGCGGTGTTCGTGCGCCCGGCCGACCTGCTGGCGACGGGCGTTCCCACCCACCTGCACTTGAGGACCGACGCGCTGGATCTGGTGCAGGACGATGCGATCCGCCGCTGGATCGCGCGTGCGCCGGTCATCCGCCGTCGCAGCGGCGTCGAGAAGTTCGAGCTCGATCTGCGGCAGGGATACGGCCGGCCCGCGGCGAGTCCGCTGGCGTTGACCGGTGCGGTGTTCGTTTCCGATCGGACCTCCGGCCGTGCCGACGCGTTGCTGACCCCGCTTCGCGCGCGCGAAGCCGGTCGTCTGCTCCAGGCCGAGCAGCCCTATGCATCGGGACAGCCCGGTTGGCACCGTTTCAAGCGGGAGATCGTGGAGCGGGGCATTCATCAACTGCGGCGTGGACATCATCCACGCGATTCCGTCGATGCCATCCGCCGATTGCTCGACTGACGTGCGCGGCGCGTCTGCAGCGGTGCGCGACCCGGCTCCGCTGCCGCGAAGCCGGTGGCCCGACCTGCTGCACGGACTCGCGCCGGTCGTCGGGCGCGCCGGCGCGGTGCGTGTAACCGCCTACGTGCTGTTGTCGCTGGCCACGGCGCTTTTGGGAAGCATCGCGGCCGTCGCGCTGGTCCCGCTGATCCAGCCCGGCCATGCGCCGGTACTTGGTGGCCGCGAACTGAAACTGCCGGCCAGCGCCGCGACGTTGATGTTGGTCTTCGCGATGTCGATCGGCGCACACACGTTGCTGCGCTGGTTCGTGTCGGGTCTCGGCGCAAGGGTCGTCGGCGATTGCGCGGTGAAGTTGCGCGCCAGGGTGCACGCCCGGTTGATCGACGCCGACATCGCGGCGCTGGACGCCGCGACCTCGGCGGAAATCGCCAACGTCCTGACTTCCAACATCGAACTGGTCACCCGCGGAATCAGCGCCATGCTGCAGTTGCTGGTGGCCGGGGTGACGACCGCCGTCAACATCGCGTTTGCGTTCTGGGTATCGCCCGTACTCACGTTGGTCCTGCCGGCGCTGGCGGGGCTCGGGCTGATGGCGTCGCGTTGTCACGGCCGCGAGCAGTCGCGGGTCAGCCGGCAGTACGTCGAAGACACGACGCGACTGTTCCGGTCCAGCGAGGATTTTCCGCGCCGCCTGCGCCACGTTCGTTCGTTCGAACGCGAGAACGCGGAGAAAGCCGACTATGGCGCCATCTCGGCGAGGCTGGCGCGTGGCTATCAGCGTCAGGTCGAGCTGGTCGCTTCCGGCAAACTGATGATGGAACTGCTGGCCGCGATCGGAATGATCGGCATCTTCCTGCTCGCCGGCCACTGGCAGGGTGTCGATCAGGCGTCACTTATCGCGGTGGGGCTGTTGCTCGGCCGCCTGCTGCCGTACATGGGCTCCTCCCGGCACAACTTCCAGCAATTGCGTCAGGCCCTGCCGGCATTCGAACTCTGGCAGCGTTATGCAAACCTGGATCGCATTCGGCGGGCAATGCAACCGGCGGCAGACACGGGAGCAATCGTTGCGCGCATTCACATCGAACGCGTGCGGTTGGCGTGGCCTTCGTTGCGTGTCGACATCAAGGACCTGTTGCTGATTCCCGGCGAAATGACCCTGGTCGCCGGCGACTCCGGGATCGGCAAAAGCAGCCTGGCGGATGTCGTGGCGGGAATGGCGACGCCCGTTTCCTTCGCCGCCCGGATCGACGGGCATCCCCTGGATTACGACACGTACCGGCAATTCGTGCGCAAGGGCGCCTATGTCAGCCAAGGCGTCCGTCCGTGGCAGCGCACCGTGCGCGAATGCCTGTTGTGGGCGGCGCCGGATGCAACGGATCGGCATCTGCGTGAGGCATTGACGGACGTCGGCTTCGCCAAGCGGCTGCGGGACGCGCACGGTGATCTCGATACCGAATTGCAAGGCGCGTCCTGCCGCCTGTCCGGCGGCGAACTGCAACGGCTGTTGCTGGCCCAGGTCATCCTGCGGCAACCGTTCGTCGCCGTGCTGGACGAGGCGACTGGCGCTCTCGATGAGGCTTCCGAAACGAATGTGCTCGCGACACTGAAGCGGCGTCTGCCGCAAACGATCCTGATCGTGGTGTCGCACCGGCGCGGCCCGCTGGTCATTGCGGATCAATGCCTGCGCCTCGGCCATGGCGGTGTCGCGACGATCGTGCGGAAAGAGGTGACCCAAGCCCCTGGTCGGCTGGGGTGAATGGAACGGTGTACGAACCGATCCGAAGCGTGCGCTGCCTGCGGTGACGGCGATTGACGCTGTCGCATGGCGCGCCAAGTCCGACCTGGGTCTCACTCCGCATCGGGATACGGCACAATGACGTGTGCGCGGGTGGCGAAACCGGTAGACGCAGGGGACTTAAAATCCCCCGGCCTCGCGGCCATGCGGGTTCGAGCCCCGCCCCGCGCACCATGGCTTGCGTTCGGCGATGCCTACTTCGCCGGCGGTTGATCGACGTGTCCGCAGCGCTTGCAGGTGCGCGCCTCGAGCGAGCCGTAATAGCGTTCGAACACCGGCGGGAAATCCTTTTCGATATTGCCGAGGACGAAGTACTCCTCGTAGAGCTTGTGGTTGCATTTTTCGCAGAACCACAACAGGCCGTCCTTTTCGTGCGGCAGGCGGCGACGCTCGATCACGAGGCCGATCGAGTCCGGCATCCGCTGCGGCGAGTGCGGCGTGCGCGGCGGCAGGTAAAAGACTTCACCCGCGCGGATCGGCAAGTCGCGGCGCTGGCCATCGTCCTGCACGCGCAACACCATTTCGCCTTCGAGCTGGTGGAAGAATTCAGGGCCTTCGTCCCAGTGGTAGTCGGTGCGCGAATTGGGGCCGCCCACGACCATGATGATGAAGTCGCCATCGACGATGCACTTGTTGCCCACCGGCGGTTTCAACAAATGCCGGTGCTCGTCGATCCAGCGTTGCAGGTTGAAGGGCGGCGTCAGGCTCACGGGTAAACTCCGGCCGGATGGTTTGCGCGAACGGCCAGCGTAGCACCTGCAGAACGAATGGGTGGTTGCGCGGTAAGCGGCGGACCTGTGCGCCGGGGGAGCCAACCATGGCGATCCCCACCACGCCGAGGTGCGGGCTGGTCATCGCGAAGTGAGCCTCACACTTCCAGCGACGCCAGGTCACCTTTTTCTTCCAGCCAGTTGCGACGGTCCGCGGCGCGCTTCTTGGCCAGCAGCATGTCCATCAATTTCGCGGTCGCATCACCGTCGTCCAC
Organism: Rhodanobacteraceae bacterium; assembly: GCA_036568625.1. Lineage (GTDB taxonomy): Bacteria > Pseudomonadota > Gammaproteobacteria > Xanthomonadales > Rhodanobacteraceae > 66-474. The sequence continues at coordinate 7,287 of DATCSF010000305.1, read as the reverse complement.
CGTCAGTTGCACCAGGCGTCGCGTGTCCGGATGGATGGTGGATTCGCGCAATTGCGCGGGATTCATTTCGCCCAGTCCCTTGAAACGCGTGACGCTGACGGCGCCCTTGATCTTGTCGCGCTCGATGCGTTTCAGCAGTGCCTCGCGTTCGGATTCGTCGAGGCAATAGAACACCTGCTTGCCCACGTCGACGCGGAACAACGGCGGCATCGCGACGCACACGTGGCCCTCGCGCACCAGCGCGGGAAAATGGCGCAGGAACAACGCGGACAACAACGTCGCGATGTGCAGGCCGTCGGAATCGGCGTCGGCCAGGATGATGATCCTGCCGTAGCGCAGGCCGGAAATGTCGTCCTTGCCGGGGTCGCAGCCGATCGCGACCGCCAGGTTGTGCACTTCTTCCGAACCGAGCACCGCGCCCGATTCCACTTCCCATGTATTCAATATTTTCCCGCGCAGCGGCAGGATCGCCTGGTAGTCCTTGTCGCGCGCCTGCTTGGCCGAGCCGCCGGCCGAATCGCCCTCGACGAGAAACAACTCGGTGCGGTCGGGATCGCTCGATGCGCAATCGGCGAGCTTGCCGGGCAGGGCTGGACCTTGCGTGATTTTCTTGCGGACGACCTGCTTGGCGGCCTTCATGCGCGCCGCGGCGTGTTCGATCGCAAGCTGCGCGATCGCCTCGCCGGCGGCGACGTTCTGGTTCAGCCACAGCGAAAAGGCGTCGTGCACCGCGTTTTCGGTCGAGCTGGCGGCATCGCGCGACGACAAACGCTCCTTGGTCTGCCCCGCGAATTGCGGGTCGCGCATCTTCACCGAGAGCACGAACGCGACCCGTTCCCACACGTCTTCGGACGCGAGCTTCACCCCGCGCGGCAGCAGGTTGCGCAGGTCGCAGAACTCGCGCACCGCGTTGGTCAGGCCCGAGCGCAAGCCGTTGACGTGGGTACCGCCCTGCACGGTCGGGATCAGGTTGACGTAGCTTTCCTGCACCAGTTCGCCGTCCGGCACCCACGCGAGTGCGGCATCGAGGCCGCCGTCCTGGCGTTGGGCATGGTGCTCGAACAGTTCCGGGGGCAGGCACGCCGCGCCGCCCAGCTCGGATTTAAGATACTCGGCCAGCCCATCCTCGTAGCGCCATTCCTCTTTCTCGCCGCTGGCATCGTCCAGCAACGTGACGGTCAGGCCCGCGCACAGCACGGCCTTCGCGCGCAGCAGGTGCTTCAATTTCGGCAGCGCGATCTTGGGCGAATCGAAATACTTCGGATCGGGCAGGAACCGCAGGGTGGTACCGGTGCGGCGCTTCGGCACTTCCCCCAGGGTTTCCAGCTTGCCGACCGTTTCGCCGTCCTTGAAGCGCATCCGGTATTCGGTGCCTTCGCGGCGGATCAGCACTTCGAGAAATGACGACAACGCGTTCACCACCGACACGCCGACGCCATGCAGCCCGCCGGAAAAGGTGTAGTTGCGGTCGGAGAACTTGGCGCCCGCGTGCAGGCGGGTGAGGATCAATTCCACGCCCGGCACGCCTTCCTCCGGGTGGATGTCGACCGGCATGCCGCGGCCGTCGTCGATCACCGTGACCGAACCGTCCTTGTGGACGGTGACTTCGATCCGCTTCGCGTGGCCGGCCAATGCCTCGTCCACCGAATTGTCGACGACCTCCTGGACCAGATGGTTGGGCCGGGTGGTATCGGTGTACATGCCGGGGCGGCGGCGCACCGGATCGAGGCCGGACAGCACTTCGATGTCGGCGGCGTTGTAGCGGCTGGAGGCGGCCATGTGTTGCGGTCCGTACCGGGGCAGAATGCACAGCCGATCAGGATGACGAACCGGGGCGCGGCGGTCAATCCTTCCCCGGGCCGGATTGCAAGATGGGGACACAAAATGTTCCGTGAGGCGTTCAGCGTCCAGACTGCCAATCGAGCGGAATATGCGCGCCGCCGGACCATCGTGGCCCGTGCATTTCCAGGAGACCATTGCAATGCGTAAGCTGATCCTTGCCGCCCTCGTCGCGGCTGCGTTCTCGATCCCGGCGTTCGCCGCCCAGACCACCCCGGCCAGCTCCGCGCCGGCAGCCGAGCAGGCTGCTGCTCCGGCCAAGTCCGAAGCGCCGGTGAAGGCCGAGCACAAGACCCACGCCAAGAAGCATCACGCCAAGAAGTCGCATCACCACGCCAAGAAGGCCGAGTCCTCGGCTCAGGCTGCAGGCGGCAAGTAATCCGAAGCCCGCAGGGCTTTGGCTGCTGAATTGAACGCCCCGGCTGGTCCGGGGCGTTTTTCGTGGTGTGAGGCCTCGTTCCGGCAAGGTTGCGCGCGCCGCCCCGTGGCGGGGCAGTGATCCCGCGGTTCCCTTGTCGCCAACTGCCTGTTGCGGCTACACTATTCGGCTCACCGACCCGCCCGGCGCGGGTTTCATCCATCCCGGCGGCGGCTTGTGCAACGGCATCTCAAGGTGTCGTTGCACAAGCCACGTGCCGGAACCTGCTCCATTCAACGAATCCATTCAGCGAGAAGGCTCCCATGCCGCTTTCCACCGAACAAACCAGCAAGATCATCGAAGAATACCGCCGCGCCCCGACCGATACTGGTTCGCCGGAGGTGCAGATTGCGCTGCTGTCCGCGCGTATCCAGCAGCTATCCGACCATTTCGAGTCGCACAAGAAGGATCATCACTCGCGTCGTGGTCTTCTGAAAATGGTCAACCATCGCCGTCGCCTGCTCGGGTACCTGAAGGGCAAGGACGCCGATCGTTACCAGACGCTGATCGGCCGTCTCGGCCTGCGTCGCTGAACGACGCGCCCCATTCGAACTCGTACGCCGGCAGCCGTCGTATCCGAACGCTAGCCGGCTGATCGCGTTTGCCCGAACGCGAACGCACACATTAAAGGACAATCCCCGTGGCAAAAGTAACCAAGACTTTCCAGTACGGCCAGCACGCGGTCACGATCGAGACGGGCGAGATCGCCCGCCAGGCTTCCGGCGCGGTGATGGTCTCGATGGGCGGCACCGTGGTGCTGGTTGCGGCGGTCGCCGCCGCCAAGGCCCGCGAAGGGCAAGATTTCTTCCCGCTCACCGTCGACTACCAGGAAAAGTTCTACTCCGCCGGCCGCATTCCCGGCGGTTTTTTCAAGCGTGAAGGCCGACCGACCGAAAAGGAAACGCTCACCAGCCGCTTGATCGACCGCCCGATCCGCCCGCTGTTCCCCGAAGCGTTCAAGAACGAAGTGCAGGTGGTCGCCACCGTCGTGTCGCTGAATCCGGAAGTGGACGGCGACATCCCGGCGCTGCTGGGCGCCTCGGCTGCGTTGACGCTCGCCGGCATCCCGTTCAAGGGCCCGATCGGCGCCGCGCGCGTCGGTTATATCGACGGCAAGTACGTGCTGAATCCGAGCGCGACCGAACTGAAGTCGTCCGACCTCGACCTCGTGGTCGCCGGTACCGGCAACGCGGTGCTGATGGTCGAATCCGAAGCCAAGCTGCTGTCAGAGGACGTGATGCTGGGCGCGGTGACGTTCGGCCACAAGGAAATGCAGGCCGCGATCCGCGCGATTGCCGAACTCGCGACCGAAGTCGGCAAGCCGTCGTGGAACTGGCAGGCGCCCGAGCGCGATCCGCAGCTCGTTGCAGCCGTACGCGGCGAAGTCGGCGACAAGCTCGCCGCGGCATTCCGCATCAAGGACAAGCTGCAGCGCCGCGACGCGGTTGCCGCGCTGAAATCCGACGTGCTGGCGGCGCTGAAGGCGCAGGCCGAAGAGAAGGGTTGGCCGTTGGCAGACATTGCCGGCGAGTTCGAGGATCTCGAATATCGCACGGTGCGCGACAGCGTGCTGAAGACCAAGCAGCGCATCGACGGCCGCGGCCTGGAAGACATCCGTCCGATCAACGTGCGCGTTGGCGTGCTGCCGCGTACCCATGGCTCGGCGCTGTTCACCCGCGGCGAAACCCAGGCGCTGGTGACGGTCACGTTGGGCACCGGCCGTGACGCGCAGATCATCGACGCGCCGGAAGGCGAGTCCAAGGACACCTTCCTGTTCCACTACAACTTCCCGCCGTACTCGGTCGGTGAAACCGGCCGGATGGGCGGTCCGAAGCGCCGTGAGATCGGCCATGGGCGCCTCGCCAAGCGCGGCGTACAGGCCGTCAAGCCAACCATGGAAGAATTCCCGTACGTGATCCGCTGCGTCAGCGAAATCACCGAATCCAACGGCTCCTCGTCGATGGCCTCGGTGTGTGGTTCGTCGCTGGCGATGATGGACGCGGGCGTGCCCTTGAAGGCGCCGGTTGCTGGCATTGCGATGGGCCTGGTGAAGGAGGGCAGCGACTACGTCGTGTTGTCCGACATCATGGGCGACGAGGACCACCTCGGCGACATGGATTTCAAGGTGGCCGGCACTGCCGAAGGCGTGTCCGCGCTGCAGATGGACATCAAGATCGACGGCATCACCGAGGAAATCATGCGCACCGCGCTGGCTCAGGCGCACAAGGGCCGCATGCACATCCTCGGCGAGATGGCCAAGGCCATCTCGACGCCGCGCGGCGAGATGAGCGAATACGCGCCGCGCCTTTTGACCATCAAGATCCATCCCGACAAGATCCGCGAAGTGATCGGCAAGGGCGGCGCGACCATCCGCTCGATCACCGAGGAAACCGGCACAACAATCGATATCAGTGACGATGGGACGGTGGTGATCGCTTCGGTCAACCGCGAAGCCGCTGATGCGGCGAAGCACCGCATCGAGCAGATCGTGGCCGACGTCGAACCCGGTCGCATCTACGAGGGCAAGGTCGTCAAGCTGATGGACTTCGGCGCGTTCGTCACCATCCTGCCCGGCAAGGACGGTCTGGTGCACGTGTCGCAGATTTCCAACGAGCGCGTCGAGAAGGTTTCCGACAAGCTCAAGGAAGGCGACGTGGTCAAGGTCAAGGTGCTGGAAGTGGACAAGCAGGGCCGCATCCGCCTGTCGATGAAGGCGGTGACCGAGGAAGAAGCCGCCAGCGCCTGACGCGTTTTGCCGTCATCCCGGGCCCGGATCAGAATTTCTTCCGGGACAGGCCTAACTTCGTTCGAGCCGGGATCCATCTGCTTTTCGCGATCTGGAAAATGCATTTCGGCTTGCGCCGGAGTGACGTTCAAAAAAAACGGGCCTATGGCCCGTTTTTTTTCACCACCGCTGGCCATCAGATCAGTGGCCGCAGGCCGATTTTTATTGCGGCAATCTTGGGAAGCTATGACGGATATCGGTCTTCGTCATTCCGGCGAAAGCCGGAACCCAGTGACTTCGCAACCATGAAACGCAAAGGCACCGGGTCCCGGATATCACTTCGCGATTCCGGGGTGACGAGCAAAAACAGAGGCTCTTTTGCCGGTCTCCGCGCCAGCCTGAATCACGTACCCGATCGCTCTTTCGCTTTTTCGCGAAACGGGTAGACTCCAGCCGACGGGCGACGCCGGCGATCCGACGCCCCCGCGGACGGCAGGAGGCGTGGCGTGCAACCCACCGATATCCGCAATCCGCAGTACTTCCACAAGGTGGTGGACTGCCAGTGGGCGTGTCCCGCGCACACCCGGGTGCCCGAGTACATCCGCCTGATCGCGGCCGGCCGCTATGACGACGCTTATCTTCTGAACTGGGATTCCAACGTGTTTCCCGGCATCCTCGGACGCACCTGTGATCGACCGTGCGAGCCGGCCTGCCGGCGCGGACGCGTCGAAGAATCGAATGGTGAAAAACCGGAACCCGTCGCGATCTGTCGCCTGAAGCGCGTCGCCGCCGACAACCGCAGCGACGGCATCGAAGCGCGGATGCGTTCGCGCCTGCCCGGGCGCATTCCGGGCGCGGAAAGATTCCGGATTGCATGCATCGGCGCGGGGCCGGCGTCCCTCGCGCTCGCGCGTGATCTTGCACCGCTCGGTTACCGTGTCACGATTTTCGAAGCCGACGCCAAGGGCGGCGGTTTCATGCGCACGCAGGTGCCGCGGTTCCGGTTGCCGGAATCGGTGATCGACGAGGAAGTCGGCTACATCCTCGACCTTGGCGTGGAACTCATCGGCAATCGTCGCATCGATTCGCTGCGCAAGCTGCTCGACGAAAGCTTCGATGCGATTTTCGTTGGCTGCGGTGCGCCGCGGGGCCGCGATCTGCACGTGCCGGGCCGTGATGAAAACACCGACAGGATCCATGTCGGCATCCAATGGCTGGCGTCCGTGTATTTCGGGCACGTCAAGCAGGTCGGCAAACGCGTGCTGGTGTTGGGCGGAGGCAACACCGCGATGGATTGCTGCCGCAGCGCGCGTCGGTTGGGCGGCGATGAGGTCAAGGTGATCGTGCGTTCCGGTTACGAGGAAATGAAGGCCAGCCCGTGGGAAAAGGAAGACGCCGAACACGAGGGCGTCGAAATCCTCAACTGGCTGAACCCGAAATCGTTCGTGCACGAGAACGGCAAGCTCGTCGGCATGTGGTTCACGCCCATGCGCGAAGAACACGGCGCCCACGGCAAGCGCAAGCTGCTGCCGACCGGCGAGCCGGATCGCTTCTTCGAGTGCGACGAAGTGCTGATCGCGGTGGGGCAGGAGAACGCCTTCCCGTGGATCGAGCGCGACTTGGGGCTGGAGTTCGACGAGTGGGGCATGCCCAAGCTCGACAAGTTCACCATGCAATCGACGTTGCCGAAGGTGTTTTTCGGCGGTGATGCCGCGTTTGGACCGAAGAACATCATTTGGGCGGTCGAGCATGGCCATCAGGCCGCGGCATCGATCCATAATTTCCTGCAGGGCGAGGATGTGCGCAAACGCCCGCCGCCGCTGACCAATCTCGTCTCGCAGAAGATGGGCATCCACGAGTGGAGTTACGACAACGACATCTCGCCGGACGAGCGCTACGTGGTGCCGTGGGCGCCCAAGGAAAAGACGCTCAGGAACATCAAGCAGGAAGTCGAACTGGGCTTCGATCTGCAAACCGCGTGGAAGGAAGCGCAGCGCTGCCTCAATTGCGACGTGCAGACCGTGTTCACGAAAGACATCTGCATCGAGTGCGACGCCTGCGTCGATGTGTGCCCGATGGATTGCATCACCTTTACTCAGAACGGTGACGAGGCCGACCTGCGCACGCGCCTGACCGCGCCTGCAAAAAACACCGAGCAGGATTTGTATGTGTCGGAAGCGGTCAAGACCGGCCGCGTGATGGTGAAGGACGAGGACGTCTGCCTGCACTGCGGGCTGTGCGCCGAGCGCTGCCCGACCGGCGCGTGGGACATGCGGCGGTTCCTGTTCGCCGAATCCTACGCGGG
>DATCSF010000304.1:0-20238 GCA_036568625.1 Rhodanobacteraceae bacterium | reverse complement strand
GCAAGTTCGACCCGGCCGCCCGCAAGCCGCTGACGCGCGTGTTGGTGGCGAGCGGCATCGCGGCGCATTTTCTCGCAACGGTACCGCTGCTCGCGCTTCGCCGAAGGCGCACCTGACACCCGCGGTGCTCGGCATGCTCGGGTACTGACGTGTACACTCCGTTACCTGCGCTTACTCGCCACCTCCGTGTGGCTGGTGGCTCGGGCTGCCCCTGGTGGTCAAAGCGGTAGTCCCTGCCGCTTGGGTCGGCGACGAGCGATCCGTCCTCGCTTTGCGACGGCAATTCGGGGACTCCGTGGCAGAGGAACAATCAGGACGCTTTTACCCATGATCCGCGAAATCCTGAAGATGGGCGACCCGCGCCTGATGCGCGTGGCGCCGCCGGTGCCGGCAACGATGTTCGGCACCGCCGAACTGAACGACCTGATCACCGACATGTTCGAAACCATGCAGGCGGCCGACGGCGTGGGCCTGGCCGCGCCACAGATCGGCGTCGACCTGCAACTGGTGGTGTTCGGCTTCGAGCACTCCGACCGCTACCCCGGCGAGTCGGAAGTGCCGCGCACGATCCTGCTGAACCCGCTTGTCACGCCGCTGTCGCGCGACACGGAGGAAGGCTGGGAGGGTTGCCTGTCGGTGCCGGGTTTGCGCGGCGTGGTCGGCCGCCACAGCATGATCCGCTACCAGGGTGTCGACCCCAATGGCGGGCCCATCGACCGCACCGCCGAAGGCTTCCACGCGCGCGTGGTGCAACACGAGTGCGATCATTTGATCGGACGGCTTTACCCTTCGCGCATCACCGATTTCTCGAAGTTCGGCTTCATCGACGTGCTGTTTCCCGCCGAGGCCGGCGCGGTCGAGTAGAAGCGCGCCTCGCGCGACCACCTATGCGCCGCGACGCCAGCCGCGGGCGTGGCGGGGTCAGCTCAATCGTTCCATCTGCATGCGCAAGGCGTCGAGTTGGCCGCTCCAGTCGGCCAGCCGTGCGCGTTCCTGTTCCACCACGGCGGTGGGCGCGTGATCGACGAAGTTCGCGTTGCCGAGCTTGCCTTCGCATTTACTTATTTCGCTTTCTATGTGCGCGATTTCCTTCGCGAGGCGCGTGCGTTCGGCGTCGAGGTCGATCAGTCCTGCCAGTGGAATCAGCACGCGCAGGCTGCCCACGACCGCCGCCGCGGCTGCAGGTTCGCTTTCATCCGACGCGAGCCAGCGCGGTGCCTCGCAGCGCGCCAGGAATTCGATCTGCGCCGAAAACTTCCCCGCGCGCCGGCAGTCTTCGGCGTCGCCGTCGGCCAGTAGCAGCGGGATGACCTTGCCCGGCGCGATGTTCATCTCGGAACGGATTTTGCGCACGCCGGTGAGCACCGCCTTGAACCACTCGATCTCGGCGCTGGCCGCTTCGTCGACGGCAAATTCGTCCGTACGTGGATACGCGCGTTCGAGAATGCTGGATCCCTTCAGGCCCAGTTGCGGCGCCACCTGCTGCCAGATTTCCTCGGTGATGAACGGGACGATCGGATGCAGCGCGCGCAGCGCGGCTTCCAGCACCGCCAGTAACGTGTGGCGCGTGGATGCGGCAGCTTCCGCATCGTCGCCGTTGAGCGCGGGCTTGGACAGTTCCAGGAACCAATCGCAATATTCGTTCCATACGAATTCGTACAACGCCTGCGCCAGATGGTCGAAGCGGCAGGTCGTGAAGTGTTGTTCCACCTCGGCCAGCGTGGCGTGCAGCTTGGTGAGGATCCAGCGCTCCGCTTCCGTCTTTGCTTCTCCTTCTCCCTCCGGGAGAAGGTGGCGCGAAACGCCGGATGAGGGTTCGGTCTCGTGGTGGTCTTCCGTTGAGACCGAACCCTCACCCCAACCTCTCTCTTGGCTGGAGAGGGGCTCAATGTTCATCAACACAAATCGTGCCGCGTTCCACAGCTTGTTGCAGAACGCCTTGTAGCCTTCGGCGCGCTTCAAGTCGAAGTTGATGGTGCGGCTGTAGCTTGCGAGTGCGGCGAAAGTGAAGCGCAGCGCATCGGTGCCGATCGCGGCGATGCCACCGGGGTAATCGCGGCGAACGCGCTTCTCGACCTTCTCACGCACTTGCGGAATCAGCAGCGACCTGGTGGATTTCTCGACCAGCGCGGGCAGGGTGATGCCGTCGATCAGGTCCAGCGGATCCAAAGTGTTGCCTTTGGACTTCGACATCTTCTGGCCTTCGGCATCGCGCACGATCGCGTTGATGTACACCTGCCGAAACGGCACCTGCCTGGTGAAGTACAGGGTCGTCATCACCATCCGCGCGACCCAGAAAAAAATGATGTCGAAACCGGTGACCAGCACCGAACTCGGCAGGAATACTTTGTCTGTCTGCCAGTTCGCGACGATTTCGCCGCGTTCGTTCTTCACCGGCTCGTTCGAAGGCCAGCCCAGCGTCGAGAACGGCCACAGCGCCGACGAGAACCAGGTGTCCAGCACGTCTTCGTCCCGGCGCAATGCTCCGACGGGCTGCGTGCCGGCATGCGCGCGCGCATCGGCTTCGTCTTCGCCGACGAAGATGTTGCCTGCCTCGTCGTACCACGCCGGGATCCGATGGCCCCACCACAGTTGCCGGCTGATGCACCAGTCCTGGATGTTGTCGAGCCACTGGGTATAAGTCGTCGTCCAGTTTTCCGGAACGAACTTGATGTCGCCGTTGCGCACCGCGTCCAGTGCCGGTTGCGTGATTGCGGCGCGGCCCTTGTCCGAGGTCAGGTCCACGAACCACTGGTCGGTCAGCATCGGTTCGATCACCGCGTCCGAGCGCTGGCTGACCGGCACCTGCAGCTTGTGCGGTTTGGTTTCGACCAGGCGGCCTTCGCCTTCGAGATCGGCGAGGATGCGCTTGCGCGCTTCGTAGCGATCCATGCCGCGATATTGTTTCGGCGCGTTGTCGTTGATCTTTGCATCGAGCGTCAGGATGTTGACCGAATCCAGCCCGTGCCGCTGCCCGATCGCGTAATCATTGAAATCGTGCGCCGGCGTGATCTTCACGCAGCCGGTGCCGAATTCGCGCTCGACGTAATCGTCCGCGATCACCGGAATTTCGCGATTCGCGAGCGGCAGCGTCACCTTCTTGCCGACCAGCGAAGCGTAGCGTTCGTCCAGGGGATGCACCGCCACCGCGACGTCGCCCAGCATGGTTTCCGGGCGCGTGGTCGCGATCACGACATGATCCGGAGCTCCCGCTTGCGGATCGACCACGTCGTAGCGGATCGACCACAGGTGGCCGTCCCGCTCGACGTTGTTGACTTCGAGGTCCGACACCGCGGTCGTCAGCACCGGGTCCCAGTTCACCAGCCGGTTGCCGCGATAGATCAAGCCCGCGCGATACCACTCGACGAAAACCTTGCGCACTGCGACGGAAAGCCCCTCGTCCATCGTGAACCGCTCGCGCGACCAGTCCACGCTTGCGCCCAACCGCCGCATCTGTTTGTAGATGCCGTTGCCTGATTCCTCCTTCCACTGCCACACGCGCTCGACAAACTTCTCGCGGCCCAGGTCGTGGCGCGTCTTGCCTTCCGCGGCCAACTGGTTTTCGACGATCTTCTGGGTCGCGATGCCGGCGTGGTCGGTACCGCCCTGCCACAAGGTGTTCTTCCCCGACATCCGCGCGTGGCGGATCAACGCGTCCATGACGGTCTGCTGGAACGCGTGGCCCATGTGCAGCGTGCCGGTGACGTTCGGGGGCGGCAGCAGGATCGAATACGGCTCGCCCTCGCCGGTCGGCTTGAAACAGCCGGCGTCTTCCCAGCGCGCATACCACTTCGATTCGATCTCTTTCGGGTCGAAACTCTTGTCCATCACCGGTCCCCGGGTTCCGCGCAAGGCGCGGTTTGCAAGGCAAACGTGCATTGTAGCGGTTAGGCTCAGGTCTGCCTGGGCCTGCCAGAGCACAATCTGTGTCTTTTCCGCACCGTGCTACGGGTGCGCTGGATAGCTGCGTTTTCGCTGGATTTCGCGCGCCGCTGGGGCGCGTGAAATTCGAACAAGTTGCGTCCTTGCGAGGACAAAAGATGGATCGCGACTTGCGCCGGGATGACGGGCGTGGTGGCGCGTGCAAGCGTGCCTACGGCGTCCATTTGCGATGCGCGTGGATCGACATCACCACCCCGAACCCGGTCAGGAGCGTGATGGCCGAAGTGCCGCCGTAGCTCACCAGCGGCAGCGGCACGCCGACCACCGGGAGCAGGCCCGAGATCATGCCGCCGTTGACGATCACGTACACCATGAAGGCAAGTCCGAAGGAGCCAGCGATGAGTCGCGAGTACGTGTCGCGCGCGTTGGCCGCGATCCACAGGCAGCGTCCGACGATGAACGCGTAGACCATCAGCAGCACCAGCACGCCGACCAGCCCGAACTCCTCGGCCAGCACCGCGAAGATGAAATCGGTGGTGTGTTCGGGCAGGAACTCCAGTTTCGATTGCGTGCCCTGGTTGAAACCCTTGCCGAACACGCCGCCGGAGCCGACTGCGATCATCGACTGGATGATGTGCCAGCCGGTGCCCAGCGGATCGTTTTCGGGGTGCAGGAACGTCATCACGCGTTCGCGCTGGTAGTCGTGCAGGAAATGCCACGCGACCGGCGTGGCGGCGGCGAGCGCGGCCAGCATCGCGCCGATCTTCCACCACTGCAGGCCGGCCAGGAACAGCACGAACAGGCCGGATGCCGCGATCAGCAACGCGGTGCCGAGGTCGGGTTGCTCGACGACCAGCAGTGCGGGAACGCCGATCAGTGCCCCGATCGCGAAGATGTCGCGCCAGCGCGGCGGCAGTGGGCGGGGATGCAGGTACCACGCCACCATCATCGGCATCGCCAGTTTCATCAGCTCCGATGGCTGGAAGCGGACGATGCCGAGGTCCAGCCAGCGGTCGGCGCCGCGGCCTTCGCCAAGCACCATCAGCACCACCAGCAGCAGCATGCTCAGCAGATAGAACCAAGGCGTCCATGCACGGAGCAACGTAGGCGGGATGCGCGATACCGCCAGCAGCAGCAGCGCACCCGCGACAAAGCGCGCCGCCTGCCCGATGACCATGGAGCGGTCCAGGTTGCTGGCGCTGTACAGCACGGTCAGGCCGATCAGGGCGAGGATCGACAATGCGATCGCGAGCGGCAGGTCGATCCGGGGGCGCGAAAAAATGCGCCGGCCGATCCGGCGCGCGCGTCCGCTGAAGCTGGCGACCAGTTCGTTCACGGTGTGGCGGGCGTGCGCGTGCCGGGTTGGGTGGCGGCCGCGGTGACCGGCATGGGCGGGCGTTCGGACGGCGGCGTGTCGGCCAGCCACTGGTTCAGAATCTTGCGCGCGATCGGCGCCGCCGCGCTGCCGCCCCACGCGCCGTGTTCCAGCACCACCGCGACCGCGATTCGGGGGTGGTCGGCGGGCGTGTAGCACATGAACCAGGCGCGATGGCGCTCAGCGAGGTACGCAAGGTTCTTGTTGGTGTTGTACGCATCGGTGGTGCGCGAGTAACGCTCGGCGGTGCCGGTCTTGCCGGCGATCAGGTAGGGAAATCCGTTGCCGAGCCCATAAGCGGTGCCGAGTTTGCTGTAGATCACGCCCAGCATGCCCTGCCTGACCGCATCGAGATTGGCAGGATCATGGGTGATCTGCACGGGTTGCGGCCGCGGATACGGAATTTCGGGCGACTCCAATCCGTCGCTGGTCGCGGCAAGCAGGTGCGGCGTGTACGATGCCCCGCCGCCGGCCATGGCCGCCAACGCGTGCGCCAGTTGCAGCGGCGTGACCATCCAGAAGCCCTGGCCGATGCCGGAGATTACGGTTTCACCGGGATACCACGGTTTGTTGAAGGTCTTGCGCTTCCATTCGGGCGAGGGCAGCACGCCGCCGGTTTCGTCGGGCAGGTCGATGCCGGTGGGGTTGCCGAATCCGAACTTGGCCATCCACTGGTCGAACCGCTGGATGCCCATCTGGTAAGCCAGCGAGTAGAAATACGTGTTCACCGATTGGGTGATGGCCTGCATCAGGTCCACCCGGCCGGCGCCATAACGGGTGTCGTCGCGATAACCGCGCGATGAGCCGGGGATGTAATAGGTGCCGGTCGACAGCACGGTGTCGGTGGGCTTGCGCAGGCCCAGTTCCAGCCCGCCCAAACCGAGGAAAGGCTTGACTGTGGAACCCGGCGGATAGCCGCCGCGCATCGCGCGGTTGAGCAACGGTTTTTCCGGATCTTCGAGCAACGCGGAGTAATCGGCCTGGCTGATCCCGTTGACGAACAGATTGGGGTCGAAACTCGGCACCGTCACCATCGCCAGCACGTCGCCGTTGCGCGGATCGATGGCGACCGCCGCGCCGGTCTGGCCATCGAAGGCGGCGATGGCCGCGTTCTGCAGGCGCTCGTCGATGGTGAGGTAGAGATTCTTGCCCGGTTTCGCGGCGACGCGTTGCAGCACCCGCAATGGGCGCTGATTGGCGTTCACCTCGACCAGTTCGTAGCCGGGGGTGCCATGCAGCAGCTTTTCGTATTCCTTCTCGAGTCCGGTTTTGCCGACATGGGTAGTGCCGGCGTAGAGGTCGGGATCGAGTTTCGCCTGCTCCTTCTCGTCGATTCGTCCCACGTAACCGATCACGTGTGCGAATTCGCCGCCATAGGGATAATTGCGGGTGAGGTATGGATCGACGCTGACGCCGGGGAATTGCCACTGGTTCACCGCGAAGCGGTCGCGTTCGCTTTCGGTGAGGCGGAATTTCAGCGGCACCTGCTCGAACGCGCGGTGCTGCTTCATGCTCTGCTTGAAGCGCTGAAGGTCGTCGTCGGTCAGCGGCACGATCGCGGACAGCCGCTGCAACATCGCGTCCATGTGCTTGACCTTGTCCGGGATCACGTCCAGCCGGAACGCCGGAATGTTGTCGGCCAGCAGCCTGCCTTCACGGTCGTAGATCAGCCCGCGCGGTGGCGGCAGATGCTTCAGCCGCACGCGATTGGCCTTGGCGCGGGTCGAATATTCGGCGTGCTCGAACACCTGCAGGTACACGAAGCGCCCGGCCACGCCCAGCAGCAACAGCAGCATAATGGCGAAGCCCGCCAGCGCACGGCGCCCGAAACGCGCGCGTTTGGCGCGTTCGTCGGGCAGCTCGCCGCGACCGTTTGGCATGGCGTCAAGAGGCCCCGGCGCCCTTGGCGCCTTTGCCGCGCAGACGCGTGTTCACATCGTCCAGCAGCAGGAACACAAACGGCCAGATCACGGCGCCCACCGCCGGCCCCAGCCACGACAGCGCGGGCATCGGCGCGTCACCCGCGAACGCGCGGATCAATGCCTGCAGCACGTGGTTGTTGAGCAGCAGCAGCCACACCGCGAGTGCCTGCTGCCACATCGGGAAGAAGCGCAGGCGCGAGCGGAAGCGCAGCACGATGAACACCAGCACGGCGAGTCGCAACGCCTGATCACCGAGCAGCGCGCCGTTCAGGAGATCGGCGGCAAGGCCGACGCCGAAAGCGAGACCCACGCTGACGCGATCGGTCGATTCGAGTGACCAGTACACCAGTACCAGCGCCGGCCAATAGGGTTTCAGCGGCTGGATCAGCGCCGGCAGCGGCATCAGCATCAGCAGCAGGGAAAGCGCGATGCCGACCCAGAATGCCCAGCCTTGCGCGCGCATGCGGTTCATCGGACGGCTCCGGCGTCACCGCTTTCGTGGCCCGTTAGCAGCGGAGGGCGGGGGCGCTGCACGGATGCGCCCGGGTTCGCATGCACGGTGGCCGGCGCCAGCGAAGCCGGCGGCCCCACTTCGGGCGCGGGGGCGGGCGGACCGACCGGATCGGGCTGGTCGCGCAGCAGCAGTACCTCACCGCTGCGTTCGAGTTCCGCGGCGGGCCTCGCCAGCGCTTCCATGAACATGCCGGAGGCATCGCGTTTCAGTTGGGTGACGCTGCCGACCGGAAAACCTGCGGGAAAGCGCCCGCCCAGACCCGAGGTCACGAGCTGATCGCCGGCCTTCACGTCGGACGACAGCGGCAGGTTCGGCACCACCAGTTGGCCGGCATCGCCGGTGCCGTGCGCGATGCCGCGCAGCCCGGTACGCGCGATCGTCACCGGTACCGCGTGATCGGGATCGATCACCAGCATCGCGACCGATGCGTGCGGCAGGGTTTCGATGATCTGGCCCATCACGCCGTGCGAATCGATCACCGTCTGGCCCACGTGCACGCCTTCGGCCGCGCCGACATTCAGCATCACGCGGTCGCGTGTCGGGCCGAGCTGCACGTCGATCAACCGCGCCAGCTGCGCGTGCATGCCGAGCAACTGCTGGGTGTCGAGCAGTTGTTTCAGCCGCTCGTTCTGATGCGCGACCGCATTCATGCGGTTGAGGCGCGCTTCGGCCAGCAGCAGGGCTTCGCGCAATTGACGGTTCTCGTCGATCAGCTTGCTGCGCTGGGCGAACGCCGTGCCGGCCTCGTGGATCCAGTCGGCGGGGGCCGCGGCAATCTTGTAGATCGGCACGATCGCGGCGGCCGTGGCGTAACGGGCGCGATGCAGCCAGTCGTTGCGGTGATCCAGCACCATCAGCACCGCGGCCAGCGCCAGATAGGCAATCAGGCGCAGCGTGCCCGCGGTCGCATCCGAGAAGATCGGAGTGGATTCCTTTTGCGGAAGCGCCATGGCGGTGCGGGCGGGGTCAAGCGGAGGTCAAAGCGTAGCAACATCGCTGGCCCAATGTTGCCGTGTACGTAGCAAGCCGCGCAGTGTCCCGGGCCCCCGAAGAACCGCCGCGAGAGGCGGATTCTTTCCGCCAGGCGTCGCGGCCGAAGCGGCTGTTGTGAAAGTCAGGCCATGGATGGCCGTTCTGCTGTGGAAGACCAATTGTTGGGATGGGCGCGACAGGCGGCGATCGAAGCGGCGTTCATGGATGAACGCACTATTCCTGCGCGAAGAAATCGCTTCCGTGCATGTCGATCAATTCCAGTGCACGCCCGCCCCCGCGGGCCACGCAGGTCAGCGGGTCCTCGGCCACCTGCACGTACAGGCCGGTTTCCTCGCTGATCAGCTTGTCGAGGTCGCGCAGCAACGCGCCGCCACCCGTCAAAACGATGCCGCGCTCATGGACGTCCGAGCAGAGTTCCGGCGGGGTCTGTTCCAGCGCCGCCTTCACCGCGGCAACGATGCCGTGGAGCGGTTCGCGCAGCGCTTCCAGCACGTCGTTGGAGTTGATCGTGAACATGCGCGGCACGCCCTCGGCGAGGTTGCGGCCCGAGACTTCCATCTCTCGCACCTCTTTCTGCGGATAGGCGCAGCCGATCTCGATCTTGATGCGCTCGGCGGTGGGATCGCCGATCAGGGTGCCGTTGCTGCGGCGCACGTAGTTGATGATGGCCTCGTCGAAACGGTCGCCGCCGATCCGTACCGACTGCGAGTACACGATGCCGTTGAGCGACATCACCGCGACTTCCGAGGTGCCGCCGCCGATGTCCAGCACCATCGATCCGCGCGCCTCGTGCACCGGGATGCCGGCGCCGATCGCGGCCGCCATCGGCTCCTCGATCAGGAACACGTCGCGCGCACCGGCGCCCTCGGCCGATTCCTTGATCGCGCGCCGCTCGACCTGGGTCGAGCCGCAAGGCACGCACACCAGTACGCGGGGGCTGGGTCGCAGGAACCGGCTCTTGTGCACCTGCTTGATGAAGTGCTGCAGCATTGCCTCGGTCATGGTGAAGTCGGCGATCACGCCATCCTTCATCGGCCGGACCGTGACGATGTTGCCGGGTGTTCGGCCCAGCATCATCTTGGCTTCGTTGCCCACTGCCGCCACCGAGCGCGGGCCGCCCGCGCCGCGGTCCTGGCGGATCGCGACTACCGACGGCTCGTTGAGCACGATGCCCTGGTCGCGCACGTAGATCAGCGTGTTCGCGGTGCCAAGATCGATCGAAAGGTCGTTGGAAAAAATGCCGCGGAACAGTTTGAACATGCGCGAACCGCCAGGGTGCGGGCCTGAGCGTCAGGCAAGGCAGGGAGAACGCGGCAGTCTAGGAAACATCACCGCAACCTGCAAGGTATTGTTTCTCTTTTTTTGAAGCTGCGCCCCACCACTCGCCGACCAGCGAATGGCTTCCGGCTCGCCCGTTTGCTGCCTTCCACCGGGCAGGGGAAGGCTTCCGGGTCGAATCCCGCGGCCGGACCCATTAGCATCGACGATTCTGCTCGCCAAGCTAAGGAATCCATCGATGCCGGCTGCGCTGATCTGCGGCTCCATGGCCTACGACACCATCATGGTGTTCGAGGATCGCTTCAAGAATCACATCATGCCGGACAAGGTGCACATTTTGAATGTGTCCTTCCTGGTCCCACGGATGCGCCGCGAGTTCGGCGGTTGTGCCGGCAACATTGCCTACAACCTGAAAATGCTGGGTGGCGAGCCGCTGGCGATGGCGACGGTAGGCCAGGATTTCGCCCCCTATCGCGAGTGGTTCCGGAGCCAGGACATCAATCTCGACCACGTGCGCGAGGTACCCGATACCTTTACCGCGCAGGCCTTCATCACCACCGACCAGGACAACAACCAGATCACCGCGTTTCATCCCGGCGCGATGATGCAAAGCCATCTGAATCGCGTCGCCGACGCAACCGATGTCGAGCTCGGCATCGTCGCCCCGGATGGACGCGACGGCATGCTGCAGCACGCGGCCGAGTTCGCCGCGCGCGGCACGCCCTTCATCTTCGACCCGGGTCAGGCGATGCCGCTGTTCTCGGGCGAGGAGTTCCGCGCCTTCATCGAACAGGCCGATTACGTGGCGGTGAACAGCTACGAAGCCAGCCTGTTGTCCGAGCGCACCGGCTGGTCGGAGGCCGGCATTGCGCAACGGGTCAGGGCCTACATCGTCACCCACGGCGCGGAGGGTTCGGTAATCCATGCGGATGGCACGACCCACGCCATTCCAGCCGTGCGGCCCCACGCGGTAATCGATCCGACCGGCTGCGGCGATGCGTACCGGGCCGGGCTGATCTTCGGAATCATGCGCGGCTATGACTGGCCGACCGTGGGCCGCATCGCGTCGCTGCTGGGGGCGCTGAAGATCGCGCACCCGGGCACCCAGAATCATCGCTTCGATGCCGCCGGGTTCGCGCGCGAGTTCGAGCGGCGGTTCGGGCAAGCATTATTGTGCGATCGTCCATGATCGCTGCATTGCTCACCCTTGTCCTTCGTTGCCCTTGCCCTGTTCCCACAGCAGCCACGGGTGCGCAGACGGGGTACTGAACGGCTGCCGCGGCAGCGTGTGGCTTCGTTCAGGATTGCGGGCAACAATGGCATCTCCCCAGCAATCACTGAATTCCAGAGGAGGTCGTACATGTATACCGCACGCAACCTCGTTCTCGCCGGGCTGCTGGCCGGCGCGCCGCTGATGTACACAGGCAATGCACAAGCCGCGGGTGAAATAAGCTGCAGGATGACCTTCGAGCTGCACGGCTGGTCCGCGTTCTACAAGAAAGCCGATGGAACCGGCAGTGTCAGCTGCAGCAATGGCCAGCACATGCAGGTCCATTTGCGCAGTCGCGGCGGCGGCCTGACCTTCGGCAAGCAACAGATCGAAGGGGTCGGCAAGTTCTCCGGCATTTTCCACGTCGACGAGATCCTCGGGACCTACGTCACCGGCGGCGCGCATGCTGGTGCGGCGGCAGCGGCCAACGGCACCGTGATGACCAAGGGCAACGTTTCGCTGGCGCTGAGCGGCACCGGCAAGGGCTGGAATCTGGGTGTCGATTTCGGGAAGTTCACGATCAGTCGATAGTTGTGCGTTCATCCCTGAACGCCGCTTCGTTTCCTGCCAACGCGCCATGGACGGCTTTGTTTTTTCTTCGACTCCAGAACGGCCATCCGTGGCTTGGCTTTTCACATGCAAATGCGTTCATCCATGAACGCTGCTTTGACCAGCATCGGGCAACCTTGGGGCGGATGGCATTTTGGATATCGGAACGGCCGTCCATGGCCTGACTTTTCACATGCAAATGCGTTCGTCCGTGAACGCTGCTCCGACCAGCATCGGGCAACCTTGGGGCGGATGGCATTTGGGATATCGGAACGGCCGTCCATGGCCTGACTTTTCACGACAGCTGCTTTGAGCGGGACTTCTGAAGCAGCACCTGATCAATGTGGCTGATGGGCAGGGATGAATTGGGTGTCGACCGCCTCCGCCAGTTGATCCGGCGGCAGCAAACCCTGCGACAGGATGAAGTCGTTGAACTGCTGCAGGTTGAACTTGCTGCCCAGCGCCATCTCGGTGTGCGCGCGCAGTTGCAGGATGCGCGAGTAGCCGTAGAAATACGCGGTGGCCTGCCCGGGTGAGCGGAACATGAAGCGGTCCAGTTCCTCGCGTGCGAAGGCTTCGGAAATACCGACGTCGTTGACCAGGATGTCGTGCGCGCGCTGCCTGGTGATCAGGCCGAGGTTCAACATCGGATCGAGGAACGCGCGGGCGGCGCGCAGCAGGCGCAGTTGCAAAGCGATCATCTGGCCGCCCGCGGGCTCGTACGGCACCATCATCCATTCGGCGTACAGCGCCCAGCCTTCGACGTTCACGCTGTTGAATGCGAACAGCGAACGCGCCAGCGACACCCCGTGCTCGACCATCGCCGAGAATTGCAGTTCGTGCCCCGGACGGCCTTCGTGCGCGGTCAGCGTCCACGCGCAGGCCCTGCAGGTGAAGTCGTCATAGGCCTCGTTCTTGCCGTTGCCCGAAGGCGGATTGCCGAGCGGCAGCACGAAGGCGCCGCGCTCGCCGCGATTGTTGATCAACGGTGGCGGATCCATGTGCGGCGCGGGCTGCGCGGCGCTCTCGGCTTCCGACGCGAGCCGCATGATCATCTTGCGCTTGGGCAGCGTGACGATGTGTTGGTCGCGGATGATCGCCTCGATCTTGCCGATCACGTCCTCGTAGTACGGTTCGATATGGTCGCGGTCGAGTTGCTGTTTCTTGAGATCCCTGATGACGGCACGGTAATCGGTGGTGGGCGCGAAGCCTTCCGCCCTGGCGACATACGGCGCCAGGGTTTCCATCTGCGCCTGGATTTCCATGAAGGATTGCCCGGCCTGCCTGATCAGTTCCCTGGGCGGAATGTCGATGCCGACGTTCTTGAGGTTGTCGGCGTAGATCGCCTCCGGCAGGCGCGCGTCGATGCGCGCGCGCGGCAGCACCGTGGATTTCACCCACGCGTCGTATTCGTTCAACTGTTTTTGCAGTGCCTCCAGCGCGGGACCGGCGCCGTCGATCTTGTATTTGGCGTACAGCTTGCGGATGCCGTCGACGTAACGTTGGGTGTTGGCGAGGTTCTGTTCCACCTCGGCCTTGTACGGGCCCAGCAACTTCTTGTCGCCGGCCTTGGCCTCGAACAGCGCCTCTGCTTGCCTGGTGATCGGCGTGCAGCCCTGCGCCATGCCGACGTAGCACTTCAAGCGTGCCAGCGCGTGCGGGCGGCGTTCTGCCGCGACCTGATCCTGCAGCAACCCGAATTCGCCTTGGAAAATGGTCTGGCCGACGTCGGTGTAGGGCACCATGTACCGGTCCTGCAACTTGCTGCTTGCGATGAAGCGGTCCGCGGCGTGGATCATGATTTCCAGATCCTCGCGCACGTTCGCATCGGTGGTCTTGCCCAGATCCGCCTTCAATGTGTCGCGCGCCTTGGTCAACGCTTTGCGCGAACGCACGTCGACATTCGGTTTCAGGTCGATGACCCGGGTGTCGTAGCCGGGCAGGCCGAAACGCGACGCGAATTCGGGATTGAATTCCGCCAATACTTTCAGCAATACCTGCGCATTGCGGTTGCTCTGCGCGATCCATGCGGGCGGCGGAACCGGCGGGCGGTCGGGCCGCAAGTCCCGTTTGGGCGAAGAAGGCGGCGCGGCGAGCGCGACGGGTGCGACGAGCGCAAACGCGGCAACGGCGGCAACGGTTCGCATGACCATGACGGATCTCCGCTTGAGTCCATGGACACTACCACGCCTGACCCCGCCGCGGGGTGAGCTGGAAGTCAGCCGCGCGAACATCGCTACAATCGGCATGGTGTGTGCGCGAGGGATGTTCGTGTCCGCTTCCGGCCTGGTCGTGCGTAGTGGCGGTTGCCACTGCGGCGCGGTGCGTTTCGAAGTCGAGGTGGCGCCGCGCCCGCTGGTGCAGTCGTGCACCTGTTCGATCTGCCGGATGACGGGTTACGTGCACCTGATCGTGCCCGCGTCGCGCTTTCGGCTGGTCCGCGGTGCGGATGCGCTCACCGAATACCGCTTCAACACGGGGGCGGCGCGGCACCTGTTCTGCAGGCACTGCGGCGTGAAATCGTTCTACGTGCCGCGTTCGCATCCGCAGGGCTACAGCATCGATGCGCGTTGCCTCGACGGCGACGTGCTGGCGGACTGCGAATGGTTGCCGGCCTTCGATGACGCCAATCGCGATGCGGCGACGGCTGCGGTCGCTAACCTCGCCGACGACTGAGGCAGTCAGCGCGCGAAGGCGCTCGCGTAGGCGGGTTTCAGGAATTTTGCAAACACGCCCGCTGGAACGTCCACGGTCTGCGTGCCGAAGACGTAAGGTGCAACCTGGTACGGCGGAAAGATCAGCGCAAGCCCCGGACTCGGTGCATCCGACGTGCTGCCCGCGCGCACCACGAACACCGAATAGTTGACCGTGGTCGGCTTGGCGCCATTGGCCAGCATCTGCAGCATGTTGGATTTCCAGTCGCGGAGGGCGTCGGGCGATCCCTCGCCGGGCCTGGGTGCGTTCGCCATGAATTTTTTCAGCAGCGTGTCGTGCGCGAAGTTGGCCAGCGCCTTGCGCGCGGCGTCGGGTTGGGCGAACAGGTCGTCCAGCGCGAGCAGCTTGCCGGCCTTGCGGTCGTACACGAAAGCCGCCTCGACCGGAATCGGGTGTGCGCCGCCGGTGTCCTGCGCCCCGGTTTCGCGAACGCTGATAAAGGCCGACGTCGCCGCCGCGACCTTGAAATCCAGCAGCATTTCAAATTGCCGATGGGCAAACTCCGGCATCTGTTGCGTGTCGGGCAGCGCCTGCATGAATTCGCGCTTGGCGTTGTCCGCGGTGGCGCGCAGTGCGTCGGCGAGTGGCTTCTCGCCGGCCGCCAGCGTGGGCAGGGTGATCGCGATCTTGTAATGCCTGGTCGAGGCGTGGTCGCCCGGCAAGTCCGCAGTGCTCGCCGGCACGGGCGCGGGAATCACCATTGCCGACGCGCCCGCGGCCGGCGTCGTGGCGGTCGGGACCGGGTGGTCTTCCGGTGATTGCTGGCACGCCGCCAGCGCCAGGGCGGTCAGCGCGGCGATCAGGCAGGTTGGCGTGCGCGGTCTCATGGGCGTGCTCGACGGGGCCGGGCGTCGAGTCTAGGTCGCCCAGCGTTAAGCATTTGCTGCGGAATCGGCGCGGGAACGCCTATCATTCCCGGATGGAACTGTCGCCCATGAATCCCTGGACGCTCTGCGTGGCGCCGATGATGGACTGGAGTGACCGGCATTGCCGGTACTTCCATCGTCTGCTCAGCCCGCACGCGCGGTTGTACACCGAGATGGTGACGGCCGCGGCGCTGGTGCGTGGCGAGCGCACGCATCTGCTGGCGTACAACCCGGAAGAACACCCGGTGGCGTTGCAGCTCGGGGGCGCCGAGCCGGCCGAGCTTGCACAGGCCGCGCGTCACGGCGCGGCGGTGGGCTACGATGAAATCAATCTCAATGTCGGCTGCCCGTCCGACCGCGTCCAGTCCGGTCGTTTCGGCGCCTGCCTGATGCGCGAACCGGAGCTGGTCGCCGATTGCGTGCGCGCGATGGGTGAGGCGGTGCAAGTGCCGGTGACGGTGAAGTGCCGGATCGGCGTGGACGATCAGGATGACGACGCGGACTTGTTCGCGTTCGCCGCACGCCTGGTCGATGCCGGCGTGCGGGTGCTGATCGTGCACGCGCGCAAGGCGTGGCTCGAAGGCCTGTCGCCCAAACAGAACCGCGAGGTTCCGCCGCTCAATTATCCGCGCGTGTACCGGCTGAAACAGGAGTTTCCCGAGCTTCAGGTGATCATCAACGGCGGCATCGACGGACTGTCCGCGGTGCGCGAGCACTTGCACCACGTCGATGGCGTGATGCTGGGGCGCATGGCCTACCACGACCCGTACGCGTTGGCGCGCATCGATGCGGCGGTATACGGCGGCGAGTTGCCGGCGCGCGATGGCGTGCTCCGATCCATGCGGCCGTACATCGAAGCCGCATGCGCGCGTGGCGTGCGGCTGGCGTCGCTCACCCGGCACGTGCTGGGGCTGTATCACGGCACACCCGGTGGCAAGGCATTCCGGCGCGTGCTTTCGGAGCGGGCGCGCCCCGAAGACGCAGGTTGGGAAGTCGTCGAGGCGGCGCTGGCCGAGGTCGATGGCCAGCCCCTGCGCGCGGTCGCGTGATTGCGTCGTGAAACCGTGACCTGGGTGGGCCTCCGGACGGCGCCCGGCCGATGTTCAGCACGAATTCAATGGGCTGCGGGATGATCGTGGTCTTGAGGAATCGCGATCCGGTGCCGAGGGCCATGAAATACCGCAATTTTGCGATCGCGCTGGCGTGCATGCTGCTCGCAGGCACCGCGCCGGCGTTCGCGCGCAAGCCGCCGCGTTCAACGCCGGCTGCGTCGGCATCTTCGCATCATATGAACCTGGAACAGGCCGTCAAGCAGGTGCAACGCAAGACGCACGGGCATATCCTCGCTGCCGACACGGTGACACGCGGGAAGGCGAACGTGTACCGCATCAAGGTCCTGACACCCCAGGGCCAGGTGCGGGTGGTGCAGATGCACTCGAACTCGCCGCGGGCGCAGTCCGATCCCGGCACATCCGGCTCCAGCAAACCTGATTCCGATCGAGGAGGGCACTGATGCGCATCCTGTTGGTGGAAGACGAAGCGCCGCTGCGCGAGACGCTGGCTGCGCGCCTGAAACGTGACGGGTTCGCGGTGGATGCCGCCGCGGATGGCGAGGAAGGGTTGTATCTCGGGCGCGAAGTGCCGTTCGACCTCGCGATCGTGGATCTCGGCCTGCCCAAGCTGTCCGGCATGGAACTGGTGGAAATCCTGCGCAAGGAAGGCCACAGCTATCCCATCCTGATCCTCACCGCGCGCTCGTCGTGGCAGGACAAGGTGGAAGGCCTGAAATTCGGCGCCGACGATTACCTCGTGAAACCTTTCCACGTCGAGGAATTGCTGGCGCGCATCAACGCGCTGGTACGGCGTGCGTCGGGATGGGCCAAGCCGGTGCTGTCGTGTGGGCCGATCCGCCTGGACACCACTGCGCAGACGGTCACCGTCGAGGGCAGGCCCACCGATCTCACCAGCTATGAGTACAAGGTGCTGGAGTACTTGATGCTGCATGCCGGCGAACTGGTGTCCAAGGCCGACCTGACCGAGCACATCTACCAGCAGGACTTCGATCGCGATTCGAACGTGCTGGAAGTGTTCATCGGCCGCCTGCGCCGCAAGCTCGATCCGGAAAGCAGCATGAAGCCGATCGAAACGGTGCGTGGTCGCGGCTACCGCTTCGCGATTCCCCGCGACGAAACGGTGACCGAGCCATAGCCGCGCGCTTGCAGTTGCACGCCCAAGTCGTCCAGGGCGATGATGCCGGCAATCGCGGTTCATACGAGCCGCACAAGGATTCGGGCGGGATGGTTTCCCAGGGCACTGCGACGCGCAGGCCGTTGTCGCTGGTCTCGCGCTCGACCATCGCGACCTTGCTGGTGCTGATCGGGTTTCTCGGCATCACCGGCTTCGCGCTGGATCGAGCCTACGCGCATGCGGCGCTGGCCGGTTTGCGCAACCGGCTGCAAAGCTATGCCTACGCGTACCTCGCCGGCGTCGACGTCAGCAGTCGGTCCGATCGCGCGTATCCGCCGGAAATGCCGCCGCCGAATTCGGATTTCCTGCGTCCGGGCTCGGGACTGTACGCGGTGATCGTGGGCGAAAACGATTTTTACTGGCCAGCGCCGTCGGTACTGGGGCGCGATCTGCCGTTTCGCGCGTTGCTGCCGGCCGGCGTCACTCGGTTCGAGGGACCGGTCGCGACCTCGGCGGGCCCGTTGTATGTGCTGAGCCAGGGCGTGGAATGGATTCCGCTCAACGGCAAGGGTTACAGCCTGACCATTTACATCGCGGAAAGCGAAGCGCTGTACCAGGCGCAGGCGGGGGTCGTCGCGTACCGCCGCAACTTGTTCGGCTGGCTTGCCGCGCTGGGCCTGGCGCTGCTGGTGCTGCAGCAGATCCTGTTGCGTTGGAGCTTCTCGCCGCTGCGGCGCGTGGCGCGCGATATCGTGCGCATCGAACGCGGCGGTGCCGAGCGCCTGGTCGGCCCCTATCCGCGCGAGGTGTCGGTGCTGACGCGCGGCTTGAATCGCTTCATCGAGAGCGAGCGTGAACACCTGACGCGTTACCGCAACACCCTGGACGACCTGGCGCACAGCTTGAAAACGCCATTGGCGGTCGCGCGTTCGCGGCTGGAATCGGAGGATTCCGAGGCCGACCTGCGCATGGGCCTGTTGGCGCAGGTCCAGCACATGGACCAGATCGTGGCCTATCAACTGGCGCGCGCCAAGACCTCGGGGCACTCGACCTTCGCGGCGCCGATCGCGGTGCAGAACCACGCCGAGGCCGTGGTGCGCAGCCTGGAACGCGTCTACGCCGGCAAGAACATCCTTTGCGAATTCGATCTCGACGAAAAAGCGCGTTTCTACGGCGAGGAAGGCGACCTGCTGGAACTGCTCGGCAACCTGCTGGAGAACGCGTTCAAGTGGGCCAACCACCGGGTGCTGTTGAGAGTGAAAAGCATCGCGCCCGCCAATCCCAAGGCGTGGCGCACGGGGCTGGACGTCCAGGTGGAAGACGACGGCCCCGGCATCCCGGCGGAACAACTGGAGCGCGTGTTGCAGCGCGGCGTGCGTGGCGACGAACGCGTGCAGGGGCACGGCATAGGCCTGGCGATCGTCGAGGACATCGTGCGGGCGTATCGCGGCACGCTGGAGGTGGACCGCTCTCCCGAACTGGGCGGAGCGTGTTTCCACGTCCGCTTCGCCGAAATGTGAAACCGGTCAAAAAACTTACTGGATCGAGCCCGGCAGCAACGATTGCCAGGTGGCAGGGCCGGGTTCGGCGGCCGGTTGTGTCGGCGCCGCGGTACGTGGTTTGGCGCTGGCCGTCGGTCCGTGGCTGCGCGGCGCGACAGAGGAGGTAGACGGGGGCGCCATGCGCGGTATCGCGGGCGAAGCATCCGGGGTTTCGACGGTCGCGGCTGTCATTGCGTCGGGCTTGGACATGGCGCCGGCCGGCGCATCCCGTTGTTGCAACGCAGGCAATTGCGGCGCGCCGTTCTCGGCAGCAAGCAACGGGCGATTCGGTCCATAATCGAATGCTGCCGCGGTGAGCGGCACGCAACCCAGCAACAATATCGTCAGCCACGACGACACGTGTTTCATGACAGCCCCCGGAATCAGTGCATGTCGAACGGCCATCTTGACACATCCGAATCAGGCTCGCCAGCAACCGGTGTGGCGCGCCGGCCGGTAGATTCGGGGATGCCGCGGATGCTCGACCTGCTGGCCGCGGGCGATGCGCTGACCGGGCCGGAACTGGCCTCGAAGCTCGGGATTTCGCGGGCGGCAGTATGGAAGCAGATCGAGACCTGGCGCAGGGCCGGGCTCGGGATCGATTCCGGCGCGCATGGCTATCGCCTCGCGCATCCGCTGGAACCGCTGGGCGCCGACCG
The DNA here is from genome assembly GCA_036568625.1 of Rhodanobacteraceae bacterium. Lineage (GTDB taxonomy): Bacteria > Pseudomonadota > Gammaproteobacteria > Xanthomonadales > Rhodanobacteraceae > 66-474. The sequence continues at coordinate 487 of DATCSF010000304.1, read as the reverse complement.
CATCCGCGCCGACCTGCCTGCCGCGGTGCGACGCCGCATCGGCGTGCTGGAAAATCACTGGCGGCTGGATTCGACTTCGAGCGAGCTGGCGCGCCGCGCCGCGGATCTGCCCGATCTTTCTTTGGTGTTCGCCGACTGGCAGCAGGCGGGGCGCGGCCGGCGCGGTCGGCAATGGCTGTCGCCGCCGGCGGTCAATCTCCAGTTTTCGTGCCTGAAGCGTTTCGCGGGTGGCTACGCTGCGTTGTCAGGGCTTTCGCTCGCGACGGGCGTCGCCACGGCCCAGGCGCTGGAGGACTGCGGAGTGCGCGGCGTGGCGCTGAAGTGGCCGAACGATCTGGTCCACCAAGATGCGAAACTCGGTGGCATCCTGGTCGAACTGGGCGGCGAATTCATGGGCCCCTGTCACGCGATCGTCGGCGTCGGCATCAATCTGCGGTTGTCCGATGCGCTGCGCGCGGCACTGGATCGGCCGTGCACCGATCTGGCC
>DATCSF010000303.1:0-2682 GCA_036568625.1 Rhodanobacteraceae bacterium | reverse complement strand
CGTTGATCTTCTCGGGGTCGATCGCCCCCAGCGGCGCGTCCAGTCCCAAGCGATTCCTGCAATAGTCCGGCGATTCCCATGCGCGCAGCTGGCACAACACCTGCGCGGCGAATGCTTCGTGGATTTCATAGAAATCGAAATCCTGGAGTTTCAGGCCCGCGCGTTGCAGCATGCGCGGCACGGCGATGGTCGGCGCCATCAGCAAGCCTTCGCCATGCACGTAATCGACGCCCGCGACTTCCGCGAACGTGAGGTATGCCAGCACCGGCAGCTTGCGCGCCGCGGCCCAATCCTCGCTGGCCAACAGCACCGCCGCCGCGCCGTCAGACAGCGCGGAAGAGTTGCCGGCGGTCAGCGTGCCGCTGCCCGATGTGCGATCGAACGCGGGCTTCAGGCCGCCGAGTTTTTCCAGCGTGGTGTCGGGGCGCAGCAGGTTGTCGCGTTGCACGCCGCGGAACGGAACCACCAGGTCGTCGAAGAAGCCGCTGTCGTAGGCAGCGGCGAGTTTGCGATGGCTTCCCAGCGCCCACTGGTCCTGTTCGGCACGGCCGATCTTCCATTCCCGCGCCATCTTCTCGCAGTGCTGGCCCATCGACAGGCCGGTGCGCGGTTCGACCACGCCCGGCACCTGCGGCTTCAGTTCGCGCAGGCGAAACCCGCGCGTCGCGGCGCGCAGTTTCTGTCCGAACGTCTTGGCGCGATTCAAATCCAGCAGGCGTTGCTGCAGGCGGTTCGAATAGGTCAGCGGCACCTGGCTGGTGGTGTCCGAACCGCCGCCGATGCCGGCGTCGATCTGGCCGGTCGCGATTTTCTGCGCGACCAGAATCGCATTGTCGAGCGAGGTGCCGCAGGCGCGCGCAGTCGTAATGCCGGGCGTGGTCAACGCGAGCCCCGATGATTGCAGCGCTTCGCGCGCGAGGTTCCAGTCGGCCGGATGTTTCATCACCGCACCGAACGCGACCTCGCCCAGTTCGACGCCGTGCAGGCCGAATTTCTCGACCAGCGCGCCCAGCACCTCCACCGCCATCCCGAAATTGCCGAGATCGGCGTACGCGGTGTCGCGCTTGCAGAATGGAATGCGCACGCCGCCCAGCACGGCGACGCGGCGGGTTTGGGGAATCATGGCCGGCTCCTCGCTGCTTTGCTTCATTGTAGGAGCGGGGCCGCACCCGCGACCGGCAACGTTGCGACCTCTGGAAACGTCGTGGGCGTGGCCCGCTCCTACGGGAACTCGATGAATCCGCGCCGCAGCATCCTGTACGGCTCTTCTTCCATGCCAAGCGATACGTAGGTTTGCTGCGCGCGCGCATTGTCGCACTCGACGTACAGGCGCAACCCGACCGCGCCCGCCGCGCGGGCACGGCGTTCCACTTCCGCGTACAACGCGCGAAACACGCCGCCCCGACGCGCAGCGGGCGTCACGTACACGCTCTGGAACCACCACCAGTCGCCATTGCGCCAATCGCTCCACTCGTAGGTGATCAAAAGGCAGCCGGCCGATTCGCCATTCTGCTCAGCGACGAGATAAAACCCGCGGCGCGGGTCGTCGAACACCGCGCGCGTGCCGCGCAGCAATACATCGCGGGCCAGCGCCTTGTGCTCGGTTTCCAGCGCCATGGCGGCGTTGCAGTCGACCAGGAACGGGATGTCGCCGGGATCGGCCGTGCGGACGGTGATGGGCATGATGGCGAGATCGGGAACACAAACCGGGAAAGCCTAACAAAACCTCGTCATTCCTGGGGCGGTGCTTCGCACAGCGCGAGGCGCAGAACTCGGAATGGCGAACAATAAGGTCAACTCCGACGGCGCTTCCGGGAGCTGCCCAGCTTGCGCGTCAGTGTGTTGCGACCCACGCCCAACGCCTTGGCTGCGTTTTGCCGATGGCCACCGTGCGCGGCCAACGCTGCGTCCAGCAATACGCGGTCGAACCGCTCGCGTGCCCGCGCATGCAGGTCCTTCGCGTCGCCGACGAGCTCCGCGTCCGCCCACGCGCGCAACGCCGATTCCCACGACAACGCCGCCTGCGCGGACCGCGTGCGCGGGCCGGCATCGTCAAGGTCTTCGCGACGAACAGTTATGCCCGGCGCGACCACCGCCAGCCGGCGGCACAGGTTTTCGAGTTGTCGGACATTGCCGGGCAATTCCATTTTCGCCAGGGCCTGCAACGCGTTCGGCGCGAAACGCTTTTCCGGCAGCTTCAAGTCGCGCGCCGCGGAGGCGAGGAATTGCCTTGCAAGCAGGGGGACGTCCGCGCGACGCTCTCGCAACGGCGGCAGGTGGATGCGCAGCACGTCGAGGCGATGCATCAGATCGGCGCGAAACTCGCCATGCACAACCTTCGCGTCCAGATCCTGATGCGTTGCGGCCAGCACGCGCACGTCGCTGCGGATCAGTTCGCGTCCGCCCACGCGATAAAACTCCCCGCCCGCCAGCACGCGCAGCAAACGCGTCTGCAGCGCCAGCGGCATGTCGCCGATCTCGTCGAGGAACAGGGTGCCCCCTTCGGCCTGCTCGAACCGCCCGGCCATGCGCCGCTGCGCGCCCGTGAAGGCGCCCGCCTCGTGCCCGAACAATTCCGACTCCAGCAGTTCCGCGGGGATCGCGGCGGTGTTGAGGGCGACGAAAGGTCGCGCGCGCCGCGCGCTTTCCTCGTGCAATGCACGCGCGACCAGTTCCTTGCCG
>DATCSF010000302.1:0-3865 GCA_036568625.1 Rhodanobacteraceae bacterium | reverse complement strand
CAGCAATGCAAATGCGACGAGGGCAAGCGATTTGCACGTCATGATCGAACCTCCAAGGCCCCGAACAGTTGAGATTTTCGTCATTCCCGCGACGCGGGGAGCGGCCAAGGACGGCCGCGCATTGAGGAGCGAGGAAAGCGGGAACCCAGTGACTTTGCTTGTCAATGGCCGACAGCAAAGACACTGGTTCCGGGTTCCACCGCGATGGAGCTGCGGCGGCCCCGGAATGACGACAAAAGCAGAACCTTCTTATTGCGCGGGAACATCGTAAAGCGTGGTCGGCTGCGGGTGCATGGTGAACGTGTAGTGCCACCATTCCGCGGCGTAGTTCTCGAAACCCTGCGCGGCCATCGCGTGCAGCAGCCGTTCGCGATTGGCGTGTTGCGCCGCCGTTGCCTGCGGCGAATCGGTGTGGGCGAGCGGGTCGAACATGTCAAAATGCGTGCCCATGTCGAGCGGCCTGCAGTGCCGGTCGTGCGCGTCGCATTGCATCATCGTGAGGTCGACGGTCGCGCCCCGGCTGTGGCCCGACACCGGCGCGATGTATTCGCCCAGCAGTTTGCTCTTGTCGACGTTGGGGTAATGCGCGGCCTTGGTGCTTTGGTCGGACAGGTCGTGCGCCCAGCGCACGAATGCGGCGACCGCGCGGGCAGGGCGATAGCAGTCCCAGATCTTGAGGCGCATGTGCTGCTTGCGTAATACATGCTCGACGTGCGCCAGCGCTTCGGCCGCCGGCTTCAGCAGAAAACATTTGGCAGCCTTGTACCCCGGCACCGGCGCGCCGGTGAAATTGTCGCTGCCGGCGTAATGGATGTTTTCGGCCATGTCCGGCACCAGCGCGCGGATGTCGACCATGCCCGCCTGCGCCATGGTTTGCGCGGGCGAGATTTGCGGTGGCGCGTCGGCGCTTGCGGCAGCGGAGAATAAAGCCAAAGAGCAAGCCAGAAAAAACGCCGTGCCTTTCGAGAAGGCCTGGACGATCCATCTTTTCGTCATTCCGGCGAAAGCCGGACTGCGGAGGCAGGATGCCGGAGCGAACATCGGCGAAGCCGATGGCCCGAAGGGCGCGCCGCAGGAGCGGCGCGTAACCCAGTGACTTCTACCTAATTTCACATGTCGCAAAGGCACTGGGTCCCGGACGTCGCTTCGCGATTCCGGGATGACGAGCAAAAGCGAAGACTCCTCAAGGATCAGGGTCACAAGCGTGCTCTCGTGTGAACGCGAGATCCTCATAGTCATAGCTGAAATCCGCGTCTGGATCGACCTTGGCCATGCGCAGCGTACCGCCGGGCTTGGCGGGGAAGTCCAGCCACGCTTCGGCGTCGCCGTGATACCAATGCACGAGGTACTTGTCGCCCACGCGCATCACCTCGCCCGTGAGCATCGGTGACTTTTGTGACGCGAATTGAACGGTATTGCCTTTGGCGCAAATGTGCACCTCGCCAAACCATGGATCGTGCCACACCCCGAGGTCGTTCTTCAGGCCGAGAGGCGTCGCGGGTTTGCGCGAAGATGTGTCGGGCACGCGCGAAATTCGCCGCTGTTCGTCGGCGCGCTTCAGTTCGTCGGCGTAGCTCGTCACGCTACGCGCCTTGGCCGGCGCGGTGAAATACTTCGTCAGCACCTCGTTGAGCACGCTGCGCGCATTGTCGGCCTCGGCGTTGATCAGGAACACGTAGCCGCTCTGCTTGAACGGCAACAGCGTGACCGCCGAATACATGCCCGACAGCGTGCCGGTGTGCGACACCGTCATCTCGCCGTCGACGTCGCCGATGCGCCAACCGTAGCCGTACCCCCAGAACAGTGTGCCGTCCCACTCGTGCTTGCGGCGAGAGATCGGCATCGGCGTGTAGGGCGTCCACTCCGCGTGCCGCTCTCGCGGCGACAGCCATTTCAACTGCTGCGGTGTCGGCGCCAGCCAGTTCATCGCCCAGGCGAGCATGTCGTTGAGGCTGCAACGCACGCCGCCCGCAGAATCCATGGTGGTGGCATGTACGATGGCGCCGCGGGCCGGAATCGCCATGTAGTGACCGTTCTCGAGGACGTGCGGGTCCGCGACGTTGCCGACTTCATCGCGGTTCCACGTGCCGATCTGGCAGCGCGTCATCCCGAATGGCTGGAAAATTTCGCGGCGCATCAACGTCGCGTACGGGGCGCCGCCGGCCGCAGCCGCAACCTGGCCGGCGATGATATACAGGGTGTTGTCATAGGCGTAACCCGCGCGAAAGCTGTACGCGGGTTTCAGGTACTGCAGGCCCGCGATCACGTCCGCGGGCGTGAAGTGATTCGGCATCGGCCACAACATCAGGTCGCCCGCACCCTCGGGCAGGCCGCTGTGGTGCACCAGCAGGTCGCCGACCTGCATGTTCTTAGTCACCCACGGATCGTACATGCGGAACGACGGGATGTATTTCGTGACCGGATCGTCCCAGCGCAACTTGCCTTGCTGCACCAGCCGCGCCAGCAGGGTGGCGGTCATGGCCTTGCTGTTGGACGCAATTTCGAACAGTGTGTTCCCGTCGATGGGCTTGCCAGATGCGAGCGTTCCGACTTCGTGGGTGTAGACCACCTTGCCGTCGTCGATCACGCCGACCGCGATGCCAGGCAGGTGGTAGTACGCGACTACGGCGTCGACCAGGCGGCCGAGGTTGGCGTTTTGCATTGGCGCGCCGGCCTGCGCAGTGTTTGCGCACAACGACAACGCCACGATCCCAAGAGCCCATTTGACGGAATGAAAGCGCATCTGGAAAGCCCCAAACCGTTCGTGTTGAGCGTAGCGGAGCGCAGCTCCGCGAAGTCGAAACACGGATTTCGTACGGTTGCCCTTCGACTTCGCGCCTGCGGCGCTACGCTCAGGGTGAACGGAGTTCGGATGGCCCTCGCTCATGCGATCTCCCATTTGTCGGCTGATTGCTCGCCCGCAACCATTTCTTCGAAAGTCTGACGGCGCCGCACCACCGCGTAACGCCCGCGGTCGAGCAGTACTTCGGCGGTCAGCGGCCGCGAGTTGTAGGTCGATGCCATGGAAGCGCCGTAGGCACCCGTGGCCTTGATCAGCACCAGATCGCCGGCACGGCATTCCGGCAAGGTACGGCCGCGCGCGAAGGTGTCGCCTGTCTCGCAAACTGGTCCGACCACGTCATAGGTCTGCGTTGGGCGCGAGCCGTCCACCAACGGCACGATGTCGTGCCAGGCGTCGTAAAGCGAAGGCCGGATGAGCTCGGTCATCGCGGCATCCAGCACCAGGAACTTGCGTTGCCGTCCCTGCTTGATGCGGATCACGCGCGTCAGCAGCACGCCGGCCTCGGCCACCAGCCAGCGCCCGGGTTCCAGCAGGATGTGGCCGCCGAAACCCGCCAGTGCTTCGCGGATCGCGTCGACGTAATCCGCGATCGCGACCGGCTGGTCGTGGCCCGCGCGGTAGCAAACGCCGAGGCCGCCGCCGACGTCGATGCTGTGGATCACGTGCCCGGCGGCAGCCAGCTCGCGCCAGAAATCCGCCATGCGCCGCAGCGCCGTGCGGATCGGATCGAGGCTCAACATCTGCGAGCCGATGTGCAAGTGCAGCCCATCCAGTCGCACGTGTGTCAGTGCCGCGCTGTCGGCAAACCATTGGCGCGCTTCGTCGATGCCGACGCCGAACTTGTTTTCCGACTTGCCGGTGGAAATCTTCGCGTGGGTGAGGGCGTCGACGTCGGGGTTGATGCGTACAGACGCGCGTGCCGTCACGTCGCGTCTCAAGGCGATCCGTTGCAGCAATTGCAGCTCGTCCGCCGACTCGACGTTGAAGCGCGAGACGCCTGCGTCGAGCGCGTCACCGATTTCCTGCGCGGTCTTGCCGACGCCGGAGAACACGATCCGATCG
>DATCSF010000301.1:0-10973 GCA_036568625.1 Rhodanobacteraceae bacterium | reverse complement strand
GCGGGGCGAGTCCCATGCTCGTGAGTGCCTGCTCCGGCTTCTTCTCCAACGGCGCGACATCGTGGCGGTAGTCGTTGCGTCGCACCGTCGGATCCATCTGCAGATCGAGCGAGGGAAACGCCAGGAACGTGAGGTCGCTGTCGCCCGGATCGTGCAGCCGCACGTCCGGATCGAGCGGGAAGTGGCGTTGCTCCGCATTCGAGAAGGGAATGTAGAGCTTCGCCGCGATCTCCGCCCAGCGCGGGTCGGCTTCGGCACCGACCAGTTTTGCGGCTTGGGTGGCGATCCGCAGCGCCTTCGCCGCCGACGCATTGGTGAAGGTGTCGTTGTCAATGTAAGCGTATGGTTCCATCATCGAGACGAGGTCGCGGATTTCGTAGCGTTGCTTCGCCTTGTCCCAGGTCGCACGGCTGGTCCAGAACTCGGCGAGATTGCGGATCACCGGCCAGCCATCCTTGCGCAGCCACTCGAGATCGTGCGTCGCCAGCCAGTATTGCCATTGTGCGATCGCAATGTCGGCGTTGACGTGGATCTCGCCGACGCTCAATCGATGCGCGGCGTACAGCACCTGCTCCGTGCCGTCCTCGGGATCGGCCTCCCACGGATACTTGGCGCCTTTGAAGCCCGCCGCGCGAGCACGCTGCTGCGCGGCCGGCAACGTGCGGTCCCGGAACATCACGATGGAACGCGCGCGTTGCGGGTGCTGCAGCAGCAACGCGGGGAATATCCACGTGTCATCGTCCCAGAACACATGGTCGACATATCCGGTGGTCAAACCGCACGCGCCCAGGCCCCACGTCACGTCCGGCGGTACATTGGCGAGCAGGTAATAAAGATCGGAATGGACGGCCAACTGCGCTTGCGGATCGCCGTCGATGCGAATGTCCGACTGCCACAACTTTGCCCATGCCGTGCGGTGGACGTCGAGCAGAGACTCGAACCCGCGTTCGCGTGCCGATTCGGCCAGCGCAAGATCGGCCTTGCCGTCTCCGCCCCAGCCTTCGCGCGACACCGCGACGTATTTGGTGAAGGCGTAGGTCTTGCCCTTGCTTACCCTGACGCGCATATCGAGCGACAAGCGATTGGCGGTCTGATCCAGCTTCGTTTCGACGGGCCGCAGGCCGCGCGGCAACTCCACCGCGACGGCTTCGCCCATTCGCGCGCCATTCGTCGCCCGTCCGTCCACGCGCAGCGTCAGATTTGATGTGTCGCCCTTGGCGTCCAACACGTGTGTGTCGCCGTGATACCAGATCGCCGCGCGATCGGGCGTGGCCGGCGGCGACGAATTCAAGGAAAGGCCATGGGCTTCGAGCGCCTGCCGAAACCGGTCACCGGTCAAGCCGGTGTCGCCCGGCAATTTGGCCAGCGGCAACCGCGGTTGCGATGGCGCCCACAAGACCAGGGGAAACGACAGCTCGACCACGCCGTCGAATTGCGGCGTGATCGTGAAGCGAACTGTGGCCAGATGCGGCGAGGCCTCGCTGACGAAGCCGACCACTTCGACGCGCGTCGCCTTGCCGTGATCGACGTAGCGATAGCTTGTCGTCAGCGTGGCGTCGTGCAGATCCAGCACTTGTCTGTAGTCCTGGAATACCGACGGCTCAAGCGGTGCCAGATTCAGCCACGCGCCGGACGAGGACATGCGGTAGTCGATGCCGGTCCAGCCCGGGATCGCCGCGGGCCGGGCGATGTCGCCCTTGCCGTGATCCATCAACGCGATGAGATACGACAGGTTACTCTCGGTGCCTCGCGGCGAAGTAAACGTCGAGACGTAGCCATTGGCGAGTTCGCCCGGGAAATAGCTTTCGAAATTCTTCGCGGTCGCGGTGAGCAGGAAGCTAGTGTCGGTGGCGGCTTCGACCGAAGGCGCAAGGCATGCGATTACCAGCAACCAGCAGAATTTCACCCAGAAGCCATGCACATGCGGTCGATAGTTCATATTTCGAACCTCTTGAACAGAAGCACAAATGCGCCGGACGTCGTTCCTACGAAGGCGGGATTCCAGTGGTTTTCCCGTTGGCGGCAAAATCACTGGATTGACTCGCGTCATCCCTGGCACTCACGCTGCGGGCGGCCTTCGGTGTTCGCGTTTGCAACTCCCGGATCAAGCCCAGGGAGCCTCTGCAACCGCAGCCGGATCACCGCTTCGCGACGTCCGGAATGACGCTGAAGATAGCCCTCTCGGAATCCCCGGAAAGGCACTAGCGGCTCGATATCGCCGTGCGCGTCAACTTCACCCTGCCGTCCGCACCCCGCTCGACGCCGATATCGTAATGTTTGCCGCGGAAGGTGACGCCCTTCAGGGTCACCGAGTTCCATCCCGGCGGCAACACCGGCGCGTAGGCCTGATCCAGGCCCTTGTCGTTGACGCGCAGGCCACTCAAACCGTACATGAAGTTCTGCACGAATCCCGCCGAGGTCGCGAGCAGGTAACCCGCATTGTTGGTGGCGGTTTCGGTGCGCACGTTGAACGGCGGCTGCAGGAAGCCCTTCAGATTGCGGTGGATCCAGTAACCGACGGCCTTGGCGTCACCGACTTCGGCGGCGCCGACGGTGATCATCACCATCATCATCTCGTTCGGATTGTCGCCGTGGGTCTCGAGCGCCTGCAATTGGAAGTCGAAATCGTTGCGCCGCACTTGGGGCGACATCGGCATGTCGAGGTTGGGATACATCAGGAAGATCAGCGACGAGCCCCACCACGTCACCTTGTCGTGCGGCACCGACGGGTCGAAGTCGTAATGGCGCTGCGCCTTCGCGTCAAACGGGATGTACATCTTGTCCGCGATTTCGGCCCACGCAGGATCCGGCTTCGCGCCGACCAGCGCGGCGGCTTGTGTCGCGATGCGCAAGGCCTTGGCCGCCGCGGCGTTGGTGAACGTGTCATTCAGCACATCGTTGTAGGCCTCGTCGGTCGAGGTGACGTGCGCGATCTCGTAACGGTCCTTCGCCTTGTTCCAGGTCACGCGGCTTTTCCAGAACTCGGCAATGCCTTCGATCACCGGCCAGCCGTATTGCTTCAGCCAATCGCGATCGCCGGTTGCGAGGTAGTACTGCCACTGCGCGATCGCGATGTCGGCATTGACGTGGACCTCGCGATACACCTCGTAGGCGAAATGCGGGGTGACGTCGACGCCCTTCTGCGGGTCCGATTCCCACGGATACATCAGGCCCTTGACGCCATATTGTTTCGCGCGGTCGCGCGCGCCCTGCATGGTGCGGTGCCGGAACATCACGATCGACTTCGCACGCTCGGGATGCAGCAACAACAACGCGGGGAACACCCACGAGTCGGCATCCCAGAACACGTGGCCGGCATAATTCGGGGTCAGCGCGCAGGCGCCCACCGACCAGGCACTCCCCACCGTGGTGTTGGAAAGCAGGTAGTAAAGGTCCGAGTGCAGCGCGCGCTGCACCGTTTCATCGTGGTCGACCACGATGTCGGCCTGCCACAGCTTGTGCCACGCGGCGACGTGGCGCGCGAGCAGCTTGTCGAAGCCCGTCCTGCGTGCCTTCATGGCGAGCGCAAGATCGGCCTTGGCGTCGCCACCCCAGTCCTGCCGCGACGCCGCAATGTATTTGGTGAACGTGTAGGTTTGGCCCTGGCGCACCTCGACGGCCACCTCGAGCGACAGCACGTCGGAAGTCTTCAGCAGCTTCACGCTGTCGATCTTCAGGCCACCCGGCAGTTCGATGGCCGCGGCTTGGGCCATCTTCAAGCCGTTCACCGCCTGGCCGTCCAGCCACAGCGTCATCTGTTTCGTGTCGCCGCCATCATCGACGACGCGGGTGGTGCCCGGATACCAGACCGGCGCCCGATCGGGCGTCGGCACGGGTTTGTCGTTCAAGTTCTGGCCGCTGGCGATCACCGCGTCGATCATCTGGTCGCCGGTCATGCTGGCGATCGGAAAGCGCGGCTGATGACCGGACCACAGCCGAAACGGAAACCGGAGCTGCACCTTGCCGTCGAACTGCGGGGTGATCGAAATGCGCGTGGCCGCGAGGTGATGATCGGCCTGGCTGACGAAGGTTTCCACCCCCACGTCGGTCGCCTTGTTGGCGTAGTCGAAGCGGTAGCGCGTGGTCAGCGTACCGTCGTGCATGTTCAAGGTCTGCGAATAGCCCGAGAAGATCTTCGGGTCGAGTCGCGTCGAATTCATCCAGCCCGGGCCGGGGTTGTAGTCGGTCTCGCTCCAGCCGGGAATTGCGGCGGGTCGAGAAATATCGTTGCTCGTGTAATCCATGAACGCGACCATGTAGGCCCGGTCCGGCTCGGTGCCGCGCACCGAGGTCATGGTCGAGAAATAACCGTTGGCAAGATACGAGGGAAAGTACGCGCCGAAATCCTTGGACGTGGCCGTCAAAAGGAAGCTCTGATCCGTCGCGCAAAGCCCGCTGGCAGGCGCGACCAGCGCGAGCGCGAATAGACCGGAAAACAGGAGATGGCGGCGTTTCATCGCGGTGCTCCGGATGGTGGATGACGAAACGGAATCGCACGGGCGAAAGAAGCGCGGCGCGCCGCGATCCGTGACGATGACGCCGCGTCAGCAGAACGAAAGGGCACGGGGTCTGCACGCGACGTCCCGACGCGCGCGATGGCGCGTCGGGACATGTTCATGCAACGATGCCGCGGTTTCAGAAGCGGTACTTCGCCTGGAAATTGACCTCCCGTCCGAACAGCGGACGGGCCATGATCACGCCACCGATGCCGGTGTTCACACCCAGCACGCGCGAGTTGCCCTCGGTCAGGCCAACCTCGTTGGTCAGGTTGGTGCCCTGCAGGGTGAACTGCCAGTTGGGGCCCACGTTGGCCACAAGACCAGCGTCCAGCGTCTGGTAGGTGCCCAGGGGCTGCAGGCCGGAGGGATCCTGGTAGTGCTGGCCGATGTGGGTGTAGGTCACCCAGCCGGTAAGGTTGCCCCAGCTCGTCGGCAGCGTGTACATCGGGGTGAACATGTACCGGACTTTCGGCTGCCGCTGCAACGGCGCACCGTTGAAGCTGATGCACTGGGTGTTGCCGTTGATGTCGGTGAACGGCGCGCAGGCGTTGTGGTGGGTGTACTGGCCATCCATGTAAATGCCGAGCATCTGCAGCTTCAGGTTCTCGATCGGCGACCACACGACCTTGAGATCCAGGCCGTGCGAATTGGAGCCATAACTGGAAATCTGTCCGGTCGGCTGGCCGTTGGGGCCGGTGACCTGGTACTGCAGGCCGGTGAACAGGCGGTGGTAGATGCTGGCGTCCACGAACAGGATCGGGGATTCGTACTTGAAGCCGGCTTCCATGTTCTCGATTTTCTGCATCGGGGCAAAATTGCCGCCGGCGCCGCGGATGCCGTTGTCGAAATCGTCGAAGTGGCCGCCGGTGTTGCCGCGCACGTAGGCGCTCATGTGGTCGTTGAACAGATAGTTCGCGCCGGCGGTGAACGACGGGTGGGTCTTCTTGTAGTCCTCGTAATCCCAGGTGCCGTTGCAGACCGGCGTGGTGTTGTCGTACAGCGTGTTCGGATTACCGTCCAGATCAACGGGCGACCGGTTGCAGGTGCGCTGGTGGACGTCGATGTTCTCGATGCGTCCGGCGGCCTGCAGCAGCCAGGCGCCGACGCGCCAGGAGTCCGACAGGTAGAACGCCTTGTTGGTGCCGGTACCGGCCTCGACGATGTTGTAGTTGTTGTTGAAATCGACGAAGCCCTGCGGATTGGCCACCACGACGGTCTGCCCGTTCTGCTGGTAGGTCAGGCCGATCGGCTTGGTATTGGGCTGGTTGAGCATCAGCATCTGGTTGCCCAGCGACCAGTTGTCGTGGTCGGTGTAGCGCGCGAGGTAAACGCCGGCGGTAATCGTGTTGCCGTCGAAGATTTCCCTGCTGACCCGGAAATCGTTGTTGAAGCTCTTCAGGTGCTTCTGGATGTACCACCAGCCCTGGCGGATCATGCTCTGGTCGAGCGGCACCGCGGTGCCGTCGGGCAGCGTCGCGCTGACAACCCGGTCCGCGGGGTACTTCAGGGTATCGCTGTCGACAGGATTGTTGCTGGCGTCGCAGTAACCGGCAGGCTGCGGAATGTTGCAGCCATAAATGTAATAGCCGAGCGGCTTCGGGTTGGGGCCCGAAAACAGCGCGTTGGTCGGCAGGTCGCCGTTGTTGAGGACGAAGTGATCTGCGATCGTCCAGTCGCCGAAGGTGGCGTCGTAGCTGCCGCCGAAGAAATTCATCTGGGCGCCGCGGCCGTTGGCGAGGTCCGCGTTTTCCAGGTAACCGAGCGGATTGGGGAGTTGCACGTGCTGGATCGCGCCGCTGGCGTAAGTGCCCGTCAGCGGATCGAAGCCCGGGAAGCCGTGGAAATTGTCGCCCGAGCCCTGGACCATCGGGATCGGCACGATGAACTGGTTCTTGTCGTCGAGCCTGCGCGCCCACAGCATGAACGAGCCATTGTCCCAGTCGTGGCTGAGGGTAGCTGTCAACTGGCCGCCCTTGTCGGACTGGAAGTCGCGCGGATCGCGCACACCATCGGAGGTGCGCCAGAAGCCGCCGATGCTGGCGTACCAGCCATCCGCGAGCTTGAAGCCGTAGAAGCCATCGAGGCGCAACATGCCCTCATCGCCGTAGGTGACGCCGATGTCGCCGGAAGGCTCCGCAGTGCCCTGGCGCAAGATGAAGTTGGCGGTCGCGCCCATCTGGCCGGGACCGAACACCGCGCCCGGGCCGGTCTGCACGATTTCGACGCGCTGGATGGTGTCATCCAATCGCACCAGCGAACTCGAGTCCATGAACGACAACGAAGGCATGCCGTACATCGGCGTGCCGTTGACCATCACGGTGAAGAACGGAGCGTCGCCGCCGCCGGGAAAGCCGGCGATTTCGATGTTGGCACCGGTCTGGCCACCGGTGGATTCCGGCCAGATGCCCGGCGATATCTTCAACAGGTCCGCGACGCTCAGCGGGTTGGACTGTTTGATCTCTTCGCGGTCGGCACTGACGATGTTGTAACTCGCCTCGAGCTTCTTGACGCCGGTCGGGCTGGCCGTCACGACGACGGTCTGCAGTGTCGTGGCCCGTTGGGACCTCTGGCGGTTGGCCGCCGGCGCAGCCTGTTGTGACGTGTCAGTCGTGGCTTGACCGCTGGCCGCGGCCGCTCCGGAACCGGCGCCGCTCGCCCAGACGGCGGGTGACAATGCAGCGAGGATGGCGCTCGTAAGCGCCAGTCTGATCAAGTTGCCGTTCTTCATGACTCACCTCCAGCGATGGGAAAATTTGTGACACCGCACTTCTCGGCCTTTGACCAGCGCCTTTTGTCTGCATGAAGCGAATACCCCGCGCAGCGATGGCGTACGCGAAGTCCCCTGACAAACCAATAGCTTTTCGATGTAATTGGTAACGCGAAGGTCCCGTTGCGCGCCTTTCCACTCACGAAGTAACGGCGGGAAAGCCCCCGGATGCCGGTCTCATTCAAGGCACCCGAGCCGTCGCCCATGAATGGCCGCGCGAACACAATCGCGAGAGCCCGACGCATCACGCGGGACCTTGCCGGCTGACTTGCACGACCCCGACAAATGCCGTCGCAAGTTTCGACCAAACGGCAAACCGCGCGCACAAAAAACGGCGACGCACAAATGCATCGCACCAACAATCGATTTGGGCAGGCCGCGCGAGCCGGCCACCCGCGTGGTCTCTGGAGACTGCTTGCCGGAATCGGTTTGCCGGCTCCAACGAACGACAACGGTACCCGCACTCATACCGATCATTCCCCAAGGGCTCGCGGGGTAAAGTCTGCGCCCGCAAAGACAGCGCTGTCAACTTGCGACGCATCACCGCCGAAACAGCCTCGGATGCGCGTCCCCAACCTGGGCCCAGGCGTGGTGTAGCAGGCGCAGCGCGGATCCAGCGCGCCTTTGCGATGTTGCATCGCAGCAGCCACGTGGTGCGCAACCGGGCCCTTTTGCCCAAGGAGCAACCTGTGCCACACTGTGTCTGGCTGCTTTCATGACAGCGCTGTCAAGACACAGTCGGGGATCATCGGAAGGAGCATCGGGTGGGATCGGTAACTCTCGACGACGTCGCCAGGCAAGCCGGCGTTTCCGCGAAAACCGTGTCGCGCGTGGCCAACGGCGAACGCTCGGTGCGCCCGGATACCCGCGAACGCGTGCTGCACGCGATCGAACAACTCGATTACCGTCCCAACCTGCTCGCACGCGGCCTGAGCGGCTCGCACGCCTACACGATCGGTCTGGTTTACGACAACCCCAACGCCTACTACATCATCGCGATGCAGCAGGGCGCGCTGACTGCATGCGACGACCTGAGCTTCGGCCTGCAAATGCGCCCGTGCAATTCCAAGGCCTCCATGCTGGCCGAGGACTTGCGCGATTTCGTACACCGCTCGCGCCTTTCGGGGCTCGTGCTGACGACGCCCGTGTCGGAACGCATGGCCGCATTGCGCAGGCTCGCCACGTATCGCATTCCGTTTGTCCGGATCGTGTCCGCCGCACGCGATCCCGGTGACGAATTTCCATGTGTCTACGTCGACGACCGCGATGCCGCACACGCCATCACGACCCACCTGCTCCAGCTCGGGCATGTGCGGATCGGCTTCCTGCGGGGCGGCAAACACCATCACGCCAGCGCCGAACGCCTCAAGGGCTACAAGGATGCGCTGCGGGATTACGGCGTCCCCTTGCGCAACGAGCTGATGATCGAAGGCGATTATGTATTCGACGACGGATTCCGCGGGGCACGCCGCCTGCTCGACCTCGCCGAGCCGCCCACCGCCATTTTCGGATGCAACGATGAAATCGCGGCCGGCGCCCTGGCCGCCGCGCAATCGACTGGATTCAACGTGCCATACGACGTGTCGATCGCGGGGTTCGAAGACAGCCCGTTTTCACGTCACTCGTGGCCGCCGCTCACCACCGCGCGACAGCGCGCCGACATCATCGTCGAGCGCGCGACGCGCATGTTGATCGCACGGATCAGGGGCGAGGCCGTAGACAACGAAGGGTTCAATCCGGAGTTGGTGGTCCGCGGCTCGACCGCCCCGCCCCGCCCAAGATCGCGCCGCAAGCGCCGGTAACCACAGCATGCGACGGTAACCGAATGCACAACGAACAAGCCCCGAAC
This sequence comes from Rhodanobacteraceae bacterium, assembly GCA_036568625.1. Taxonomy (GTDB): domain Bacteria; phylum Pseudomonadota; class Gammaproteobacteria; order Xanthomonadales; family Rhodanobacteraceae; genus 66-474. Next base: position 1,858 of record DATCSF010000301.1, on the reverse strand, counting down.
GCGGCGAAACGGAAAGGGGCTACCATGAGCCGGCGACCGTTCCGGCATGCGCCATTCGCACACGCACGGACCGAATGTGCCAGCCAACTCGCCATGGACGCCAGCACGACCGAGGGGAACCTGTCATGAAAGTTCGCTCGTTTTTCGTCGTCTTCGCCTTCAGTGCGCTTTGCGCCACCAGCGTCTGCGCCGCCACCCCCGATACCACCACCAGGACGCGCAGCTACATCGATCGCGCCTGGAGCACCCTCACACGCTCTGTGAACGAGTGCCGGGCGCTGATCGATCCCAAGGTGCCTTCGCATTCGGTCGTGTACCTGCCCGCAGGCGTGACGATCCCGCCGTCCCTCGAAAAAAGCGCCAACCGGTGCGGCGTCCAGATTCACCATCTGCCCGCCCCGATCCGCCAGCTCGGCGATGTCGATCCCACCACCCTGCCCACGCAGGGGCTGCTTTACCTTCCGCACCCCTACGTCGTGCCGGGCGGCATGTTCAACGAAATGTACGGCTGGGACAGTTATTTCATCGTGCTGGGCCTGGTCGCGGATCACCGCGAGCAACTCGCGCTCGACATGGTGAACAATGCCCTGTACGAGGTCGAATACTACGGCGGCGTGCTCAACGCCAACCGCACCTATTACCTCACCCGCTCGCAGCCGCCGTTGTTGACGGCGATGATGACCGCGGTGCTGGGCCATTCGGCCAGCTTTCCCGATGCGAAGGCGAAACGCGAATGGCTCGCGCGCGCGTACCCGCTGGCGGTGCGCAACTACGAGATCTGGACCCGCAAGCAGCATCTCGCCGGCAACACCGGGCTGTCGCGGTATTTCGATTTCGGTGACGGTCCGGTGATCGAGGCGCGGAACAGCGACTACTACGTGGGCGTGATCCGCTGGCTGCTGGCGCATCCTTCGCAAGATCCGGGCTATCTCATAAAGGCGCCGCAGCATCCCGATGCCGCCGAGGCCGCGAAGCTGAAGACCACGAGCTGCAACGTCACTGCCTCGAAAGTCTGCGCGGGCGACTGGCTGGACGGTTATCGCCTCACCGCCGACTACTACAAGGGTGACCGCGCAATGCGCGAATCCGGGTTCGATACCGATTTCCACTTCGGGCCGTGGGGCGGCTCCACCCACCACTACGCGGGCGTCGGCCTGAACAGCCTGCTGTATCGCTACGAACGCGACCTGCACGACTTCGCCGCGCAACTTGGCAAGACGGCCGAGGCGAAGCGTTGGGCCGATGCCGCCGAAGCACGCCGCACGGCCATCGACAAATACCTGTGGCACGCCGACCAGGAACGCTACATGGACTACGATTTCGTCGCCGGCCGGCCTTCGACGGACCCGTACCTGACGATGTTCTATCCGCTGTGGGCGGGCGCGGCCTCGAAACAGCAGGCGGCAGCGCTGCGCACCCAACTCAAGCTGTTCGAGCACAAGGGCGGCCTCGCCATGAGTACGCGCGAGACCGGCGCACAGTGGGACGCGCCGTTCGGATGGGCGCCGACCAACTGGATCGCGGCCAAGGGCCTCGAAGACTACGGCTTCGGTGACGACGCGCGGCGCATCTCCTGCAAATTCACCGGCACGATCGACCGCAGCCTCGCCAAGGACGGCACCATCCGCGAGAAGTACAACATGGTGCTTGGCAACGCCGAGGTGAAGATCACCGCGGGCTACAAGCAAAACGTGATCGGTTTCGGCTGGACCAATGGCGTGTACCTCAGAATGCGCCACCTGATCGAAGCCGATGGCGGTTGCGAAGTGGCGCCGGCCAAGCAGGCAGTCGGCGCGGCGAATTAGACGAAATCATCACACCACGACGCGCATCGATTTTTTTTGGCACTGCGAACCTC
>DATCSF010000300.1:0-7304 GCA_036568625.1 Rhodanobacteraceae bacterium | reverse complement strand
GCGAAGGAGAGGGATCAAGAGCGCAAGCGTCGACTTCCACGACCGCCGAAACCGTCTCCATCGACGACTTCGCCAAACTCGACCTGCGCGTCGGCAAGGTACTGGTTTGCGAAGCGGTGGATGGTTCGGACAAGCTGCTGCGCTTCGAACTGGACGCGGGAGAACTGGGCAAGCGCCAGATCTTTTCCGGGATCAAGAACGCGTATCCCGAGCCGGCAAAACTGGTCGGCCGCAACGTGGTGTTCATCGCCAACCTGGCGCCACGCAAGATGCGCTTCGGGGTAAGCGAAGGGATGATCCTTTCGGCAGGAACCGGCGGCAACGATTTGTTTTTGCTGGATACAGATCCTGGTGCGCGCACGGGCGCGCCCGTGAAATAGTCGTCACACAACCACGACGTTTTTTTTGCACAGGGGGGCGCACGCTGGCGCTTGTGACGCCAAGCGGTAGAGGGAAACCGCACCCGCTTGGCTGTCGCGTGCAGTCGCGGGGTGGTGGCCATGATCAGGCATTGGGCATTCTTCAGGCATGGCGACACCTCGTTCGGAACGTTCTACCCGAAGCACTACATCGTCGCCGGCTATGCCAGCCTGAAGGATGCCGAAGCGGCCGAACACGCGTTCACCGAGTCCGGCATCGACGCCGACGACGTGCGTGCGGCGTCGGGCGATTTCGTGATCAACCGGCTGGAGGCGCATCGCGAAGCCAACTGGTTGCAGCGCGCGCAGGCATACGTGGCCGAATTCGCCGGCACCGAGGCCGGATTCCTGCAGGACGACGCCGAACTCGCGCGCAAGGGCGGCGCTTTCCTGTTTCTGTTCGCGCCGAATGACCAGCACGTGGCGCACGCGCGCACGATTTTCGCGCGGCACCGGCCGGCCTACGCGCGCCGCTACCTGCAGGTGGCGATCGAGCGCATCATCGAACCGGAGCGCAGGGCGGCGGACTGAATCCGCACACTGGTGGCGCAGGTGTTATCGTGCGCCCTTCGCGATGCATCGCGTGGGGAATGCGTCATGTCCACTTTTTTGCTGCACCGGCCGTTGCGGGTCGTCGCGACCGTGCTGCTGGGCGCTGCGGTCGCCGCCTGCCACCTGCCTCCGCAAGTCAAATCGCCGGTCACGCCGGCGCACGCGCCGCGGCACGTGTTCGTGATCGTGCTGGAGAACGAACCCTTTCAGGTCACCTTCGGCGAACATTCGCTCGCGCCGTACCTCGCGCACGCGTTGCCGAAGCAGGGCGCGCTGCTGATGCAGTATTTCGGAATCGGGCATTCCAGCCTCGACAACTATCTCGCGATGATCAGCGGGCAGGCGCCCAATCCCGAAACGCAGGAAGACTGTCGCGTGTTCAGCGAATTCCGGCGCAGCGCGCCCGGCTTCGACCCGAACGGCCAGATCCACGGCAACGGCTGCGTGTATCCCGCCGACGTGAAGACGCTGGCCAACCAGTTGCAGAACGCGGGGTATACATGGAAGGGCTACATGGAAAGCATGGGCACGGATCCGTCGCGCGAAGCTTCGGCCTGCGGACACGTGAAAATCGGCGAGGTCGACCACACCAACAAGGCGACTGCGAAGGACCAGTACGCCGACAAACACAATCCCTTCGTGTACTTCCACTCCATCATCGACGATGCCGCCAATTGCGCCGCGCACGTCGTGAATCTCGATGCCCTGCCGGGCGACCTGCAATCCGTCGCGACCACGCCCAACTTTTCCTTCATCACCCCGGATCTCTGCCACGATGGTCACGACGCGCCCTGCAAGAACGGCGAACCGGGCGGATTGATTTCGGCCGACAAATTCCTGCGCGAATGGGTGCCGCAAATCGTGGCTTCACCCGCGTTCAAGCGGGATGGCCTACTCATCATCACCTTCGATGAAGGCACGGACGCCGCGGCATGCTGTGGCGAGACCAAGCCCGCGGGCGCCCCGCAGCCCGGCAAGTTCGGCCCCGGCGGCGGGCGCATCGGCGCAGTGGTGCTGTCGCCGTTCGTCGAACCCGGCACCGTGTCGAACGCGCCCTACAACCACTACAGCCTGCTGCGCAGTATCGAGGACTGGTTCGGCCTGCCGGACCTCGGTTACGCCGGCCAGGCGGGACTGCGCGCGTTCGGCACCGACGTGTTCAACCGCGACAACTCCGCACGAGGGAACCAGCCGTGAATCATTCGATCCGGTTTGCCTCGATTGCAACGCTCGCGTTTGCCCTGGCTTGGCCGACTTTCAGTCATGCCGCCGCGCCTTCATCGAAACCGGCTCCCACGATGCAACAGGTGCTGGATGCGTCCAAGCCCTCCGACTGGCGTCCACTGAATCCGAATGACACGCTCTACATGGATTTGCCACAAGGTCGCGTGGTGATCGAACTCGCGCCCGCCTACGCGCCGCTGCACGCTGCCAACATCCGCACGCTCGCGCGCCAGCACTACTGGGACGATCTGGCGATCCTGCGCGTGCAGGATGGCTTCGTCACGCAATGGGGCGATCCGGCCGCCGAAGCCAAGCATCCCGCGCATCCGCCGCGCTCGCTCGGCAAGGCCAAGGCCACCATCGCGGCGGAATTCGAGCGTGATATTGCGCCCGACCTGCCCTTCACCCAGTTGCCGGACGGCGACGTGTATGCCCCGAAAGTGGGTTTCAGTAACGGCTTTCCAGTGGCGCGCGACCCAAGGACCGGAAAAACATGGCTGGTGCACTGCTACGGCATGGTCGGCGCGGGCCGCGACAACACGCCCGATTCCGGTCCCGGCACCGAGCTCTACACCGTGATCGGACAGGCACCGCGTCAGCTCGACCGCAACATTGCGTTGATCGGCCGCGTGGTGCAAGGCATGCAATACCTTTCCGATTTGCCGCGCGGCAATGGCACGATGGGCTTCTACAAGAATCCGGCGCACCAGACGAAAATCCTGCACGTGCGCCTGGCATCCGACCTGCCGCCAGCCGAACGCACGCACCTCGAAGTGTTGCGCACCGACACGCCGACGTTCGCGGCGCTGGTCGAGTCGCGCCGCAACCGCTCGGACGCGTGGTACCTCTACAAGGTCGGCAAGATCGACGTGTGCAACGTACCGCTGCCGGTGCGCGAGGTTCCATCAACCGTGGTCGATCGCCACTGAACTCGCGAATATCGTTACGCGAGCACAGCGGTCGTCGGACCGTCAGTCGATGGTATCGACGGTGATCTCCACACGCGTCATCAGCTTGTGGATGGGACAGTTATCAGCCGCACGCCGCAACATTGCGCGCTGCTCGTCCGTGAGTGGCCCCTGGAAATCAAGATGCACACGGAGGCGATACCGCCCTTCCCGTTCCGCGTGATCATCACGCTCCACGCGCGTGGCCACGCGTTCCAGCGGAATGCCGCGGCGCTTGGCGTACCAGATGACAGTGAGCGCCTTGCACGACGCCAACGCGGAATCAAAGTAGTCGTGCGGACTCGGCGCGGAATCGACGCTGCCATCCTCGTGTCCGACGTCGGCGCGAAACACGTGCGACCTCGTGCGCAGCTCCTGTGGCCAGGCGCCCGCTTCGATGCTGGCGCAGTCCACGGTGTTGGAAAAAGATTCGCTCATGGTTCCCTTGCCGGCTGCAGCCGCACTTCGCGTACCCGCTCCTTGTAGCGCTGCGTCTCCAAATCTTCAAGAACCCCACGCATCCAGCCCCAACCATGTCGGCCGGAGGCTTTCCAGGAGATCCATCTCCCCTGGGTCACGATGGTGCCACAGGCGCGCCAGATAGCTGAGCACGCGTTCGGATTGTTCGGCGTCGATGGCATCCATCGCAAACTCCAGTCTGGCTCACAACCTGTACCAACAAGTCATGAAGCAACAGCTGTGCCAATACAAAGGCCATGCGACCGCGAATGCTCGGCGCGGCGGCGACCACTGGACGATGCAACGCCGTACGCAACGACAGGGTTGCGCCCGAACACTGCCAACGATGCTGTCGACTCAGAACGTCACGGAGCCCTGAAGCATGGCGTTGCCGGCACGCTCGCGTTGACCCTGTTCGCGCATGTAGCCGAGACGCAATCCCAAGTTGGACGTGGGCCACAACGACAGACCGGCACGCAGGATCGCCGTATTGCGTGACAAGCCTATGCCCTCCACGGGCAGCCAATCGTTGAAGCCGGTGAAACTCGCGTCGAACACGCTGCCGTACTGATGCAGCGTGTGCTGCCAGCCGGCACTGCCATCGAACGCCATCTGCATGCCGTTGGCCAGTTGCCATCCGCGTTCGGCACGAAGCCCCAGGCCGGTCTGCAAACGACCAACCGTGCGGCCTGGGGCCTTGAGCCCGTACCCCAAGCCACCCTGCTCGGCGAAGCCGCCCAAGTCGAGACTCTGGTAACGCACGTTCGCAAAAGGCACGACGCGCGTGCCGCCGATCTGGAACAAGCGGCCGCCCTCCAGTGCGCCCGCCATGTAGCGCCCGGTGGACGCGGTACCCACCGGCGCCATCAGCGCGCCCAGTTGCAGCAGGCGCTGCATGTCCTCGCGATACCAGCCGCTCGTGACCTGTGCACTCGCATACCACGGCCCGTTCACCACGCCACCGTACATCGCGATGGCGTTCATCCAGGTGCGGTCGTGATCCCAGCTTGCATCGAGCTGGCCGAAGCCGCTGCTCTGGCCTGCCGCGACGCCCAACACGCCGTGTGCGCCGATGCGCATGTCGGCGCCGGCCATGCCGCCGCCACTGCGAAAGCTCGCCCCTGCATAACCACTGCGCTGCAGGTTGCCTTCCCAGCCGAGATTGCCGTACCAGACGCCCGACTTCGCCCGACCGCTCGCAAGATCATCGAAGTGCTCGGACAACACATGGTTGCCGGCATCGATGCCGCTCAACAACATCGCGGCACTGGCGGTGTGCAGCTGGCCTGACAGGCTCTGCAGCGTGGCCTGCGCCGCGGCCGGCGTGGCACTGTGCTGGATCGCACCGGCACCCTGCAACACGTTCGACGAAGGCGTGCCACCCGATGCCATCGTGGCGTCGATCGCCTCGAACCCGGTTTGCACGCGCCGTGCTGCCGATGCCGACGCCGGATCGACGATACCCATCGCAGCCGCGGCCACGGTGATGTTGAGCCCGGTCGTGTCCAGCCACACGTCGTTGCTGCCATAACCGATCGTCGTGGCGGTGAACACCACGCCCGTGTCCTTGACCAGGTTGGCGAACGTACCAGTGACGCCGCCCGTGGCGGTGAGCACGTCGGTATGCGTGTTGGCGACATAGCCGCTGTCGGCGCCCGTCACTTCCAGCGTGCCACTATTGATAGTCGCGGTGCCGTTCACGGCTAGCTTGCTCCCCAAGCTGACAGCGAGACTCCCCGCCGAGGCTTGGGTATAGTTGCCGCCGACAGTGGTATCGCCACCATGGACCGCCACTTTGCCGATATTGTCGAGGTTACCCGCAACACCGGGCACTGCATCCAGGATGCCACCGCTGTTGCTGACGGTCACGTTTCCGGGCAATGGATGCGTGGTGCGCAGCGGCCCCGCAACCAGCGTGCCGCCGGTATAGGTATTGATGCCCGTCAGTGTCAACGTGCCGTGACCTTCCTGCGTCACGTAGCCCGTACCCGAAATGACTCCGTCGTGCGTTGTGTCTGCCCAGTGGTCAAAAACAAACGAACCATTGTCAACGACATCGCCAACGATTGACCCATCTACGGCCCCGACCTCGTTGCCATCGCCCAATTGCAACGTCGAACTTGCGTTGATCGTGGTCAGTCCGGTGTATGTGTTTGTTCCCGTCAGCCTGAGCGAGCTGCCCGACAGTGTTACACCACCCGCACCGCTGATGGCGCCCTCGAACCCCCCTCCATATAAACTGTTTTCATTGGTAATAGTGAGCGTTTGTTCGCCAAGTATCACCGAGCCACTGCCTATCAGATTTTTGATCCTTGCTCCGTCGTTCGTGCCGGAAATGTCCAGAGTGCCCCCAACGGACACGACGCCTGAGTCGGCGATGCTGCCGCCGCCTGTCAATACCAATGTGCCATTTACGACGTCGGTCCTGCCGCTATAGGTATTGATGCCCGATAGTGTTTCTGTGCCGGCGGTGGCCGCGTCAGCGTTGAACAACTCGATACCACCGACTCCACTGATGACACCACTGAAAAGACCTGCAGCATCGTCCAGCGTTAGCCCCAACGTCCCGAGCTTCACTGCGCCGTTACCCGAGAGACTCTGGGCAGTCACGAATCCGTTGGACCCGGAAGTATCGAACATACCATTGTCAACGACTTCGCCCAAAGTTGCCGCCACACCCCCAACGTCAGCGACCGCAAGCGTACTTCCGTCATTGATCGTGATCTTGCCAAGGTACCCCAAACCCGTCAGCGTGACCGTACCGGTGCCTGCTTGCGTCAGCGAGCCGGTACCTGAAATCGCGCCATCGAAAGTGACGGTATCGCTGCGGTCAAACACAAGCGAACCGTTGTCCGTCACGTCACCGGTGATTGAACCGGTGGTGCCATCGTCACCAACCTGCAACGTGCCTGCACTGATCGTGGTGCCGCCCTGGTAGTCATCGGCACCCGTAAGCACCAGCGTGCCAGCACCGGATTTCGTCAGCCCGTAGCTGCCGGTGATCGCATTGGGGATGATCAGGGTCGTGCCCATGTCTGTCTGCAAGACAGCGGGATCGCCTCTTAACGTCAGCGTTTGCGCCAAGGTAAACGACCCCGTTGTTTCCAAAGTCCCCCCAAGCACTACAGCCGCGTTGGGTGCGCCAAGGTTCGCGTCGCTCGACACCACCAAACGACTGCCCCCGAATATCGAGATCGTTCCACTGAAAGTGTTGGGGCCCGTCAACGTCAGAGGTCCCGGCCCCCCCATGTCGATGGATCCGCTCCCGGAGATCACACCGCCGAAAACGGTATTGCCCCTATTGAGAAAATCTACCCTTCCGTTGTCCAACAGGTCGCTGACAATCGAACCGTCGGTCGTCCCGTCTCCCAACTCCAACAACGCGTCTTGGTTGATGTTGGTGGGTCCGCTGTAGGTATTAGCACCCGTCAGAACGAGCCCGCCATTCTGAAGCGTAACGCCTCCGGTGCCATTGATGACGCCGCCGAAAGTGGAAATGGCGCCGCTCGTTAGTATCAGCGTCTTGCCGCCAAGCACCACCGATCCATCACCCAACAGGCTCGCGATGTCCGCGCCATCGGTCGTGCCGGCAATATCCAACGTGCCACCGCTTTTGAGTTGGACGGAAGATGAAGCGGCGATACTGCCGTCACCAACCAGCGCCAACGTACCGTCGTTGACGAACGTCGAACCGCTGTAGGTA
>DATCSF010000299.1:0-4225 GCA_036568625.1 Rhodanobacteraceae bacterium | reverse complement strand
CACCCGACGCGCGGCAGCTTCTTTACCCGCGGTACCAGCAAGAACGCCGATGCGAAATATTCGGAGCGGGGCGAGGATTACATCGAAAACATGCAGCGGTTGCAGCGTAAACTCGAAACCGCCAAGGCGCTGCTACCGCAGCCGGTGCTGCACCGCGCGCCGCATTCGGCGAAACATGGTGCAATCCATTTCGGTTCCACTTCGCCGTCGATGGCCGAAGCTATCGAGAAACTTGATGCCGACGGCATGCACATCGACGCGCTCCGGGTGCGCGGCTATCCATTCGCGGATTCGGTGCGCGAATTCATCGACGCCCACGAACGTGCGTTTGTGGTCGAGCAGAATCGCGACGCCCAATTGCGCTCGCTGTTGATCGAGCAGTTCGAGATCGACCCCGCGCGCCTTGTCCCGATCCTGCACTACGACGGCACGCCGATCACCGCGCGCTTCATCGCCAAGGCAATCGGGGAGCGGATGGGCAAGGCGGAAGTGACCCCGCTGCGCGGCGGCAAGGTGGCATGAAATGACTTACCTCCCCAAACCCAAACTGCACCACCCCTCGTTGCAACGCAACCGCGTCGGCTTCACCCGCCGCGACTACGAGGGTGCGATCTCGACGTTGTGCGCGGGCTGCGGCCACGATTCGATTTCCGCGGCGATCATCCAGGCGTGCTGGGAACTGGACATCGAGCCGCATCGCGTCGCCAAGATTTCGGGCATTGGTTGCAGCAGCAAGACGCCGACCTATTTTCTTTCGGCCTCGCACGGCTTCAACGCCGTGCATGGGCGCATGCCATCGGTGTTGACCGGTGCCAATCTCGCCAATCGCGAGTTGCTGTACCTCGGCATTTCGGGTGACGGCGATTCCGCGTCCATCGGCATCGGCCAGTTCGTGCACGCGATCCGGCGCGGCGTGAACATGGTTTATGTCGTCGAGAACAACGGCGTATACGGGCTCACCAAGGGCCAATTTTCGGCGACGGCCGACCAAGGCAGCAAGTCCAAGAAGGGTGCGGTCAATACCGACGCGCCAGTGGACATGGTGGGGATGGCGTTGCAGCTGGGGGCGAGTTTCGTTGCGCGCAGTTTCTCGGGCGACAAGACGCAACTGGTGCCGATCCTCAAGGCCGCGATGTCGCACAAGGGCGCGTCGTTCGTGGACGTGATCAGTCCGTGCGTCGCCTTCAACAACCACCCCGGCAGCACCAAGAGCTACGACTACGTACGCGAACACAATCACGCGCTGTGCCGGATGGATTTCATCTCGCCGCGCGATGAAATTACGGTCGATTATCCGCCGGGCGAGGTGCGCGAGGTGCGCCAGCACGACGGCAGCGTGTTGCGCTTGCGCAAGTTGCCGGAACGCCACGATCCCGGCGATCGCGTCGCGGCGATGAATTACCTGCACGCCTGTCAGGCACGCGGCGAGATCGTCACCGGCTTGCTGTACGTCGATCCCGAGGCGCCTGACCTGCACGCACATCTCGAAACCGCGCCGGTCGCGTTCAATACGCTGGGCGAGCGCGAGCTTTGCCCGGGCGCGGCGATACTTGCGAAGATCAACGCCGGTTTGCGCTGAGTCCAGGGCGGGCCCGTCCCGCCTCCCGTTCATGCGCGGGTCGCACCTGTCATGGCAGCGTAGCGTCGTGGTCGACAGGAACAAACGGCGGCTGGACCTGCATCTTGATCGCTGGCAGCAACTGCTGCCGGGGTGGGCGGCGCTTGTCCTCGAGTGGTTGCGCAAGCCTTCAGCGCGCGCGCTGCGAATTCCGGTCGGCTTGCTGCTGGTGGCGGCGGGGCTGTTTGGCTTTCTGCCGATACTCGGTTTCTGGATGTTGCTTCCGGGTTTGCTGCTGCTGTCGCTGGATCTGCCGTTCCTGCGCCTGCCGATGCGCATCGTGATCGTGCGGTCGCGATATTGGCTGCGCCGCCTGCGTCGGCGGCACCGGGCTCGCCGGGGCTGAAAAGTATCCGATCGCACGCTTTGTTGCAGCGCAACATCACCGCGACTAACATACAGCCGACACTTCCGGAGACCATTGCCATGGCCAAGGGCCCCGACGCGACACGCCCGCAGGAGGAATGGCAGGCGCTTTCGCGGCAATACTGGAATGCCTGGGCGGACGCCACGCGCGCCGCCTTCGGCACCGCCGCCGACGCCGCAAGCACAGACAAGGCGCCTTGGCACGAAGGTCTGGAGCAGTGGTCGCGGATGTTCGACGCCGGCAAGGCGCAGGATGCGCAGAACGAGGTGGTCGAGCGGCTTTTGGCCGGGGCACGCAGCTATTTTGCGCTGTTGCAGTCGCTTGCCGAAAAAGGTGCGGCCGGCAAGGCCGACCCGCAGGCGTGGACCGACGCGGTCCGGCAGTCATTCAATTTCCCGGGGGCCGACGCAGTCCTGAAGGACAATCCGCTGGCGCGTGCGCTGCGTGAGCTCGCAGGCCAGGGCGCCAAGGGCTTCGAGCAGATGATGGAAACCATGCAGCCGGCGATGAATGAGGCGCGCGTGCTGCTGGACCTGCCGGCGTTCGGCTATGCGCGCGAGCATCAGGAACATTACCAGCGCATGGCCAGGGCGTGGCTGGATTATCAGCACGAAACCAATCGCTACAACGCCCTCATCGCGCGCGCGAGCAAGCGTGCGTTCGATGTGTTCGAGGACAAGCTGGCGGAACGTTCGGAGCCCGGTCGCCAGATCGATTCGGCGCGCGGCCTGTACGACCTGTGGGTGGATGCGGCCGAAGACGCTTACGCCGAGGTCGCGTTGTCGGACGAATTCCGCGAAGTCTACGGCGCGTTGGTCAACGCGCAGATGCGCGTGCGGCAAAACGTGCAGCGCGAGGTGGAACGGGTTGCCACCGATCTCGGCATGCCCACGCGTACCGAGATCGACAGCATGGGCAAGCGCCTGCACGCGCTGCATCGCGACGCGAAGGATCGGGCCGAAATCCTTCCGGACCTCGTCGCCGAAGTCGCCGCCTTGCGTGCGGAAGTCGAGCGGCTGAAGGCCGCTGGCACGATGTCCGCTTCGAAGCCTGCGCGCAAGGCCGCGGCACGCAAGCCCCGCAAGTCCGGCAAGCAGGCAGGCCAGGAGTAATCGCCATGGAACCCATCCGCATCGATCCCAGGCGCGCGCTGGATGAAGCTTTGCGCGCCCAGCAGAAACTTGCCGCGAGCTTCCAAACCTTGCGCGAGGTGGAAGACGTCGACTACGGCGCCACCGACAAGGAAGCGATCTACCGCGAGGACAAGGTCGTCGTCTATCGCTACAAGGGCAAGGGCAGGCCGACCGCCAAGGCGCCGATCCTGATCTGCTACGCGCTGGTCAACCGCCCGTACATGGTGGACTTGCAGGACGACCGCTCGCTGGTGAAGAACCTGCTTGCGTTGGGCGAAGACGTCTACATCATCGACTGGGGCTATCCCGACGGGGCCGACCGCTGGCTCAACCTGGATGACTACATCAACGGCTACCTCCGCCGTTGCGTCGCTGCCGTGGCGAAGCACTCGGGTGTCAAGAAGATCAACCTGCTCGGCATCTGCCAGGGTGGCGCGTTTTCGCTGTGCTTCACCGCGTTGCATCAGGAAAAACTGCAGAACCTGATCACGATGGTGACGCCGGTCGACTTCCACACGCCGGACAACATGCTCTCGCACTGGACGCGCGACATGGACGTGGACCTCTTCGTCGATACGCTGGGCAACGTGCCCGCGGACCTGATGAACTGGTGCTACCTCACGCTGAAACCGGTGCGGTTGAACCAGCAAAAGTACGTCGCGATGCTGGACATCCTCGATGACAAGGTGGAACTGGAAAATTTCCTGCGCATGGAAAAGTGGATCTTCGATTCGCCCGACCAGGCCGGCGAGGCATTCCGCCAGTTCATCAAAGATTTCTATCAGGGCAACAAGCTGGTGAAGGGCGGACTGGAAATCGGCGGTCGTCCGATCAGCCTGAAGAACATCACGATCCCGGTACTCAACATCTTCGCCGAACAGGATCATCTGGTGCCGCCGTCGGCGTCACGTCCTCTGGGTGAACACATCGGCACCAAGGATTACACCCAGCTTGCCTTCAAGGGCGGCCACATCGGCATCTACGTGTCCGGCCGCGCGCAGCGCGAGGTGCCGCCGGCGATTCACCAATGGTTGGCGGACAGGACGAAGTGATGCATAGAGTCTCGTTGCAAGGGAGCGCGGCATGAGCACCCGCCCGCCCCTGCGC
>DATCSF010000298.1:0-20225 GCA_036568625.1 Rhodanobacteraceae bacterium | reverse complement strand
GTGCAGGACGGCGCCGCGCAATGCGCGGCCGATCTTCTGGACTTGCGCGCGGACCTGCGCGTGCTGGACGCCTGCGCCGCGCCCGGCGGCAAGGCCTGTCACATGCTGGAGCGCGCCGAGGTGCGCCTCACGGCGCTCGAGCGCGATGCCGGCCGCGCGGATGCAATGGGCGCGAACCTCGCGCGCCTTGGTCTCGACTGCGAAGTGCGAACGGGCGATGCCGGCGATCCAACGGGTTGGTGGGGCGGCAAGCCTTTCGACCGGATTCTGCTCGATGCGCCGTGTTCGGCCACCGGCGTCATCCGCCGCCATCCCGACATCAAGCTGCACCGGCGTGCGGGCGATGTCGCGCAACTCGCGCGCGAACAGTCGCGCCTGCTGGCGGGGTTGTGGCCATTGTTGGCGCCCGGCGGCCGACTGGTGTACGCGACGTGTTCGATATTGCGTGCCGAGAACGAGGCGGTGCTCGCCGCCTTCCTGGCCGATCACCCCGACGCACGCTCGCAGCCAATCGAACTCCCGGCCGGTCACGCCACCGGGTCGGGCCGGCAGATCCTGCCGGGCGAAGGCGGGCTGGACGGGATGTATTACGCAATGCTTGTGCGATCGCCTCCCGATCGCGCCGTCGCGTGATCGTACGGCTGGCATCGTCCCTCGCAACCGTCATCCAGGGGCCACTCGCTCCGTGCCCCGGTCGCCCCTAAAAAGCGCTTCGAATCGAACAACCCGGGAAGTCACGTACAATCCCCGCGACTTCGCGCGTGCCGACCATGCCGCTCGCCCATACTTCCCGCCGCTGGCTTGACGACGAACGCGTGCAGCTTGCGTTGCTGCTCGCGTTCGCGGTGCTGTTGCTGGGCCTCGGCATCGGGCTGCGCGACCCGTGGCCTTCGGACGAACCGCGCTTCGCGCTGGTGGCGCGCGAGATGCTTGCCGGCGGGCAATGGCTGTTTCCACACCGCGGGGTGGAACTCTATTCCGACAAGCCGCCCGTGTTCATGTGGCTGGAAGCATGTGCATACCTGATTACCGGCGGCTGGCGCGGCTGGTTCTTGCTGCCGTCGCTGCTGGCGGGCCTGGGCACACTCGCACTGGTGTACGACTTCGTGCGCCGGCAGTGGAACCATCGCGCGGGACTGCTTGCCGCCGCCGCGGTGCTCCTCAGCTTCGACTTCACGTTCCAGATGCGCGCGGCCCAGATCGACGGCGTGGAAGTATTCTGGATCACGCTGGCGATGTACGGCTTGTTGCGCCACCTGCTGCTGGGGCCCGCGTGGCGCTGGTACGCGATCGGCTTTCTCGCGGCCGGACTCGGGGTCATCACCAAGGGCGTCGGCATTCTGGCGCTGCTGGTGTTCGCGCCGTTCTGGTTCGCGCGCTGGCGCGGCTGGAACAACCTGTTGCCCGCGCAGAATCGCGACGCGCGCTGGTGGCTGGCGCTGTTGTTCCTGGTGCCGGTCCTGGGCTGGGCATTGCCGATGCTGTGGTCGGCACTGCACGTGCACGCCGGCGACCCGGCTTACGCGCGTTACGCGCATGACATCCTGCTCGGCCAGACGGTATCGCGCTATGCGGAACCGGCACACCATATCCATCCCTGGTGGTTCTATCTTCCGGTGATCGCGTTCGAGTGGCTGCCGCTGTCGCTCGCCATCCCGTGGACGATTCCCGGCTGGTCGCGGGCGCTCCGCGCACGCGATGCGCGCACGCTGCTGCCTCTGGCGTGGGTGGTGCTGGTGGTGGTCTTCTTTTCGCTGAGCGGCGGCAAGCGCAACGTGTACATCCTGCCGGCGCTGCCGATCACCGCGATCGCGCTGGCGCCATGGCTGGTCGACATCGTGCAACGCGCGTCGTTCCGCTGGGCGTTGTGGGCGTTGATTTTGCTGCTGGCGCTGGTGTTGCTCACGGCCGGCATCGGCCTGCACTCGGGCCATCTGCACAAGCTGTACGCGCTGGCCGCCTCGGCACTGGATGGTTCGCCGAAACCGCTGATCGCGATGATCCTGGCGATCGGCGGTGCCGGCGTGCTGATCGCGCTGATCGCGCGTCCGCGCCATGCGCCGTGGGGCTGGTGCGCGTTTGCGCTGGTGGCATGGGGCGCCTGGGGATTGGTCGCCTACCCCTTGCTCAACGGCTATTCGTCCTCGCGTGCAGTGATGGCGCGCACCGCCAGCCTGGTGCCGGCACACGACACGATCGCGCTGGTAGCGTGGAAGGAACAGAACCTGCTGATGCTGGATACACTCGGCCGCAGCACGCTCAACTTCGGCTTCAAACTGGCCTGGCACGAACAATTGCGGCAGGCGCTCGCGTGGCAGGCAGCCGATCCGTCGCAGCGCTGGATTTTTGCCTACGGCGAGGCGCTGGCGCCTTGCGTGCGGGCATCCGATGCGATCCACGTGGGCCACGCCAACCGTCGCGAATGGTATCTGTTCAACCGCAGCGCGGTGGTGCCCGGTTGCATTCCGCCCAGGAACGACGATGCGGGACAATTCGGAGCGTATGAACCCGACGACGACTGACGCGGTGCACCCTTCGGTGCATCTGCTCGGCTTCGACAACGGTGTTGGAGTGTCGCGCAACCTGCGTCTTTTGACGACGGCGCTGCAGGCACGCGGCTATCGGGTGGACTTCACCAACACCCGCCGGCGCGGCGGGCTGCCCGGCCTGGTGCAGCGCGCAAAGGGCCACTGCCACACCGCCAGGCTTGCGCGCCGGCAGCGACGAGGCGCGCCGCCCCCCTACGACTTCGTACTGATGGAGGAACACATCACCCCGGCGTTCCTGAACGACGCGCGATGCCGGGTGCTGCTGCCGCATCCTGAGTGGTTTCTGCCGCGCGACCTGGCGCAGTTGTCCCGCATCGATCTCGTGCTCGCCAAGACCCGCGAAACGCAACGGATCTTCGCGGCGCAGGGGTGCTGCACGGTGTGCATCGGCTTCACCAGCAACGACCGCCTCGACGCGTCGGTGCCGCGCGAGCGCGCGTTCTTTCACCTGGCAGGCTCCAGCCGCACCAAGAACACCGAACCGCTGCTGGCGCTGTGGCGCCGGCATCCCGAATGGCCGCGCCTGACCGTGGTGCAACACCCGAAGGAAGCAACGCCCGGCGCGCCAGCCGGCAACATCGACCACCGCATCGGCCGTCTCGACGATGACGAATTGCAACGCCTGCAGAACGCGCACCGCTTTCACCTGTGTCCCTCCGAAACGGAGGGTTTCGGACACTACATCGTCGAGGCGATGAGCGTGGGCGCAGTGGTGATCACGCTGGACGCACCGCCAATGAACGAGTTGATCACCCCCGAGCGCGGCATGCTGGTTCCGTACGCGCGCACCGGCACGCAACACCTCGCAACCACGTTTTATTTCGACGACGGCGTGATGGAACATGCCGTGGCCAGTGCACTCGGGATCGACGACGGGCGCTGCGCAGCATTGGGCGCCGCGGCACGTGCGTGGTACGACGCCGAACGCGCGGCCTTTCCCGAACGCCTCGATGCCGCGCTCCGCAAAATGGCCACGCAGACATGATCCGCGTCAACCTCATTGCGCGTGACAACGGCTTCGGCCTTTCGCGCAACCTGCGCCTGCTGCACGGGGCGCTGGCGCAGGCGGGGTTCGCGGTGACGATCAGCGGCATCCGGCGCGGCGCGCTGCGCAAGGCGCTGCACCCGGTCAAGTTGCACGCCGGCAATCTGGCGCGGCGCCTGGGCGGGCGCGGCGTGCAGCGTTGGGACGTCAACCTGATGCTGGAGCGGATCCGCCCCGAATACCTCGCAACCGCGCGCTGCAACGTGCTGATGCCGCACCCGGAATGGTTCGACGAGCGCGACCGCGCATGGTTGGCGCGGCTGGATCGCGCGTTCGTGCTGACGCACCATGCGAAGCCGATCCTCGAAGCCCTGGGCCTGCGCGCCGATTACACCGGTTTCACCAGCGAGGACCGCCTCGATCGAACGGTACCGCGCGAACGCGCGTTCTTCCACCTCGCCGGGCGCAGTTCCAACAAGGGCACCGATACGCTGCTGGCGACGTGGCGCAAGCACCCGGGGTGGCCGCGCCTTACCGTGCTGCAAAGCCCCCGCGTGGCACGCGCGCCGGTGCAAGCCGCCAACATCGTGCACCGCGTCGACTACATCCCCGATGCCGAACTGCGACGCATCCAGAACGCGCACCGCTTTCACCTGTGCCCTTCGGAGACCGAAGGGTTCGGGCATTACCTCGTCGAAGCGATGGGCGTGGGCGCCGTGGTCGTCACGCTCGACGCGCCGCCCATGAACGAAATGGTCACCCCCGAACGCGGCGCGCTTGTTCCGATTTCGCGCACTGGAACGCAGGGCCTCGCGACCACGTATTTCTACGACGGGGCCGCCATGGAACGCGTGATCGAACGCCTGCTGGCCATGCCCGACGCCGAACTCGAACGCACGGGCACCGCGGCCCGCGAATGGTTCGACGACAACGACCAGGCGTTCCGTGTCCGCATCGCCGAAGCGGTACGTGCGCTCGCGGGTTGATGCCACGCACCGTCAGCGCCACCTCGCGCGGTCGTGCTCCTTGCTTCCGGGTGACGGGGCGCGCGCTGCGCCGAGAGAGGGGTCCGCGCCCGCACAAAACGGAAAGCTGTACCGTCCCTTCATGCCTGAGGGCGAGTGATCAATCCGCGGATGCCGAGTACATCCACTGCAGCGTTTCCTGCAGCGGAATCGACGGCACGATGCCGGCGAGCTCATGCAGCCGTGCGTTCGAACCGACCAGGCGCTTCACCTCGTTGCTGCGCACGAACGCGGGATTGATCCGCACCTCGATCGCGTAGCCGGCATTGCGCGCCATCATCGCCAGTACCTCTTCCAGCGTGTGGGTGGTACCGGAACAAATGTTGATGGTTTCGCCCGCGGGCGCCTTGGCAACGATTGCGGCATAGGCGCGCGCGACGTCGCGCACGTCGGAAAAATCCCGCGCCACATCGGTGTTGCCCAATTCGATCACCTTCTCGCCGCGCCGGAAGTGCGCGATGATCTTCGGAACCAGGAAATTCTCCGATTGCCCGACGCCGGTGTAGTTGAACGGTCGCACCAGGGTGATCGGCAGGCGATCCATCCACAACCGCGCCATGAATTCCATCGCGAGCTTTGAAACGGCGTAATCATTGGCCGGCGCCGGCGGCGTCGCCTCCACGATCGGCTCGACCACGGCGTTGCCGTAGATATTGGCGCTGCTGGCCAGCACCACGCTGCGCGGCTGCGTGCCGGCCTCGGCCAGTGCCTCCAGCAGGTTGCGCGTGCCGACCACGTTGGTGCGATAGATTTCGTCCGCGTCGCCGTGTGCCACGAACGAAATCGCGGCAAGATGAACCACCACGTCGGCGCCTGCGTCGGCGATGGCACGCCGTACCGCCGCGCGATCCAGCAGGTTCGCGCGCAGCACGCCCGCGTGCGGCGGATCGCCGTCGTGCGCAAGCCCGACCACCTCATAGCCGGCCGCTTCGAGTTCGGCCGCGACGTAGCGCCCGGTAAACCCGTGACAACCCGTCAGCAGCGCGTGCGGGCGGTCAGAACGAGACGCCACGTTCCACTCGCTTGAGATCGGCTTCCACCATCATCCGGCACAGGTTTTCCAGTGAGGTTTTGGCCTGCCAGCCCAGTACCTCGCGCGCGTGCGCGGCGTCGCCGATCAGCATTTCGACTTCGGCCGGACGATAGAACTTCGGGTTGATTTTCACCACCACCTTGCCGGTGTCGGTGCGAAGGCCGGTCTCGTCCTGTTCCTTGCCTCGCCACTCGATGCCGATGCCCGCGGCCTTGAACGCCAGCGTCGCAAAATCGCGCACGGTTTCGGTGCGGCCGGTCGCCAGCACGAACGTGTCGGGCTCTTTGGCCTGCAGCATCCGCCACATGCCCTCCACGTATTCCGCGGCGTAACCCCAGTCGCGCTTGGCATCGAGGTTGCCCAGCTCCAACAACTCCTGCTTGCCGAGCTTGATCCGCGCCACCGCATCGGTGATTTTCCGTGTCACGAACTCGCGTCCGCGCAGCGGCGATTCGTGGTTGAACAGGATGCCGCTGGCGCCGAAGATCCCGAACGATTCGCGGTAGTTCACCGTGCTCCAGTGCGCGAACAGCTTGGCGACTCCATACGGGCTGCGCGGCCAGAACATGGTGTGCTCGTTCTGCGGCACCGCCTGCACCTTGCCGAACATCTCCGAGGTGGAGGCCTGGTAGAAGCGCGTGTCGGGCTTCACCGTGCGGATCGCCTCCAGCAGGTTCAGCGCGCCCAGGCCCGTGATCTTGGCGGTGGTGGTCGGCTGCTCGAACGACACCCCAACGAAGCTTTGCGCGGCGAGGTTGTAGACCTCGTCCGGCTGCGCCCTTTCGACCAGGCGCAGGCTGCAGCCGGGATCGGTGAGGTCGTATTCGACCAGTTCCAGGTTCGCATGTGCAGCGACGCCGAGCTGCTCCAACCGCCAGAAATTGACCGAGCTGGTGCGCCGGTAGGCACCGTAAACCTTGTAGCCCTTCTCCAGCAGCAGCTGCGTCAAATAGGCCCCGTCCTGGCCGGAGATGCCCGTGATCAATGCGGTTTTCATGGCTTCCTCGTTGCGCCTGCACCCTGGTCCGTCACGGACCGCGACCGCCCATTGTGCCAGCGGGCGCCATCCGCCGCATGCTGCAGCAACCACAGCCGTGCGAACTTCTCGCGCACGTAGTCGGCTTCCATGCAAGCGAACAGGAAACCGCGCCAGCCATCGAGGAATCCGGCGCGCAACACGTATCCGCGCAGGAAACGCCACCCGGGATTCACGACCAGGTTGCGCAAATGCGCGCGGCGTCCGCTCGCGTGCATGTGGGTCGCCATCATCGTGGCGTAGCGGCGGTAACGCCCGAGCTGGTCTTCCAGCGAACGGTAGGCCAAATGTTCGAGATCGCCCGCGAGCGTCGTCACGCCGCCGTCGACGACCGCGTGTTCGTGGATCTCGCGCCCTGCGCGCCAGCCGCCGCGGCGGCGGTCGAACAGCCGCAGCACGCGATCGGGATAGGCATTGCCGTGGCGCAGGAACGCGCCGAAATATTCGGTGCTGCGCGCGAAGCGATAGCCGGACGCGTCGGCGAAGCCCGCGTCGCGCGCGGCCTCGATGGCGGCGCGCAAAGGCGCCGTCACGCGCTCGTCCGCGTCGAGACACAACACCCAATCGTGCACGGCCTGCCCGACCGCGAAATCCTTCTGCGCGCGAAATCCTTCGAAGGCACGTTCGATCACCCGCGCGCCGTGCATCGTCGCGACTTCACGCGTGCCGTCGGTGGAACCCGAGTCGACCACCACGATGTCATCGCAGAACGCGAGCGAGTCGAGGCAGGCCGCAATGCGGTCGGCTTCGTTGAGGGTGATCACGCACGCCGAAATGCGGGGACGTTCGGACATGGCAAGCGCGGCATCGGATAATCTGGTGAGTGTAACGGGCTCGGCGGGACGCCCGCCGACAACGGCCCGCGCAACGTGCAAGCCTCGCCAACCCACATGCCCAGCGCAGCCGCCGCCCCGCTCGTGATCCGCTTCGGCGCCTTCGGCGACATGGTGTTGCTGACGCCACTGTTGCGCCTGCTGCACCGCCGCTACGGCCAGGCCTGCCGGGTACTGGGTTCGGGCGGCTGGCTGGAGCCCTTGTTCGCGAATCACCCTGACGTGCACGCCACGCTCAGGCTCGCCAGCCGTAACCGCCCGTACTGGCTGGATGCAAGCCAGCGCGCCCTGGTGGCGCGGCTGCGCGCGCAGCCGCCCGGCCCGGTGTACGTGTGCGACGACCGTTCGGTCGACAAGGTCCGCTGGCTGCTCCGTCGCGCGCACGTCCCAAACGACCATTGCGTATTCGCCAATCCCGACTGCATGCTGCGGACGGGCGAACACTGGATCGATCGCTGGCGCCGTTTCGGCGCGATGACGCCGGCGGCCTTCGCCAACACGCCGCCGGCCGACGCATTCGATGCGCCGCAAGCACCTTGCCTCGTCGTCCATGCCGCCGACCGCGCCGACCTGCACGCGTGGTTGTGCGCACGCGGTCTCGACGACGCGCCGCTGGTGCTGTTGCAGCCGGGCAACAAGCGAACCCTGAAGCGCGGCCGCGCGGGTCAACTCGGCGACGACAAGCAATGGCCGCTGGCCAACTGGGTCGGTGTGATCCATGCGGTCCTCGCGCGGCGGCCAGACGCGAAAGTCATCCTGTGCGGCGCGCCCCCGGAAGCCTTGCTACTGCGCCAGATCGCGCGGGCCGCGGGTTCCGATCGCGTGCTTGCCGCCGGCGACGAACTGCCGCTGCGGCGCCTGCTGGCCTTGTGCGAGCATGCCACCGCCATGGTTTCCATCGACACCGGGCCCGCGCAAGCCGCGGCTGCGCTCGGCTGTCCGCTGATCGTGCTGTATGGCGCGCAACCGCCCTCGCTGTGGCTGCCGCGCAGCCCGACCGGGAGCATGGTCATGGCGCTTGGCGGCCTGCCGCAACGCAACCGCGTGGAGCAGATCCGGCTGGATGAAGTGATCGCGGCACTGCAGCGCCTGCGTTTTCGCGCCGCTGCGTGCGTCGCCGTCTGACATCCGAAGCCGCCGGCTGGCCAGCGCCCGCCTCGTGTCCGGATTCCCGACCTGACGCGCACGCCATCTCGCGCGATAATCCCGGGTATAGTTGGCATGGCGAGATGCTTGCACGGATCCGCCGCTGCCTGGAGGGATCCGGAGCCCCAGCGACATGGCGACAGTCAATCTGGCATTTTGGGATAACGGCTTCGGCCTCTCCCGCGATTTCCGACTCCTCGCCGAAGCGCTGCGCCGCAGCGGCTGCGAGGTCACGGTGACCGCCCTCGGCTTGCAGCATGAACGGCGGCGGCGCAAGAAGTGCATGGGCGTCTACATACGCGCGCAGCAGGCATGGTGTGGCCTGCGCCGCCGGTGGCGGCCGCCGCGGTGTTTCGACGTCAACATCATGTTCGAGCACCTGTGGCCGACGCAGCTGATCCGCGCCCGCCGCAACGTGGTGCTGCCCAACCCGGAGTGGTTCGATCGCCACGATCAGCGCTTCCTGGACTCGGTCGACCGGATCTGGGCGAAGACGCACAACGCCGTCTCGATTTTCGACCGCCTGGGCTGCCCGACCAGTTGGGTCGGCTTCAGCAGCGACGATCGCTATGACGCGAGCGTGCCGCGCGAGCGCAAGTTCTTCCACCTTGCCGGCGGCAGCCGCATCAAGGGTACCGACAGGTTGCTGGAACTGTGGCGGCGGCATCCCGAGTGGCCGATGCTGACCGTGCTGCAGCACCCGCGCGAGGCCCACCCTGGCCCGCCCGCACCCAATATCGTGCATCGACTGGGCTACCTCGACGTCACCAATCCGGCGCATTACGCCGAACTCAGGCGACTCCAGAACAGCCACGCCTTCCACCTGTGCACGTCGGAGACCGACGGCTGGGGCCATTACCTCGTTGAAGCGCTGGGCGTCGGCGCGGTGACGGTCACCGTGGATGCGCCGCCCATGAACGAACTGGTGACGGCCGAGCGCGGCCTGCTGGTACCGTACGGGCAGACGGGGAACATGGCGCTGGCGCGAACCTACTACTTCGATGGACCCGCGTTGGAGGAAACGATCGAGCGTGCCTTGTCTCTCGGCGATGCGGAGTTGCGCACGCTCGGGGCACGCGGACGCGAGTGGTTCCTCGAGAACAAGAGCGCGTTCGTGGGGCGGGTCGAAGACGCGCTTGCCACGACACTGCATTGAACGACGTCGGCGCATCTCGCCGTCGATGGCCGCTTCGGCCGCACTTCACCACGCTGGTATTCCTGGCACTGGCATTCCAGGCCTTCTTCGCGACCACGCGTTTCGGCCATGGGTTGCGACCGGAGTACGGCGGCATGCTGGCGCTGATCGCGCTGGCGGTGGCCGGCGGTAGGGCGCGCTGGCGCGCGCTGGCGCGGCACCCCGTTTCCTGGCTGGTGCTGGCGTTCATTTTCTATGCGGTGCTGCAGGCAGCGTACGCGGCCCAGATGACGCCTGCGGTGCCATGGGCCAAGTACCTGTCGGAGAACGCCGAACTGGTGCGCGTGGGGGTGCTCACCTGTGTCATCGGCGTCTGCCTCGCGGAACAGCCGCAGCGGATTCCGCTTTTGCTCGGACTGATGGTGGCCGGTTTCCTGTGTGCAGCCTTGGTGTACACGCCATGGTCGAGTCTTGCCGCCATCGCATCCGGCGCATTGCGCCTGCGCTTCGACTACGCGGAAAACGCCGTCGGCGAGTACGCCGCGATCGGTTTGCTGTTGCTCTGGGTGTACGCGACGTCGCGGGCCCTGCGCGGTCGCGTGGCCGTCCTTGCAGTCCTGGCCGTGACCGGTTTGCTGCTGCTGGCGTGCCTGCTGTACGCGCAATCGCGGGCGGCATGGTTTGCGGCCGCGGTATTGATACCGGCTGTTGCGGTCGCCCACGCGCGCGACGTTAGCGGCCACTGGCGCCGACCTGCCGCGCTCGCCATCGGCGTCGCAGCGCTCATCGTGGCGGTCGCGCTGGCCATCGGGTACAACCTCGTCTCGCGCCGGCTTGCCGGGGGCGAGGCGATCGTCGAGGCTCTGGCGAGCGGCGACCTGACGGC
The DNA here is from genome assembly GCA_036568625.1 of Rhodanobacteraceae bacterium. Lineage (GTDB taxonomy): Bacteria > Pseudomonadota > Gammaproteobacteria > Xanthomonadales > Rhodanobacteraceae > 66-474. Next base: position 9,597 of record DATCSF010000298.1, on the reverse strand, counting down.
GCTGCCGGCGACCTCCGCCGCCGTACGCGTGCAACTCGCCGTGCTCGGCCTGTGGGCATGGTGCGAACATCCGCTTCTGGGCATCGGCCTGCACGCCATCGCGCCCATGATCGCGGCCAGCGGCATCCATATCGGCAACTATGTGCCGCCGCATCTGCACAGTGCCTACCTGGAGGCCGTGGTGGGCCTTGGCGGCGCCGGTGCCGCGCTGCTGCTGGCCCCGTTCTGCTTGCTGATGCGTGAACTGTGGCTTGCGCGCCGCGCAGCCGTGGTTGGCGGCGCGCTGTACTGGTCGCTGCTGGGCAGCCTCGGCATCATGCTGATGGTCAACCTTTCCGACTGCCTGCTGTGGCGGGTCGATTTCGCGCGCGCACCGCTGGAACTCCTGCTTGGCGCCTGCTTTGCCCTGTCGCTGAGGCGACGCGGCGGACGCGGCTATCCTTTTTCGGCAGTGACGGATGCCAAAGGATCGCCGCCGGTCGGAAGCTGACTGCCGGCCCGCCGGCGATGGATCACGGCGCATCCATTACACTTTTGCACCGCACCGCGCCGCGAAGCATGCGAACCCCTCCTTGACCGACGCCTCCTACGCACTCACCGAACGCCTGCGCAGCCTGCTGTGGTGGTTGCCGCTGTACCTTCTGGTTGCGCTGATCGCGATCTTCCTGCAGCCGCCGATTCCGCTGCATTCCACCCGCGCGCTGGCGGTGGCGTGGGACATGTGGGCACACCACCAGTTCTGGGTGCCGCACATCAACGGTGCGCCTTATTCCGAAAAGGCGCCGCTGCTGTTCTGGCTGATCCATGCGGGCTGGGCTGCGTTCGGCGTGAACGACGTCTGGCCACGCGTGTTGATGGTGCTGATCGGCGCCGCGCAGTTGATCCTCGCGCAGGCGCTGGCACGGCGATTGTTCCCGGAACACGCCTGGGTCGCACGCTCCACGCCATGGCTGCTGCTGGCACTGTCGTATGGCTTCCTGTTCGGCCTGCAGATCATGTACGACGGCCTGCTGGCGGTGTGGGTGCTGGCGGCGATGTTGTGCCTGGTGCCGGGGCCGCGGCGCACGGCACCGCGCTGGGTCGCATTCGCGCTCTGCGTTGGACTCGGCCTTCTGACCAAGGGGCCGGTGCTGCTGGTGCACACGCTGCCCGTGTGGTTGCTGGGCCCGTGGTGGAGCACGTATGCGCGCGAGCATCGCGCCCGCTGGTATGGATTCGGCAGCGCCGCCGTCATTGCCGGATGCATCATCCTTGCAGCCTGGGTGATTCCCGCCCTCCAACTGAGCGGCGGCGCCTACACGCACAGCCTGCTCTACAAGCAGACCGGCGGGCGCGTGGTGGATGCATTCATCCACAAGCGGCCATTCTGGTGGTACGTGCCGTGGGCAGGAGTGCTGTTGTTTCCGTTCGTACTGTGGCCGCGCATGTGGGCCGCCGTCGCTTCGCTGCGCCGCCCGTTGCCACCGGGATTGCGGATGGTGCTGGCATGGCTGGTTTGCGCGTTCGTGATCTTCAGCGCCTTCAGCGGCAAGCAGAGCTATTACCTGGTACCGGAACTGCCCGCGGCGGCGATCGTGATGGCGGCGGCAATCGCCGCCCTGCGTGCGCGCAATGGACGACTGGCCCACAGCGCGTGGCTGGGCGCCTGGCCGCTGGCGATTGGATCCTTCACCGTGGCGGCGTTGCTGTTCGCGCTGCCTCTCGTCGACGTGGCCAGACTGCACAGTCACTGGCTGCGCGATTTCGCGCCGGTCAGCGCGCCGTTCGGGGTGTTGTACCTGGTGCTGGGTGTGTTCGTGCTGCTGCCGGGGCGCGGCAAGCTGCGCCGCATTGCCGTCGCCAGCCTGATCGGCACCGCGGGTGCTTACGCGCTGTTCGCGGTGGCGCTGTACCCGGCGTTCGACATGCGTCCCGCTTCGAAGCTGCTGGCGCACGCCGAAACCGAAGGTCGTGCGATCGGCAACCTCGGCATTTATGGCGGCCAGTTCGAATTCATGGGCCGGATGACCAGGCCTGTCGACCGCCTGTACGAAGGCCAGTTCCTGCAGGACTGGGCCACAAAGCATCCTCGCGGTCTGGTGATCGCCTATCCCGAGCGCCTCGATGGCAACGACCTGCGCTACGCGCGCCTGGTGCAACCGTATCGCGGCACGTGGCTGGTGATCTGGAATGCACCTGTCTTGGCGATGCTGCGGCGCGGCCAGCAGCCGCCCGAACAATCCATGCCCACAGTGCTGTTGCCGGCGCCGAATTACTGGCGCTATGCCAATATTCATGGCGATCGTCCCTGATCGCGGCTTCGCCGGGTTCGATCATCAACCGAAACATTCGAACCCTGTGGAGGCCAGAACGGCCAGCCATGGCCTGACTTCCATACATTTGTACGATCGTCCGTGATCGCGGCTTCGCCAGGTTCGATCATGAACCGAAGCACTCAAAGCTTATGGAGACCAAAACGGCCAGCCATGGCCTGACTTTCCACGACAGCTCGCATGTCCCGGATCAATGCACTGAAGGCTCAACTCGGCGGTCCTCGCGATGGCGCACTGCTGCGCTATTCGCTGGGCGCGGCGCTGCTGGAAGCCGGCGATCCGAGCGAAGCGATTGCACAATTGCGCGCCGCGCTCGACTTCGACGCCGACTATTCCGCAGCATGGAAGCTGCTGGGCAAAGCCTGTTTGCAATCGGGGGAAGCACAAGCCGCCGCCGAGGCATGGCGGCGCGGGATCGCTATCGCCGAAGCGCACGGCGACGTGCAGGCCGCGAAGGAAATGCGGGTATTCCTGAAACGGATCGAGCGCTGAACCACGCTGCCGTTGACGACGCCGAAAGCTATTCCGCCGCGAACAGCGTATCCAGATCGGTTTCGTCGAACGCCAGCTTGTCGCGGGTGCCCCCGCCTTCCAGCACGGCTTGCGCCAGTTCGGCCTTGCGCGCCTTCAGATCCTCGATGCGCTCCTCGACGGTATCGGCGCAGATCAACCGATACACGAACACCGGCTTGTCCTGGCCGATGCGATGCGCGCGGTCGGCAGCCTGGGTTTCGGCGGCGGGATTCCACCATGGGTCGTAATGAATCACGGTATCGGCCGCGGTCAGGTTCAGCCCCACACCGCCGGCCTTCAGCGACAGCAGGAACAGCGGCACTTCGCCATCCTGGAACTTGCGCACGGGTTCGGCGCGGTCGCGGGTATCGCCGGTCAGCGTGACGTAGTGCAGATGGCGGCGATTCAATTCGCGCGCGATCAGCGCCAGCATTTCGGTGAATTGCGAAAACAGCAGCACGCGCCGGCCTTCGCTCAGAAGGTCGGGCAGCATGTCCATCAACAGTTCCAGCTTGGCCGATTCGCGCACGCCGCGCGCGGATTCGAGCTTCACCAGGCGCGGATCGCAACAGGTCTGGCGCAGCTTCAACAAGGCATCCAGCACGATGATGCCGCTGTGTTCGAGGCCGCGCTGCCGCACGACTTCGCGCACCTCCTCGCCCAGGCTGATGCGCAGCGAATCGTACAACTCGCGCTGCCTGCCGGAGAGCACCACGCGGCGCGCGATCTCGGTCTTTTCGGGCAACTCCTTCACGACCTGCGCCTTGGTGCGGCGCAGGATGAACGGCGCGATCCGCTGATTGAGGCGCGCCTGGCAGTCGGCGTCGGCCTGGCGTTCGATCGGGATGCGATAGTGGCGGCGGAATGAACCCTCGTCGCCCAGCAGGCCGGGCACCGCCAGATCGACCTGCGACCACAACTCACCCAGATGATTTTCCAACGGCGTGCCGGTCATGCACACGCGCCGTTTCGCGCCGATCGACAGCAGCGCGCGGCGTGCCTGGGTGCGCGGGTTCTTGACCTGTTGCGCCTCGTCCAGCACCACCAGCGCGAACGGTTGCTCGCGCAGCACCGACAGGTCGCGCGGCAGCAGCGCGTAGCTGGTGAGGATGATGTCGTGGCCGGCAAGGCGATCGAAGCTCTTCACCCGCTCGGGTCCGTGCAGGGTCAGCACCTTCAAGCCGGGCGCGAAGCGCGCGGTTTCGGCCTGCCAGTTCGGGATCAGGCTGGTGGGCGCCACGATCAGCGCGGGTTGCGAGAGCGCCGAGTTCTGCTTCAGGGCGAGGATGTGCGCGAGCAGTTGCACGGTTTTGCCGAGGCCCATGTCGTCGGCCAGCACCCCGCCCAAGCCCGCCTCGGCCAGCGCGTTCAGCCAGCGCAGGCCTTCGCGCTGGTACGGGCGCAATTCGCCGACCAGGCCCTCGGGCACCGCGTCGGAGGCGTGCTCCGCGGCATCACGCAGCCGCGTGGTGAAGCCCGTCAGGTCCTTGGGTGCATCCAGCTTGCCGTTCTTCGGCAGCGCGTTTTCGAATTCTTCCAGGCGTCCGGCCTGCACGCGCGGCAGGCGCAGCTTGTCGCGCGGATGTGCAAGGTATTCGGCCAGCGGCGCCAGCAGCTTGCGCAGTGTCGCCAGCGGCACCGCGACACGGCGGCGATCGTCTACCGGCGCATACCAGACTGCGTCCCGGGTCTCGTTCTCGGGCGCAGTCAGCGACAGCGTGTGTTCGGACAGCGCGCGCGCCACCGTGGGCAACAGGTTGACGCGCTTGCCTTCGACCTCGATGCCCATCTCGAACTCGAACGCTTCGCCGCCGTCGTCGGCGTGCGCGACGCCGTACCAGTGCGGTGGACCTTCCAGCACTTCGAACGGAAAACTGGACGCGTACTCGACCGCGAAATCGTCGTGCTCCAGCTTTTCGCGCAGGCCCAGCCAGCGCGCCGGCGTGTTGACTTCCAGCGCGCCCGCGTAGCCCTTGCCGGGAAACACCCAGGCGTCTTCCGGCAGCGCGTCGGCCATGTCCCACGGCAGCCCTTCGCAATCGACCGCGGGCGCGAGACCGAACGCTTCCAGCCGCTCCATCCGCGCCAGTTCCTCGGCGCGCTTGCGCGTGATTTCGACCAACTTGCCGTTGCGGACGCGGCGCACGACCGCCTCACCGCCACGTCCAGGCAGGCGTTCGCCACCGTAATCGAAGGCGAGCCGCGCGTAGGCCAGCGGCGGCGTGCCGGCGCCGATCCGCGCGTGTCGGGTCAACGCCTGGAAAATCATCACGGGCTTGGGCGCGAGGTCGGCACGCTGCACCGCGTCGAAGGCCTGCGGGGCGGGAATGTGTGCGGCCCAGGGCAAAGCGGTCACGCGTTCGGCCAGCGATTGGGCGTGCTCCGGCGCCAGCGGCGGCGCGTCGATCAGCGCCATCTCGGCAGCGTCGCCATCCAGCGGACCGAGTTCGGCGCGTTCCGCATCGAGATACCACAAGCCGCCGACGCGGACCAGGCGCTGGTGCGCCGGCAGCTTCGGCAACAATTTCTGGCGACCGTCGCGCTCGAGTTGCCAGCCCCATTCCAGCGGGCGCGGTTTGCCCAGCGCCAAACGCAGGCCGGCGACCCCACCCAGCAGGCTCGGCGAACCGGCCAGGATTTCCCGCAGCAATGCATCGCCGAACGAACCGGCCAAGTGCGCGTAGGTACGACCCTTGCGCTGGGTCTGCGGCAGGCCCAGCACGCTGGCCGCGAGGCGGGTTTCGCCCTCGGACAGGGCGGCGTTCAGAAGCTGTTTCGAATCCAGCGGGATCGCGCGGCCGAGCCGTCCTTTCGCCACGATTTCCAGCAGCACAGGCGCAACCTCGATGCGCGACACGGGCGGTTCGTCCTGGAGCAGCTCCAGCAGGAAGCCGAGCGTGGAGGCCTGACCGGTGCTGGCCTCGCCACCCGCCGCCGCGAGCAGGCGCGTCCACTCGGTCGGCAACGACGCCGTCGCCGCGGGTCTCCCCGCGGTGCGTCCGACCGGTGCTTCGCCCTGGTTGCTGCGGTGTTGCATGCGCCGAAAGGTCCGCTACCTAAAAGGATCAAGCATAGCGCACTTTTGCGATCGTCCATGTTTGTGCGTCCGTCCATGAACGCTGCTCCGTCCGATGGCGTGCAAGCCACGATGCTTTGGCAGCCTGAAAGTCCGGAACGGCCATCCGTGGCCCGACTTTTCACGACAGCGGCTTCGAACGGAACGCCGCATCCCCGAGGGATTCAGTGGAACAGGCTCTCGGGATACTCGGGCTTGCGCTCGCGCGCCAGCAGCGATTGCAGCGCATCGGTCGGGGTCAGGTCGCCGCGCAGCACGGCCTGTACGTGCCGGGAAATCGGCAGATCGAGGCCGTGGCGATCGGCCAACCGCATCACCTCGTCGGCGGTGACGGCGCCTTCAACCACCTGCCCGATATCGGCCAAGGCCTGCCTGAGCGGTACGCCGCGACCAAGGGCGACGCCGAAGCGATGGTTGCGGGAAAGATCGCCGGTGCAGGTGAGCACCAGGTCACCGAGACCCGCAAGTCCCATCAGGGTTTGCGCCTTGGCGCCGAGCGCCCCGCCCAGACGCAGCATCTCGTTCATGCCGCGGGTGATCAGGCCCGCGCGCGCGTTGAGGCCAAGCTGCATGCCATCGGCGACGCCGGTGGCGACCGCCAGCACGTTCTTCATCGCGCCGCCAAGTTCGGCGCCCAGCATGTCGTTGCCGGAGTAGGCGCGGAAGGCGTTGCCGTGCAGCATCTCCGCCACGCGGTGCGCAAACGCATCGTCGCCGGAATGCACGGTGACCGCGGTGGGCATGCCGGCCGCGACCTCGCGCGCGAACGAGGGCCCGGTCACGACCGCTGCCGGCGTCCCCGGCAGCCGGTCGGCCACCAGTTCGTGCAGGAAGCGTCCGGTGCCCGGCTCGAAGCCCTTGGTCGCCCATGCGTAGCCGGCGTCGGCCGGCAGCAGCGGCGCGGCCTCGACGAGCATCTGCCGAAAGGCGTGGCTCGGCACCGCGACCAGCGCAGCTTCGACGCCGCGCAGCGCTTCGGCCAAGTCGGGCACGCATACCAATTCCGCCGGCAGTTCGAGGTCCGGCAGATAGCGTTGGTTGCGGCGACTGGCCGCGATATCCGCAAGGGCCCCGGCATCACGCCCCCACAAACGGGTGGCGATGCCATTGCCGCACAGCAGTGCGGCCAACGCAGTCCCCCACGAGCCGGCGCCGAGCACGGCAACCGTCGCGCGAGACATGGCGTCAGGCGTTCAAGGCGGGCTTGGCGTCGCCCTGGCCGATCTGCCCGGCCTGCTGGCGCTGCTGTTCGGCGTACAGGGCGTCGAAGTTGATCGGCTGCAGCAGCAGCGGCGGGAACCCGCCGTTCAGGACCAGATCGGAAATGACCTGCCGCGCGAACGGGAACAGCACGTTCGGGCAGTACGTGGCCAGCACCACCGACAGGTTCTGCGGGTCGAAGCCCACGAACGAGAACACGCCGGCCTGGTGCACTTCGGCGAGGTACGCGGTGCGCTCGTTCAGGGTGCAGGTGACCGTCAGGGTGAGCACCACTTCGTAGTTATCGCCCTCGAGCGGCGTCGCCTTGTGGCTGAGGTTCAACTGGACCTGCGGCTGGCCCTCTTCCTGGAACACCTTGGGCGCATTCGGAACCTCGAACGAGACGTCGCGCGCGTAAATCTTCTGCAGCGCCATCTGCATCTGGGGGGCGGCTTGGCCGTTGCTCTGGGCCGGGGTCTCTTCTGCCATGTTCTTGCAAGCTCCGCTGGGAAAGGGTCAAAGATCGGGGATTGTCCCACACCATGCGGTTTCATGCACGCTTCCGGATTGCTCCGCACCCCGCCACCTGCTATATTATGCGGCTGACTTCAAGCCGGCCCGGCCCTCCGGGCATCCCGTGACGCGACGCGGGATCGACGCGGCCAATCCGGCGATTCGCGTGGATCCAGCCGGGCCGAACTTCCGCGGGCCACGCGGATCACCATGAGGAGAATGCCATGGCACGCGTATGCCAGGTCACCGGTAAAGGTGCGAGCACCGGCAACAACGTCTCGCACGCCAACAACAAGACCCGCCGCCGCTGGCTGCCCAACCTGCACGAACGCCGGTTCTGGGTCGCAAGCGAGAACCGCTGGGTGAAACTGCGCGTGTCCGGCAAGGCCCTGCGCACCATCGACAAGAACGGCATCGACGCCGTGCTCGCGGACCTGCGCGCACGCGGCGAGCGCGTGTAAGGAGGACTCTCTCATGGCCAGCAAACGCGACAAGATCCGCCTGACTTCCACGGCCGGCACCGGCCACTTCTATACCACCGACAAGAACAAGAAGAACACCCCGGACAAGATGGAAGTCAAGAAATACGACCCCGTCGTCCGCAAGCACGTGATCTACAAGGAAGGCAAGATCAAGTGACGCGATGGCGCGTTCGCGCGTTGCGCAAACGCCTTTCCATCGCGTCATCCCGGACACGGCAAAGCCGTGGTCCGGGATCCAACGCCTTTTGTGCGTGCGCAAAGCGCACGCCTCTGTCAGAACGTCATCTTGGAGCCGCGCGCAGCGCGGAATGCAGTACCTTTACTCGGCAAAGGCCGCCGCAAGGCGGCCCCGCCTGTTGAGAAAAACCCGCCGCAAGGCGGGTTTTCTTTTGGCAGGGCGGGCGCCGACCCGCCATTCCCGCAACGACATGGTCGGGATTGTCCACATCATCCCTGATGCTCCTTCCCGCTTGCGCTCGGGGCCGTCCCGCACCGAATTTGTCGCGGCGCGGGGCTCCCCCCTGCCCGCGAGGTCAACCGCGCGAGCGCGCTAGGCCGCGAAACCCGATCAGCAGGCCCAACCCGAGAACGAACAGGAATAGCTGGCCGGGCTCCGGCACCGGGGTAGGCGTACCAACATTGGCAATACCCACATCGAAGCCGTACCAAAACTCGGAGACGGGATTGGTCCACTGGATGCTCGAAAATGTTCCATTGAACCGAATCGTACCGTTGCCCTCCTGGCCGTTGACGGCGTTGCCAGAGACAGTGATGGCAGAGCCGCCGTACTCGGCGCTCGGCCCTCCGGCAACGAACAGCGGGACGATGCCGACGAAGTCAAAAGATGCTTCCAAGCCAGGCCGGCCGAGGCTCCAGATGGCGAACACCGGATCGACAACCGGAGTCGAGAACGTCAAGGTGTTCAGGCTGGAGGTGCCGCCTATCAACTGCATGATCCCGTTGCTCTGGGCCGGACCATTGTCGACAAGCGCGCCGTCCGCGAAGGTACTCGCCGGCGACCATGACGGATAATTCGCGACGTTGGTGTGGAAGTTGCTCGTGGCAAACGTGACAGCCACGGTGCTACTGCCCGCAGTCAGGGAACCGGACGAGGCGGATGTCCATGTGTTCCAGTGGATCGGCACGGCAAAAGCGTTGGCCGAGAAAAGCGCGGTGAGCGCTAGAAAACCAAGTACGCGCATTGCAGGTCCCTCCACGCGGTTAGCCCTTCTATGGCACGGCAACTTTTGTGCCACAAAATAATCTTCCATGTATCAATGGGATGCATTTCCAGAGCCGGAAAACGACGTGTGAACTGTCAGGGATTCCGGCACACGGAAATTCAATGGCGCTCGCTCTTCTTGAAAAATCCATCCCCGTATCAATCGTTTGCCGCGGAGAGCCCGTACCGGTCCGACTGTAAGATATTCGGACGCACCGCAGCGGCTGCCATGGCCCCCCTGTCTTGGCACCGGGTTCGCTTGAACGAACACACCGGGAT
>DATCSF010000297.1:0-4721 GCA_036568625.1 Rhodanobacteraceae bacterium | reverse complement strand
GTCAGGGAACACGCGGATCCACAGCTTGCCGCCGCGCTTCACATAACGCGTGATGCAGCGACGCGCGGCTTCGATCTCGCGCGCGGTGACGGCGCCGCGGGTAGTGGCCTTCAGGCCGAACTCGCCGAAGCTGACGAGGTTGCCCGACAGGCTGAGGCCCCGGTTGCGGCCCTTGAACTGTTTGCGGAATTTGGTTCGCTTGGGTTGCAACATGACACTGATTCCTTACTCAGCCGTGGTCCGCTCGCGACGTCCGCGCGGGGCCCGCTCGCGGCGCGGTTCGTCGTCGCGGCTCCCCCGTTCGCGGCGGGGCGACGGGCCTTCGTTGCGATCGTCTTCCTTCGCCTGGCCCACGCTGGCGAAGTCGAAGATCTCGCCTTTGTAGATCCACACCTTGACGCCGATCACGCCATACGTGGTGCGCGCTTCGGCCAGCCCGTAGTCGATGTCGGCACGCAGCGTGTGCAGCGGCACACGGCCTTCGCGATACCACTCGGACCGCGCTATTTCGGCACCGTTCAAACGACCGGCGACGTTCACCTTGATGCCCAACGCGCCCAAGCGCATCGCGTTCTGCACCGCGCGCTTCATGGCGCGACGGAACATGATGCGGCGCTCCAATTGCTGCGCGATCGATTCCGCCACGAGTTGCGCGTCAAGCTCGGGCTTGCGCACTTCGCTGACGTTGATATGGGCGTCCACGCCCATGATCTTCGACACTTCGCGGCGCAGCTTCTCGATATCCTCGCCCTTCTTGCCGATCACGACACCCGGACGTGCGGTGAAGATCGTGATATCGGCGTTCTTCTGCGGGCGGTTGATCTGGATCTTCGACACGCCGGCCTGCGACAGCTTGTCCTTCAGCAGCTCGCGCACCTTGAGGTCCGACACCAGGTGTTCGGCGTACTGACGTTTGCCCGCAAACCACTTGGAGTTCCAGTCCTTGGAAATGCCGAGGCGGATTCCGATTGGATTGACTTTGTGACCCATAATTCAGTTTTCCTTGCTGCCGCGAACGAAGCGGCTGGGCTTGAGCCCCCTTGAGTCAAGGGGGCGATGCGCGGCAAGCAAAGCGAGCTGCGCATGGGGGTTCTGGAAGCAAGTCGCTGTCATGTTCATGGCGCGAATCACTCAACCAACCTCAACGGTAATATGCGACGTGCGCTTGAGGATGCGAGCACCGCGACCCTTGGCGCGTGCGTGCATGCGCTTCATGACCGCGCCTTCGTCCACGTAGATGCGCGCCACCTTCAGTTCGTCCACGTCGGCGCCAACGTTGTTCTCGGCGTTGGCGACCGCCGACAGCAGCACCTTGCGGACCAGATGCGCCGCCTTCTTGTTGGTGTGTTCCAGCACCGCACTGGCGGCGCCCACCGGCATGCCGCGCACCAGGTCGGCCACCAGTCGCGCCTTCTGCGCCGAAATGCGCGCACCGCGCAGGACGGCCTTGGCTTGTGTCGTAGTCATGACGGTACCCATTATTTCGCGGCGCTCGGCGCCGCGGCCTTCTTGTCGCCGCTGTGGCCCTTGAACGTGCGGGTCACCGCGAACTCGCCGAGCTTGTGCCCGACCATGTTTTCGTTGACCAGCACCGGCACGTGCAGGCGCCCGTTGTGGACGGCGATCGTGAGGCCCACCATCTCCGGCAGGATCATCGAGCGGCGCGACCAGGTCTTGATCGGACGCTTGCTGTTGCTCTGGTTCGCCGCCTCCACCTTCTTGAGAAGGTGCAGGTCGATGAACGGGCCTTTCTTGAGTGAACGTGGCATGTCGATGAGCCCTTACTTGGTGCGGCGGCGCACGATCAGCTTCTGCGTGCGCTTGTTGTTGCGGGTCTTGTAACCCTTGGTCGGCGTACCCCACGGACTGACCGGATGGCGACCGCCGGAGGTGCGGCCTTCACCACCGCCGTGCGGATGGTCGACCGGATTCATCACCACGCCGCGCACGGTCGGGCGGATGCCCAGCCAGCGCTTGGCGCCGGCCTTGCCGAGCTTGCGCAGGTTGTGTTCCGAATTGCCGACTTCGCCGACGGTGGCGCGGCACTCGACCGGCACCTTGCGCATTTCGCCGGAGCGCAGCCGCAGCGTGGCGTACCCGGATTCACGCGCGACCAGCTGCGCGGACGAACCGGCGCTGCGTGCGAGCTGCGCGCCCTTGCCGGGCTTCATCTCGACGCAATGCACCACCGTACCGATCGGCATGTTGCGCAGCGGCAACGTGTTGCCGTCCTTGATCGGCGCATCGGTGCCGGCCATCAGTTGCGCGCCGACCTGGATGCCCTTGGGCGCGATGATGTAGCGGCGCTCGCCGTCCACGTAGCACAGCAGCGCGATGTGCGCGGTGCGGTTGGGATCGTACTCGACGCGCTCGACGCGGCAGGCGATGCCTTCCTTGTCGCGCTTGAAGTCGATGATGCGGTAATGCTGTTTGTGGCCGCCGCCCCGATGACGCACGGTGATGCGCCCGAAGTGGTTGCGGCCACCGGTCTTGGACTGGACTTCGGTCAGCGGGGCATATGGTTCGCCCTTGTGCAGGCCGGGCGGCGGCGCCACGCGCACCACCCCGCGGCGTCCCGGCGAAGTCGGCTTGGGTGTGATCAGTGCCATCGTTGGTTGACTCCTGAAGCTCTAAGCCTTGCCCGCGGCGACGTCGATGCTCTGGCCATCGGCCAGACGCACGTAAGCCTTGCGGACATTGGCCTTGCGACCCGGGCGGAAGCGGAAGGTCTTCAACTTGCCCTTGATGTTGGCCATGTTCACCGACACCACGCTGACGTCGAACATTTTTTCGACGGCGGACTTGACGTCGGCCTTGGTGGCGTCCTGCGCCACCGTGAATACGTACTGATTGTGCTCGGAAAGGCGGGTGCTCTTTTCCGAAACGTGCGGCGCCTGCAGCACCGACAAGATGCGATCGCCGCTCATGCCAGCCACTCCTCGATCTTCTTCACCGCGTCGACGGTCACGACGACGTGGTCGGCCGCGGCCAGCGCGACCGGATTGATGCCGTCGACGTCGATCACGTCGACGATGTTGGGATTGTTGCGCGCGGCGAGGAACAGCTTCTCGTCCACCGCCTGCGCCACGATCAGGGTGCGGCCGTTGGCTTCGATCTCGCCCAGCTTGCCGACCAGCGCCTTGGTCTTCGGCGCGTCCACCACGAACTCCGGAACGACCTTCAGGCGCCCTTGGCGATTCAATTCCGCCAGCATCGAGCACAGCGCGCCGCGGTACATCTTCCGGTTGACCTTCTGCGCGAAGTCACGCGGCTGCGCGGCGAAGGCGCGCGCGCCACCGACGAAGATCGGCGCCCGATAGTCGCCATGGCGGGCGCCGCCGCCCTTCTGCTTCTTGAACTTCTTGGTGGTGCCCGAGACGCGGGTATGGTTCAGCTGCGCCTTGGTGCCGGCGCGACCCGCATTGCGGTATGCCACCACCACCTGGTGCACGAGATCCTGGCGGAACGCGGCACCGAAGATCGCTTCGGATACCTGCACGGGCTTGGCGCCAATCACATTGAGTTCCATGACTTCGCTCCTCACGCCTTGGCCGCCGGGCGCACGACCACGTCGCCACCGGTGGCGCCGGGCACCGCGCCCTTGACCGCGATCAGGTGACGCTCGGCGTCGATGCTGACCACTTCGAGATTCATTGCCGAACGGTTCACGCTGCCCATGTGACCGGCCATCTTCTTGCCCGGGAACACGCGACCCGGCGTCTGGCGCTGGCCGATAGAACCCGGCGCGCGATGCGACAGTGAGTTGCCGTGCGTGGCATCGCCCATCGTGAAGTGGTGGCGCTTGATGGTGCCTTGGAAGCCCTTGCCCTTGGATACGCCGGCGACGTCAACGATCTGGCCGACCTTGAACACGTCGTCGACCTTGATCTCGGCACCGACCGCGTACTTGTCGGCGTCCTTGTCAGCGAGGCGAAACTCCCAGAGGCCACGACCCGGCTCGACCTTGGCCTTGGCGAAATGACCCTTCACCGGCTTGGTCAACAGCGATGCGCGCTTGGCGCCCGCGGTGACCTGCACGGCGACGTAGCCGTCGTTGTCGGCCGTCTTGACCTGGGTGACGCGGTTCGGCGTCGCCTCGATCAGCGTGACGGGGACCGAGCGGCCGTCTTCAGTGAAGAGCCGGCTCATGCCACATTTTTTTCCAACCAGTCCGATGCTCATGTCTCGTCCCTCAGCCCAGCTTGATCTGCACGTCCACGCCGGCGGCGAGGTCGAGCTTCATCAGGGCATCCACGGTCTTGTCGTTCGGATCGACGATGTCCAGCACGCGCTTGTGGGTGCGGGTCTCGTACTGGTCGCGCGCATCCTTGTCGACGTGCGGCGACACCAGGATGGTGTAGCGCTCGATCTTGGTCGGCAGCGGAATCGGGCCGCGCACCTGTGCGCCCGTGCGCTTGGCGGTTTCCACGATCTCGCTGGCCGACTTGTCGATCAGGCGATGGTCGTAGGCCTTCAGCCGGATGCGGATGTTCTGGGTTGCCATGTTCGTTTGCCTTGAAAAGAGCGTTATTCGATAACACAGGAGGATTTTTCACCCTCCCGACGTCCCATCCGCCTACTCGATGACCTTGGTGACCACGCCGGCGCCGACCGTGCGGCCGCCTTCGCGGATCGCGAAGCGCAGCCCTTCCTGCATCGCAATCGGGTGGATCAACGTCACCACCATCTTCACGTTGTCGCCCGGCATCACCATCTCCACC
>DATCSF010000296.1:0-8403 GCA_036568625.1 Rhodanobacteraceae bacterium | reverse complement strand
GGCGTGTACACTCCGCTTCCCGCGCCCCGGCGGCCCGCAATTTGCCGTCGCTCGCGACGGCTCTTCAAAGGCTCCTGAATCAATCTCGCCATCGGTACGGGATGGCGGCTCGTGCCGCTGCCGGCACCTTCGGGAATCATGAGGTCCTTGAATGAATTTTCACGAATACCAGGCCAAGCAGTTGTTCGCCGAGTTCGGCATTGCGGTGCCGCCCGGCAAGGTCGCATCGACCCCTGTCGAAGCCGTCGAGGCCGCGCGCGCCCTGGGCGGCGACCAGTGGATGGTGAAGGCGCAGATCCACGCGGGCGGACGCGGCAAGTCAGGCGGCGTGAAGTTCTGCGACTCGCTGGACAAGGTGAAGGCCGCCGCCGAAGGTATGCTCGGCAAGACCATGGAAACCTACCAGTCCGGCGGCCGCGCGCTGCCGGTGAACCTGGTGTTGGTGACCGAAGCGACCGACATCACAAAAGAGTTGTACCTCTCGACATTGGTCGATCGCGGTTCCAAAGCCGTCACCTTCATCGCCTCGGCACGCGGCGGCGTCGACATCGAGCAGGTGGCGCGCGAAACGCCGGAGGAGATCCACACCGTCACGGTGAACTTCACCGAAGGCCTGCAACCCTACCAGTGCCGTGAACTCGGATTCGCGCTGGGGCTTTCCGGCAAGCAGGTCAACCAGCTCTCGAAGATCATGCTGGGCCTGTACAAGTTGTTCAATGCCAAGGACCTTTCGCTGGTCGAATTGAACCCGCTGGCGATCGTGAAGTCCGGCGACCTGATGGCGCTGGACGGCAAGGTCAATTCCGATGACAACGCCGAATTCCGGCATCCGGAACTGGCCGCGATGCGCGACGTGTCGCAGGAAGACAAGGCCGAAGCGGAAGCCGCGGCCGAACACCTCAACTACGTGACGATGGACGGCAACATCGGCTGCATGGTCAACGGCGCCGGCCTTGCGATGGCGACCATGGACGTGATCAAGCTGGCCGGCGGCGAACCCGCCAACTTCCTCGACGTAGGCGGCGGCGCCACCAAGGAACGCGTGACCGCGGCGTTCAAGCTGATCCTGTCCTCCCCCAAGGTGAACTGCATCCTGGTCAACATCTTCGGTGGCATCGTGCGTTGCGATTTGATCGCCGAAGGGATCATCGCGGCGGTGAAGGAAGTGGGCCTCAAGATTCCGGTGGTGGTGCGGCTCGAAGGCACCAACGTCAAGCAGGGCCGCGAGCTGCTGGGCAATTCCGGCCTCAAGATCACGCCCGCCAACGACTTGAACGACGCCGCCGAGAAAGCCGTCGCCGCCGCAAAAGCCGCGTGATGCTGGGGAACATTCCGGCGCAGCGCTTTTTCAGCCCCCTTGAGTCAAGGGGGCGGCATCGTCGCGCAGCGGCGATGCAGGGGTTGTGGAGGCATGTCTCTCTGCGCGTTGCTTAGCAACGCGCAGCGGTTGCCGAAGCTCCAGATCCACACGATTACGAAGGACTCCAACGAAATGTCCGTTCTTGTCAACAAAGACACCAAGGTCATCTGCCAGGGCTTCACCGGCCACCAGGGCACCTTCCATTCGCAGCAGGCGCTGGATTACGGCACCAAACTGGTCGGCGGTGTCACGCCCGGCAAGGGCGGCACCGAACACATCGGCCTGCCGGTTTACAACACCGTGCGCGAAGCGGTCGACGATACCGGCGCCGACGCGTCGGTGATCTTCGTACCGCCGCCGTTCGCGGCCGATGCCATTCTCGAGGCCGCGGCCGGCGGCATCCGCGTGATCGTCGCGATCACCGAGGGCATCCCGGTGCTCGACATGCTGCGCGTCAAGAACGTGCTGAAGGGATATCCGGATACCGTGCTGATCGGTCCCAACTGCCCGGGCATCATCACGCCGGGTGGATGCAAGATCGGCATCATGCCGGGTCATATCCACAAGCCCGGCAAGGTGGCGATCGTGTCGCGCTCGGGCACGCTGACGTATGAAGCCGTGTTCCAGACCACCAACGTGGACCTCGGTCAGTCGACGGTCATTGGCATCGGCGGCGATCCGATCAACGGCATGAACTTCATCGACTGCCTGAGGCTGTTCCAGGACGACGCCCAGACCGAAGGCATCATCATGGTCGGCGAGATCGGCGGCAGCGCCGAGGAAGAGGCGGCCGAGTTCATCGCGGAACACGTCACCAAGCCCGTGGTCGCGTTCATCGCCGGTGCTTCGGCGCCGCCGGGCAAGCGCATGGGCCACGCGGGTGCGATCATCTCCGGCGGCAAGGGCACGGCCGCGGCCAAGTTCGCCGCGCTGGAGAAGGCCGGCGTCACCACCGTGAAGTCGCCGGCCGACCTCGGTGCGACGCTGGCCGCGAAGATGAAGCATTGAACGGCGCTTTCGCGAAGTAAAATGACGAGGCCGCGATTCGTCGCGGCCTTTGTCTATCCGGGATCATTCATGGCCACCACGCTGCGGCTTGCCCTCGCCCAGTTCGATTTCCCGGTCGGCGCGGTCGCGGCCAATGCCGATCGCGTGCGCGTCTTGATGCGCGAAGCGCGCGCGGGCGGCGCCGACCTGTTGGTGTGCCCGGAACTCGCGTTGAGCGGTTATCCACCGGAAGACCTGCTGCTGCGGCCGAGCTTCCTGGCCTCATGTCAATCGGAGCTGGACAGGCTGGCCGCGGAAGCCGATGGTTTCGACGTACTGGTCGGCTTTCCCCACAGCACCGGCGTGGTGTTCAACGCGGCGGCGCTGCTGCGCGAGGGGCGCGTTGCGCAGATCGCGCACAAATACGTGCTGCCCAATTACGGCGTGTTCGACGACAAGCGCTGGTTCGAACCCGGTCATGCGGTGACCGTCACCACGTTGAAGGGGGTGCGCGTCGGATTGTTGATTTGCGAGGATGCCTGGCAGCCCGAGCCCATGGCCGCCGCGGCGCGCGCGGGCGCGGAACTGGTGGTCGTGATCAACGCATCACCGTTCGATACCGGCAAGCAGGCACAACGCGAAGCGTTGTTGGCGGCGCGCGCGCAAGAAACCGGTTGCGCCATCGCCTATCTCAACATGGTCGGTGGGCAGGATGAAGTCGTTTACGACGGTGCCTCGTTGCTGGTGGACGGCGACGGCAAGGTCGCGGCGCGCGCGCCGGCGTTCGCCGATGCGCTGTTGTGGGCGGAATTCGATTCCATTTCGCGGCGCTGGGTAGCGCGCGATTGGCCACCTGTTGGCGACGATTCACCCGAGGCGACGCTTTACGCGGCGCTGGTGCGTGGCGTGCGCGACTACGTCGGCAAAAATGGGTTCGACGGCGTGCTGCTGGGGCTTTCCGGCGGCATCGACTCGGCACTGACGCTGGCGATCGCAGTCGACGCCCTGGGTGCCGAAAAGGTCGCCGCGGTGATGCTGCCTTCGCGTTACACGTCGGAGCTTTCCTTGCGCGAGGCGCACGCGCAGGCACGCGTGCTGGGTGTCCAATATTTCGACTTGCCCATCGGCGAGGTCGTCGATGCGGCGGCCATGACACTGGTGCCCGCCTGCGGAGAACTTGCGGACGTCACCGCCCAGAACCTGCAATCGCGCAGCCGCGGCGTGCTGCTGATGGCGTTGTCGAACCAGACCGGCAAGCTGCTGTTGACCACCGGCAACAAGAGTGAAATGGCGGTGGGGTATGCCACGTTGTACGGCGACATGTGCGGTGGTTACGCGCCGTTG
The DNA here is from genome assembly GCA_036568625.1 of Rhodanobacteraceae bacterium. GTDB lineage: Bacteria > Pseudomonadota > Gammaproteobacteria > Xanthomonadales > Rhodanobacteraceae > 66-474. Next base: position 4,712 of record DATCSF010000296.1, on the reverse strand, counting down.
AAGGACGTCTACAAGACGCAGGTGTACCGGCTGGCGCGGTGGCGCAATGGAGCAGGAGCCGGAACAGGGAACGGCGAACGGGGAACCGAAGTGATCCCGCGTGCCGTAATCGAACGGGCGCCCTCCGCAGAGCTGCGCGCCGATCAGACCGATCAGGATTCGCTGCCACCCTACGAGGTGCTGGACGGCATCCTCGTGCGCTGCATCGAAGGCGCCGAGTCGCAGGCCGACATCGTCGCCGCCGGCTACGACGCCGATGATGTCCACCGCGTGGTGCGGATGCTGTATGCCAGTGAGTTCAAGCGCCGCCAGGCGGCACCCGGCCCGCGCGTGTCGACCTGCGCGTTCGGACGCGAGCGGCGCTATCCCATTTCGAGCGCGTGGCGCTGACACGAGAACAGCTTCCGCTCGCATAGCAAGCGTGCCCGTTCTCTTGCGTGGTCAAGAGAAAGTGGCCAAAGAGAAGGCCACCCCCGCGAACGCGTCCTTCGCGCATCCATGTGCTGTGGATTCGCCCGCGATCGCCGGGTTTCATGGCCCTGCGGTGAACCGGCGCACTTCGCGTGCGCCATCCTTCTTACTTTTCCGTTGCCCGTTCGCCGTGTCGGGGGGGCCGGCTTGCACGCATCGTGCGCAGTTCAGGACCGAGGAAACATCACCGCGCAAAAGCGCGTGGCTTTGGCTACCTTCGCCGAAACGAAAGTAGCTCGCTCGCGACGCGGGCGAAACCGCTCGAGGGTCAGTGCGCGCTCGTAAACGGAATCAGCCGCCACGCCCAGCTATGGTGTTTCGGCCAGCGATGGGGATTGCGCAGATACGGATGATCCGGATAGTTGAGCTTCAATACGTCGGTGGTCTGGATGGCCAGCTTCTGCTCGCCCAGCAAATCGTAGCTCTTGGCCATCACCGCCAGCGCGTCGGCAACCTGCGGCGAACGCTGGTAGTGCGAGACGATGTATTTCGCGCGGTCGGCCGCGGCGACGTAGGCCTGTCGCTGCAGGTAGAACTCGGCGACGTTCAACTCCGACTCGGCCAACTGGTTGCGCAGGTAGATCATGCGCTGACGCGAGTCCACCGCGTAGCGCGTGTTCGGAAAACGCGCGACCAAGGTATTGAAATCATCGAACGACTGCAGTGCGTAGCCCTGGTCGAAGCGCGATGGGCTGATCCCGGCCATGCGCTGCAGCGCGGTTTCGGTGCGGTCGAAGTTGATCAGGCCGCGCAGATAATACGCGTAGGCAATATGCTTGTGGGTCGGGTAGGTCTTGATGAATTCGTTGATGGTCGAGTATGCCTCGTCCTGCTTGTCATCTTTGTACTGCGCGTAGGCCAGCTCGATCTGCGACTGCTCGTTGTAGGCGCCGTACGGGAAGCGCGAGATCAGCTTTTGATAGACGGTTTCGGCCGCACCCCAGTTGCCGTCCCCGGAAAGCGTGTGCGCGCGCTCGTACAACTGCTCGACGGTCATGTTGTTCAACGTGTCGCGCTTGCCGTGGTGGAACAGCGAGCAGGCGCCCAGGGCGAGCAGCAGCGGCAGGAACAGGGCTAACTTCAGCAGCGGTGCGGAGCGTCGGGATGGCATCGGGCAAGTCTTTGCGAACGCGAGCGGGCATGATAGCGGAATCCGAATCGACCAACCGGCGAGGCCATCGTCGTGGCTGAACAGCAATTCCGCGCGGAGGTTCCACCCGAACTGGCCGGGCAACGCTTCGACCAGATCCTGCCCAGGTTGTTCCCTGGCTACTCGCGGGCGCACCTGGCCGCCGAGGTCAGGGCCGGTCGCGTCAGTCTGGATGGCCGTGAAGTGCCGCCGCGCACGCGCGTCCGGGGCGGCGAGATCGCTGCATGGGAGCATGTCGACGAGCCTGTGCTGGGCGATCGGCCCGAGGCCATCGATCTCAGGATCGTCTTCGAGGATGCCGACCTGCTGGTGATCGACAAGCCGGCCGGTCTGGTGGTGCACCCGGGCGCTGGCAATCGCGCCGGCACGATGTTGAATGCATTGCTGCACCACGATCCGGGTCTGGGACAAGTCCCGCGCGCCGGCATCGTGCATCGGCTGGACAAGGATACGTCGGGCTTGCTGGTGGTGGCGCGCTCGCTGCCCGCGCATACCGCATTGACCCGGATGCTGGCGGCGCGCGACATCCATCGCCGCTACGCCGCCGTCGTCAACGGCGTGCCGGTGGCGGGCGGCACCGTCGATGCACCGATGGATCGCCATCCAACCGACCGTTTGCGGCGCGCGGTGCGCGAGGGTGGGCGCCCGGCCGTCACGCATTACCGCGTGCGCAAAAAATTTCGCGCACATGCGTTGTTGCAGTGCGAACTGGAGACCGGACGCACCCATCAGATCCGTGTGCACATGGCGCACGCGGGCTGGCCGCTGGTTGGCGATCAGCTGTACGGCCGCGGCCTGAAATTGCCGCGTGGCGCGACGCCCCGATTGGCGGATACGTTGCGTGGGTTCAAGCGCCAGGCGCTGCATGCTGAACATCTGGCCTTCGAGCATCCGGTGTCGGGCGAAGCGCTGGCGTTCGACGCCGAGCCGCCGCGCGATTTTCTCGAGTTGCTGGCTGCCTTGCGCGAAGATGCCGCGGCTTTGGGAGGCGAACATGCCTGACACCTCCGCGTCGTGGCTGATACCGGATTGGCCCGTGTCGCCGAGCGTGCGTGCGGTCACGACTACGCGCGAAGGGTCGGGCGAGGCGCCGCGATCTGCGTATGGATTCAACCTCGGCACCCGCTGCGGTGACGATCCCGCGGCCGTTGCACACAATCGTGCGTTCCTGCGCGACGCGCTGTCGTTACCGTCGGAACCGCGTTGGCTACGGCAGGTGCACGGTACTGACGTTGCCGCGTTCACAGGCGAGCAACCGTCCATGGTGCGGGGCGCCGGCCCGACCGCCCCTGGCCGTGCGCTCGCCGACGCGGGATGCGATTCAACGCGTTCCGCGAAAGCTCCCGGCTCGCCCAAAGCCGACGCCGCCGTCACCCGCACGCCCGGCGTGGTGCTGGCCATCCAGACCGCCGACTGCCTGCCGGTGCTGTTCTGTACCGATGCTGGTGCCGAAATTGGCGCCGCGCACGCAGGCTGGCGCGGCTTGTGCGCGGGCGTGCTGGAAAATACGCTGGCCGTGATGCTGGCTAGGCGCGAAAACATCATCGCGTGGCTTGGTCCCGCGATTGCGGCGCAGTCCTACGAAGTCGGCGACGAAGTGCGCGATGCTTTCCTCGCCCACGATCCAGCTGCGGCCTCGGCCTTCACCGCCACGCGACCAGGCCACTGGTTCTGTGATTTGTACGGACTCGCGCGGTTGCGCCTGCGCGCCGCCGGCGTCACCCGCATCTTTGGCGGCGGTTTCGATACTTTCACCGATCCGCGCTTGCATTCCTATCGTCGCGACGGCGCGCGCAGCGGGCGAATGGTGAGTTTGCTTTGGCTATTGCCGAGGGCAAGCTGAAGGCATTTAATGGTATTCACCTCGGGTGCCGTGGCCAGCGTGAATGCGCCGTCAATTCGCGATCGGATGTTTTGCGTTGCTCGTGGTCGGCCTGGTTTCCACAAGCCTTCAGGCGGCGGCCGTGGCGCCTTTGCCGCAAGCAAAAGTCGAACAGGCAGTCATCGATGCGCTACCGGTCTGGCACGGCAAAAAGGCGCGAGTCATCGACTACCTGGATCTGACGCAGCCGTTTGCGACGACTTCCCCATGGGCGCTGGTAGTGGTCAGCGACGCCATACCACCACCTGCCGATCTCGCCATGATGGGAAACGCCAGCCCGTTAGCTGTCTGCTTTGTCAAAGCTCTCATTCCCATCTGCTCCGAGGCACGCGGCCATGCTGGCGACAGCTGGTTCGACATGACGAATGGACTGGATGCTGCGGGCGTTGTTTTCGCGGGTCCCGACCAAACGCAACCGCTGCTGATGTTGCGGACTTTGTCCGCGCATGGCCTGAACGGGAATGCCAGCATCGGAACGAAGTTGTTCGAGTACGACCGCAAGACGAATGGGTTTCGTCAGGCGTTCGCCAACGTCAATGGCGGCACCAACAACAATGCGGCGACACGGTTCGTCGAGCAAGGACCGCTGCGGGGTGACGTGATCGTGAACTATCCGACCGACGACGCTCCTTACGCCTATTGGGTCGAAGTCTACGCGCCGGGTAAATCGGGTCGGTACGCGCGCATCCTGCACTACCGGAGCATCACGCACTACGGCGACGGCAATCCGCTCGCTGTTGCCGATTCCGAGATGCCGGAAATCATGAAGCGATTGGGCTTCTGGAAAACCGGTGATGCGTTGCCCCTGCCGCCGCACGTGCCGAAGGGGTGCGGGCCGTTCGTCATGCGGCACGGCGAAGAGTGGTGCAAAACCCTCCGCATAGCGTCAACGCCGCAGCAATAACAGCGGCGAAGTGTGCAGCACCTTGCGGGTGCCGCCCAAACCCAGCGCGGCCACAACGATCGCCGCGATCATGGCGGCGATGATCAGCGGTAGCCACGGTGGTTCAAACGCGTGGATGCGGAACACCGAGTGCGCGAGCCACACGCCGCCCAGCGCCGCCGCGAGCATCGCGGTGAAGCCCGAGATCGCGCCCAGCAAGCCGAACTCGCACAGCGCCGCCATCCGCAATTGACCGCGGCGCGCGCCCAGGGTGCGCAGCAGCGCGGCTTCGTGGCGGCGCTCCGCGGCGCTCATGGTCAGCGTGG
>DATCSF010000295.1:0-16006 GCA_036568625.1 Rhodanobacteraceae bacterium | reverse complement strand
CCCGCCACGCGAGCCCGTTGCTGGATTTGATCGGGGTCGACCCGGCCTTGACCGACGATGCGCAGGCGTTCCTGCATGCGCTGAGTTGGGGTGCGCCCGGCCTGTGCGGCTATTTCGCGTTGCGCGGCTTGTGCGAAGGTTCGAGCTGGACGCGGCCGACGATGTTGTTCGGAATGTTCGGTCTCGCGGTGCTGGTGCCGTTGGACTGGATCATGATCTATGGCAAGTTCGGATTCCCCGCGCTGGGCGCGGAAGGCAGCGGCATCGCCAACGCGCTGGCGTTGTGGCTGCAATTGCTGGCGTTCGCGGCCTACCTGAAATTCGGCAAGCGCTTTCGCGACCTCGATCTGTTTGCGCGCATGGAACGCCCCGACTGGCACGCGATTCGCCACTTGTTGTGGATCGGGGTGCCGATGGCGGTGACGCTGCTGATGGAAGCCGGCCTGTTCGTGATTTCGGCGCTGCTGATCAGCCGGCTCGGCACCGTCGCGATCGACGGCCACCAGATCGCGATCAACGTGGCCTCGGTTACCTTCATGTTGCCGCTGGGCCTGGCGCTGGCGGTGACGGTGCGGGTCGGCCACGCCGCCGGCCGCGGCGATGCGCGCGCGGTGCGCTATGCCGGCTTCAGCGGCGTCGCGCTGGCGCTGGCGACGCAGGCGTTCTCGGCGACGCTGATGCTGGCGATTCCGCACGCGATCGCGCATGTCTATTCGAATGATCCACGCGTGATCGCGCTGGCCGCGCAGCTCCTGATCCTGGCCGGCATCTTCCAGTTTTCCGACGGCATCCAGGTAGTGTCGAACGGCGCGTTGCGGGGCTTGAAGGACACCCGCATGCCGATGCTGATCACCGCAGTCGCCTATTGGGCAGTGGGCATGCCGATCGGCGCGTGGCTGGCGTTCGGTGCCGGTCATGGCGTGCGCGGCATGTGGGTGGGCCTGATCGCGGGGCTCACTGCGGCGGCGGTGTTGCTGATGGCACGCTGGACCGTGCAGACGCGCGGCGAGCGCTGGCGGCGATTTTCATTGACCCGATCGGCTACGCTTGACGCAACCGCTTCATCCGTTCGGGTACCGCCGTCATGACCAACCCACCACGCCGCGGCTTCGCGGGTTTCCTGCGCGCGTTCGGACGCGGCATCAACGTCGCGCGGCTGGTGATCATCAACGTGGTGTTCTTCGGCATTCTGTTCCTGGTCCTGGGGTTGACGTTCCGTGGCGCGCCCGAAGTGGGTTCGGACACGGTGTTGCTGTTGAAGCCGCAGGGCCAGTTGGTCGAGCAGTTCAGTATCGACCCGTTGGCGCGCGCGGCGGCGCGGGCCTCGGGGGAGCCGGTGGGACAGGTGCAGGTGCGCGATCTGGTGGCCGCGATCGATCGCGCTGCGCACGATCCGCGCATCACGCGCATCCTTATCGATCCGTCCGACCTGGGATTCGGCGGCATGGGCGCGCTGGAGGAAGTCGGCGCAGCGCTGGACCGCTTTCGCGCGACCGGCAAGCCGGTGATCGCGTGGGGCACGCACTTCGGGCAGATGCAATACCTGCTCGCAACGCACGCCAGCGAAGTGCTGCTCGATCCCGCGGGCTCGATCTCGATCACCGGGCTGTCCGACTACCGAAGCTATTTCAAGGCGCTGCTGGACAAGCTGGGCGTCAGCGCGCACCTGTTCCGGGTGGGTGAATTCAAGTCGGCGGCCGAGCCGTTCATCCTCGATCAGCCCTCGCCCGCGTCGCTGGAAGCCGACAGGTACTGGATGGACGGGTTGTGGAATACCTGGCTCCAGAAAATGGGCTGGCTGCGCCATATCGATCCGGCCACATTGAGCCGGCAGATCGACAACCTGCCGACGGAAATTCCCGCGGCCCAGGGTGACGTCGCCCAGCTCGCGTTGAAATTGCACTGGGTGGACGGCCTCGCCACGCGCGAGGATGTCGTGCGCATGATGCAGAAGCACGGCGTCGCGACTGCCAACGGCACGGCTTTCCGGGCGGTCGACCTGGATCATTACCTGCCGCAAACCGTGGACCTTGGCCTGGGCAAGCCGCAGGTCGCGGTGATCGTGGCCGAAGGCGACATCGTGGCCGGCCGGCAACCCGCGGGCAAGATCGGCGGTGAATCGACCGCAGCATTGATCCGCGCCGCGCGCGCCGACCGCGACGTGCGCGCCATCGTACTGCGCGTGGATTCGCCCGGCGGCGAGGCGTTCGCGGCCGAACAAATCCGGCGCGAGGTGGTGCTGGCCGAAAAAGCCGGCAAGCCGGTGGCCGTGTCGATGGGCGACCTGGCCGCGAGCGGCGGTTACTGGATCTCGATGAATGCCGATCGCATCTTCGCCGAACCCGACACCATCACCGGTTCGATCGGGATCTTCGGTTTGTATTTCACGGCCTCCGAGGGGCTGGCCAAGCTCGGCATCAACACCGCGGGGCAGGGCACCACGCCGCTGGCGGGTGCGATAGACCCGCGCCGTCCGCTCGATCCCGCGCTGGGGACGATGATCCAGAGCACCATCGATCGCGGCTATCGCCAGTTCGTCGGCAACGTCGCCGATGCGCGCGGCAAGAGCTACGCCGAAATCGACGCGGTCGCGCAGGGGCGGGTGTGGTCGGGCGCGCAGGCGCTGCAGCGCGGGCTGGTGGACCAATTGGGTGGCCTGCACGACGCGATCGCATGGGCCGCGAAGGACGCGAAACTTGGCGACAACTTCGCGGTGCGTTACATCCAGCCGCCAGTCAGCATCTGGCAACGCTTCCTGCTTGGCATCGGCGACAGCGCATCCGCGCGCGTGCTTGCCTCGCTGGGCGCGAGCCTGCCGAAGTCGTGGCTGGTCGCCGCGCCCAAGCTGCTGCCGGAATTGTCGTGGCTGCAACACGCGGTGGCGGGCAAGCCGGTCGAATACGCGTACTGCTTTTGCCGCCTGCAGCCGTAGGGAACCTCGGGATCCAGCCGTTCGCCTGAGCGGAGCGAAGTCGAGGGGTGAACGGTAAAGCCATTGGATTGCGAGTCGGCACCAATGGAATCGATCAGCGCTTCCCTCGCGAGCGCGGCACGCACCTTTATGCGGTGTGCGGCATAACGGCATAGCGAGTCATCCTTTCCGTTGCACGGCAGCGGCGGCGTACCTTGCGGGCTTCGTCGCCGCACGCCGTTCCGGAACATGCCCGTCACCGCAACCTCGCCCCGTTTGCCCCTGCCCAGGGAGCGGCTTCGGCATCTCGAGCTGCTGACCCACGGGCTGGACAGTGCGGGCCTGTGGTGGTTGTCGGGTTACACGGCGGGCCTGGCGGCCAGGGAGAATTCGGCACCGGACGCGCACGTGGCGACGGAGCCGGAAACCGGCGCACGCCTTGCAATCGTGTACGGCAGCCAGACCGGCAACTCCAAACGCATCGCCGAGCAACTGCAACGCCAGGTCGAAACCGCGGGATTGGCCGTGCGCTTGCTGCGCGCCGATGCCTACCCCGTGCGCGAACTGGCGAAGGAACGTTTGCTGTACGTCGTGATCAGCACCCAAGGCGACGGCGATCCACCCGATGACGCGCGCGGCTTCATCGATTTCCTCGCAAGCCGCCGGGCGCCGAAGCTGGAGTCGTTGTCATTCGCGGTACTCGGTTTGGGCGATTCCAGCTATCCGCAGTTTTGCGTGGTCGGCCGCAAGCTCGACGCGCGGCTCGCGGAACTCGGCGCAACGCGCCTGTTCGCCTTCGGCGAAGCCGATCTCGACGTCGACACGATCGCCGAGCCGTGGACGCAGAAGGCGCTGACGCACGCACGCGAGATGCTGAAGGCGCCGGCGAGCGCGACCAACGTCACCCCGTTGCGCCCACATGCGGAATCCGCGACGTGGTCGGCGGCGCGACCGTTCGAGGCCGAGGTGCTCGTCAACCAGCGCCTCACCGCCGGCGACGGCGGCAAGGACGTGCGTCATCTCGAAATCGATCTCGCCGGGTCGGGGCTGGACTACGAACCTGGCGATGCGCTGGGAATCGTTCCGCGCAATCCCGGCCCGCTGGTCGAAGCCGTGCTGGATGCGCTGCATCTGGATGGCGCCACGGCGACGGCGCACGCCGGTGCCACGCATTCGTTGCGCGAATGGCTGACATCGAAACGTGAGCTGACCCGTCTCAATCGGCCGCTGGTGGCTGCACTGGCCCAACGCAGCGGCGATCCTGCCTTGCAGGCGCTGCTGCAACCCGAACACGCCGATGCGCTGCGTGCGCTGTTCGAGAATCACCAGCCGATCGACCTGCTGCAGAAGTACCCCGCGAGCTGGTCCGGCGACATGCTGGTCGCCACGCTGCGGCCGCTCGCACCGCGGCTGTATTCGATCGCATCCAGCCGTGCCGCGGTGGAGGACGAAGTGCACCTGGCTGTCGCGCACGTCGAATACGCGACGGCCGCCGGTACCCGCTGGGGCGCAGCGTCGCACTGGCTGGCCACGCGCGAAGAAGGCGACGCCATCGAGGTTTATCTGGAACGCAACGAGCGTTTCCGGCTGCCCGGCGATCCCGATCGCGACGTCATCATGATTGGCCCCGGCACCGGTGTCGCGCCGTTCCGCGCGTTCGTGCAGCACCGTGCTGCGATCGGTGCGCGCGGGCGCAACTGGCTGTTGTTCGGCAATCCGCATTTCCGCAGCGACTTTCTCTACCAGGTCGAATGGCAAGCTGCATTGCGGGACGGTTCGCTGCACCGCATGGACGTCGCCTTTTCGCGCGACCAGGCCGCGAAGCTCTACGTGCAACATCGCCTGCGCGAGCACGGCCGCGACGTGTTCGATTGGCTGGAAAACGGTGCGCATCTGTACGTGTGTGGCGCGACCGCGATGGCGCGCGACGTGGAAGATGCCTTGCGTGACGTCATCATGAAGCACGGCGCTGGCGACGCCGACGCCGCTGGCGAATACATCGCGACGTTGCGCGAGCAGCATCGCTATGCGCGGGACGTCTATTGATGAACGAGCCCTCCGACCTCGAACGCATCAAGCGCGAAAGCCGGCATCTGCGCGGCAGCTTGCGCGAGAGCCTGGCCGACCCGATCACCGGCGCGCTGCATGCCGACGACGTGCAGTTGCTGAAGTTCCACGGTGGCTACCAGCAGGACGACCGTGACGTGCGCGAGGCGCGCCGTCTCGCCAAGCTGGAACCCGACTACTCGTTCTTCCTGCGCCTGCGCCTGCCCGGCGGCGTGCTGACGCCGGCGCAGTGGCTGGCGATGGACGCGATGGCGCAGCGCTATGGCACGCGCGGGTTGCGTCTGACCACGCGCCAGACCATCCAGACCCACGGTATCCGCAAAGTCGATTTGCGCGCGGCGGCGCAAGCGATCCATGCCTGCGGTCTCGACACCATCGCCGCCTGCGGCGACGACAACCGCAATGTGGTGGCCGCGGTGAATCCGCTGCTGTCGCGCCTGCACGCGCAGATTTTCGGACAGGCCCAGGCGTTGTCGGCGCACCTTCGCCCGAAATCCCGCGCCTGGTATGAGACTTGGCTGGACGAACCGGCCACGGACGGCAACGAAGCCGAACCGCTGCTCGGCGATACCTACCTGCCACGCAAGTTCAAGATCGGTTTCGCCGTGCCGCCCGATAACGACATCGACGTGTTTTCGCAGGATGTCGGCCTCGTCGCCATCGTCGCCGACGGCGAACTGGCTGGCTACGACGTGCTGGTGGGCGGCGGCATGGGCGCGTCGCACGGCAACACCCGAACGTACCCGCGCATGGCCAGTCCGATCGGTTTCATCACGCCGGACCAGGTGACCGCACTGGCCGAAGCGGCGCTGACCTTGCAACGCGACCACGGCGATCGCTCGGATCGTGCGCACGCGCGCTTCAAGTACACCGTCGACGATCATGGCTTGCCGTGGATCAAGGCCGAGGTCGAGCGACGCGCCGGTTTCGCGTTGCGGCCGTCACGCGGATTCGAATTCGCGCAACGTGGCGATCGCTTCGGCTGGCGCCGGGGCGAGGACGGCCGCTGGCATCTCGGCCTGCGCATTCCCTTCGGGCGCGTGCAGGACAAGGCGGGCGTCACGCGGCAAACCGGCATGCGCGAGGTCGCGGCGTTGCTGGCTGGCCGCGCGCCGGACGCGCAGATTCGCCTGACACCGAACCAGAACGCCTTGGTTGCGGGCGTGCCCGCGGAACTTCGCGAACCCATCGATGCCATCGTGGCCACGCACGATCTCGCATTGCATCGCGCAAGCTCACGCCTTGCATTGAATACCATCGCTTGCGTCGCGCTGCCGACCTGCGGCCTGGCGATGGCCGAGTCCGAGCGCTGGATGCCGACGTTCCTGCCCAGGCTGCAGGCCTTGCTGGACCGGCACGGCCTGCACGGCGAGCCGATCGACCTGCGTGTCAGCGGCTGCCCCAATGGTTGCTCGCGCCCGTACCTCGCCGAGGTGGCGCTGATCGGCAAGGCGCCGGGTCGCTACAACCTCATGTTGGGCGGCGACCATCGCGGCCAGCGCATGAACGCGCTGTATCGCGAAAACATCACCGAGCCGGCGATCCTCGCAGCGCTCGATGGATTGCTCGCGCGCTTCGCGGCCGAGCGCGAAACCGGCGAACACTTCGGCGATTTCCTGGTGCGCACCGGCGTGGTGATGCCGCGGGACTCCCGCGAGGCCGCAGCATGATCCCGCCTGATCCCGTCACCGCGGCGCAATCGCCGGAAGCGCTGGCCGAACTGAATCGCTGGCTCGCTACCTTGACGGCCGGGCAGCGCGTGGAATGGGGCTTGAGGGCGTTGGCCGGCGAGCAGGCGCTGTCGTCCAGCTTCGGCGCGCAGGCCGCGGTGTCGTTGCATCTGGTCACGCGGGTGCGCCCCGACATTCCGGTGATCCTGATCGACACCGGTTACCTGTTTCCGGAAACCTACCGCTTCGTCGATGAACTGCGCGAGCGTCTGCACTTGAACCTGAAGGTCCATCGCCCGGAAATCGGCACGGCCTGGATGGAGGCGCGCTTCGGCAGGCTGTGGGAGCAAGGCGTCGATGGCCTCGCGCGCTACAACCGCTTGCGCAAGGTCGAACCGATGCAACGTGCCTTGGATGCCCTCGGCGTGCGCACGTGGATCGCCGGCATACGCCGTAGTCAATCGGCGAGCCGCGCCCGCGCGGAGTTCCTGGAATTGCACGACGGTCGCTGGAAACTGCACCCGATCGCCGACTGGCGCGACCACGACGTGTGGCGCTATCTCAATCGCCATGAGTTGCCATACCACCCGCTGTGGCACGAAGGCTACGTGTCGATTGGCGACGTTCACACCACGCGTCGCTGGGAGCCCGGCATGCGCGACGAGGATACGCGCTTCTTCGGCCTGGCGCGCGAGTGCGGCCTGCATTTCGCCGCAAAGTAAATGGACGTCCAAATAACTTGCGAAGGCGGCGTGACGCCGTCAAGCTGCCTAGCTTTCCTGAAGGAGAGCCTGCATGGCTGGCAAACCCCGGCGGCCGCGCGGTGCAACCGCAAAACCCGCAAGCGCGAAACCCGCAAGCAAGCGCGAAGCGCCCGCAGCGAAACCCGATCTCGCGGCAGTGCGCGCCGAGATCGACGGCATCGATCATCAGATCCAGGCGTTGATCGCGCGCCGTGCGCACTGGGCGCACGAAGTCGGGCGCGCCAAGGGCAAGCTCGCCGCCGCCGTGGACTACTACCGGCCCGAGCGCGAAGCGCAGGTACTGCGGCGCGTGGTCGATCGCAACGACGGGCCGCTGGCCGACGACGTGCTGGTGCGGCTTTTTCGCGAAATCATGTCGGCCTGCCTCGCCCAGCAGGAACCGCTGAAGGTCGGCTTTCTCGGCCCCGAGGGCACGTTCTCCGAACAGGCGGTGTTCAAGCATTTCGGGCATTCAGCCAAGGGCTTTCCGCTGGCCACCATCGGCGAAGTGTTCGACGAGGTCGCCGAGGGTCGCGCGGATTTCGGCGTGGTGCCGGTCGAGAATTCCGGGCAGGGCACCATCCAGTCCACGCTCGACCTGTTCCTCGGTTCGCCGCTGAAGATCTGCGGCGAAGTCGAACTGCACGTGCACCAATACCTGCTGTCGCGCAGCGGCCACATCGAGGACATCGAGCGCGTGTATTCGCACGGCCAGTCGCTGGCGCAGTGCCGCGGCTGGTTGCGCCAGAACCTGCCGCGCGTGGAACTGGAAGCCCTGTCCAGTAACGCCGAGGCCGCGCGGCGCGCGCGCAAGGCCGACGATGCCGCGGCCATCGCGGGCGAAAGCGCCGCGCACGTTTACGGTTTGCAGGTGGTCGCCGGCCCCATCGAGGACCGCCCCGACAACACCACGCGCTTCCTGGTGCTCGGGCGCGCGTTGTTCCCGCCGTCCGGCAACGACCGCACTTCGCTGCTGGTGTTCGTGCGCGATCAGCCGGGCGCGCTGTACCGCGTGCTGGAACCGCTGGCGCGCCATGGCGTCAGCATGAACCGCATCGAGTCGCGGCCGGCGCACACCGGCAAGTGGCAGTACGCGTTCTTCATCGACGTCAACGGTCACGTGGACGAGCCGCCGCTGCGCGACGCGCTGGCCGAACTGGGCGATTTCGCCTCGCAGGTCACGGTGCTGGGTTCTTACCCGGTGGCGGTGGCCTGAAACTCGGCGCGCGGTCGCGCGGTCTCATGACTGTCGCCATGAACGAGGATGCGCCATGCAACGGTTCTGGCCATTGCTGATCTTGTCAGGGCTGCTGTGCGCATGCCCGGGGCTGGCGCGCGCGGGTTCCTATGCGGACGCCCTGTCGCAGTGTTTGATCCGTTCGACCACGCCGGCCGCCCAGAAGGTCGTGGTGCGCTGGGCGTTTGCGACCATGGCGCTCGACCCGGACGTGGCATCGATGGCGACGATTTCGTCTGCGCAACGCGCGGCGATCAACCAGAAAGCGGGTGCGCTGGTAACGGATTTGCTGGCCAAATCATGCAGTCAGCCCGCGCAACAGGCGCTGATGTTCGAAGGGCCGGGCGCCGCGCGAACTGCGTTCGAGGCTTGGGCGCGCTGGGCGATCATGAACATCGCCGAGGAGCCGCACGTGATGCAGGGCGCGGGCGCGTTGCTGCAATACATCGACATCGGCAAATTGATGTCGCTGGTTCCGCTGCAGGGATTTCCCCCCGCGAGCGGCAGCGCGCGTTGACCTCTACGCAAGGACGTGATGCCGGTCGCCCCACGCCGGGGGCGCGGGCCATGCGGGCTCGGCATTGCCGGCGACGACGCGCCGCAGGTCGATGGCGTCGACCTGCGGCGCCACTTCGCGCAACAGACGCAGCGCGAAATCGCGCAACACCCGGCCGCGCGGCAGCACCGCCCAGGTGACGCACGCAGGCAGGGTATCCGGTGCCCGCAACACGCGCAGGTCGGCGTCGTCAGGCGATACGGCCATCTCCGCCAGGATGCCGACACCGAGCCCTGCACGCACGTAGGTCTTGATCAGGTCTGCGTCGTGCGCGGTCATCGCCAGTTGCATCGGCAGGGCCGCCACATCGAACGCGCGCCGCAGCGAGGATTCCGGTTTGCGGGAGGACTCGTAACTGACCAGCGGCAGCACGGACAGGTCGCGCAGGCTGACTGCTTTGCGCCGGGCCAGCGCGTGTCCGGCCGGCACCAGCACCACCCGCCGCCAGCGGAACAGCGGCACCGCAATACCGCCCTCTGGCACCGCCCCGCTGGTACTGATCACCGCCAGTTCGTCGCCACCGCGCGCAAGCCGCGCCAGGATTTCGCTTTCCTCTGACGGCTGCAGCCGGATGCTTACGGCCGGAAATTCGCGCCGCGTCGCGGCGATCGCATCAGGCAGTACGTAACGCGCCTGGGTGTGCGTGGTCACCAGGGTCAGGCGTCCCTTGCGTTCGCCACGCTGGTTGGCCGCCAGCGCACGGATGTTGGCGGCTTCGTCGAGCAGGCGGCGCGCGTGCACCAGCACGTGTTCGCCCGATTGCGTGAGCGAGGTGAGGCTGCGGCCCTTGCGGGTGAACAGCAGGAAGCCGAGTTCGTCTTCCAGTTGCTTGATCTGACGCGACAGGCCCGGCTGGGTGGCGTGCACGCGCTCGGCGGCGACGGTGATGTTGAGGCCCGAATCGGCGATGGCGACGAGGTAACGAAGTTGGTTGAGGGTCATGAGGTTCCCGGAAGTGGTCGCGGACGGTTGCGGTGCGCGGATTCGGCGCGCCACATCGAAGACAGGCGACAACAACACTTCGCGGGAGGTTTCGGGTTCATCGGATCGATTCCGCGGCGGTCGCCGCGTACAGCGCGACCATGATGAATGAGCCTAGCATGTGGACGTCCAGACGTCCATATCGACATATAACACCGCTGCATAAGGCTGTCCCGGATGCGTATTTCCGCTCGTCTGGACGGGGGCGCACACTGTGTGGATGAGCCCGAACGCAGCCACCGATACGACCGTCATCGCGCCGCTGTTTCCGCTGTTCGCGGACTTGCGCGGCCGCCCCGTGCTGGTGATCGGCGGCGGCAGCGTGGCGCGTCGCAAGGTCGAGGCGCTGCTGGAATCCGGCGCCGACGTAACGGTAGCCGCGTGCGTGCTGGAGCCCGTGCTGCAGCACTGGGTGGAGATCGAACGCGTGCGTCGACACGACGGCAAGTTCGAGTCCGCTTGGCTCGATGGCGTTTGGCTGGTGGTGGCCGCGAGCGACGACCGCACGTTCGATCGTCGCGTTGCCGCTGCCGCGTCGGCGCGCGGGATCTTCGTGAACGTGGTCGACGATGCCGACGCATCCAGCGTGCACGTTCCCGCACGGGTGCGACGTGGACGCTTGCAGGTCGCGGTATCGTCGGGCGGCGCCGCGCCGGTGCTGGCGCGGCGCGTGCGCGAACGGTTGGAAGCGGAACTGGATGGTTCGCTCGGCGCCCTGTCCGAATTGCTTGCGCGCGAACGCGCGCGTATTCGCTGGCGTTTTCCGTCGGCGGGCAAGCGTCGGTTGTTCTTCGAGCACTTGCTGGATGGCGAGGTGCCGCGCTTGCTGCAAATCGGCGACCGCGAAGGCGCACGCGTGGCTTTCGAACACGCGCTCGATGCGCCCGTCGCGGTGCCACGACGCGGCAGCGTGGCACTGGTCGGCGCCGGTCCAGGCGATCCGGGTTTGCTCACCTTGAAGGCGTTGCGCGCGCTGCAGGAAGCCGATGTGATCCTGCACGACCGCTTGATCGGCGCCGGGATCCTGGAGCTCGCGCGGCGCGACGCGGAGCGCATCGACGTCGGCAAACGCGTCGGCGAAAATCACGACGCCACCCAGATGCGCATCCACGCGCTGATGTTGCAGCATGCACGCGCCGGCAGGCGGGTCGTGCGCCTGCAGGGCGGCGACCCACTGCTGTTTGGGCGCGGCGGCGAGGAACTGGAATGCCTGCGCACACACGACATCCCCCACGAGGTGATTCCGGGCGTCACCGCTGCGTCCGCAAGCGCTGCCGCGGCGGGCGTGCCGCTGACCGACCGCCGGCACGCGCGCAGCGTCACGCTGCTGAGTCCGCGCGGCCAAACGCCGCTGGACGAGGAGTCCCTGGCGACCCCGGGGCAGACGCTGGCGGTCTACATGGGTGTCGGCGAGGTCGAGACGTTGTCGCGCTCGTTGATCGCACAGGGGCGCAGCGCCGACACGCCGTGCGTGCTGGTCGAAAACGCGTCGCTGCCGCAGCAGCGCAAGCTGCGCGGTGTGCTGTCCGAGCTTCCGGCGCTGGTGCACGAGCACGAGGTGTGCGCGCCGGCGTTGCTGATCATCGGCGAAGTCGCCGCGCAGGCGCAATGCGCGGTGCGTTCCGAACGATGTCGCGGCGAAGTTGGACCCGCCGTACGTGCTGCCTGAACATTTTTTCACACACCCGCTTTTCAACACGAGGAAATGACCATGAGCTTGCAATTGGGCCAGACCGCCCCCGACTTCACCCTCGATTCCACCCAGGGGTCGCTGCACTTCAACGCCTACGCGCGCGATAATTGGGTGGTGTTCTTCTCGCACCCCAAGGATTTCACACCGATCTGCACCACCGAGCTCGGCGCATTCGCGCGACGCAAGGCCGAGTTCGACCAGCGCGGCGTGAAGATCCTCGGCCTGTCGGTCGATCCGGTCGAAGATCACCACAAATGGTCGAAGGACATTGCCGAGGTGGGTGGCACCGAGGTCAATTATCCGATCCTGGCCGATCCCGATCTCGAAGTCGCCAAGCTGTACGGCATGTTCCATCCCGAGGCCGACCCGAAAGTCACCGTGCGTTCGGTGTTCATCATCGATCCGCAGCGCAAGGTGCGCACCACCCTGACCTACCCGCCGAGCGTCGGCCGCAACGTCGATGAAATCCTGCGCACCATCGATGCGCTGCAACTCACCGACAAGCAACCCGTCGCGACGCCGGTGAACTGGCAGCCGGGCGAGGACATCGTGGTGTCGCCGAAGCTCTCGGATGCCGATGTCGAGCAGCAATTCACGGGCGTGCGCAAGCTGAAACCGTACCTGCGCTTCGCCAGGGCCGCGGCCGAGGCTTAGACGGAACCGGCATGATCCGCGCGCGCGCCAACTTCGCCGCTGCTGTGGGACGCACGCCGTTGATTCGCCTGCGGCGTGCGTCCGAAGCCACGGGTTGCGAAATCCTCGGCAAGGCCGAATGGCTGAACCCGGGCGGTTCGATCAAGGATCGCACCGCCCTGGGCTTGCTCACCGACGCCGAACGACGCGGCCTGATCCGGCCCGGCGGCATGCTCGTCGAAGGCACCGCGGGCAACACCGGTATCGGACTTGCGCTGCTCGGCTCGAGCCGCGGCTATCGCAGCCTCATCGTGATGCCGGAAACCCAGAGCGCCGAGAAGATCGACGCGCTGCGCCTTACCGGCGCTGAAGTGAAGCTGGTGCCGGCGGCCAAATTCAGCGATCCAAAACACTACGTGCACATCGCGCGTGCGCTGGCGGAAGACATGAACGCGCGCGAGCCCGGCAGCGCGTGGTTCGCCAACCAGTTCGACAACACCGCCAACCGCGATTTCCACGTCGCCACCACCGCCGTCGAGATCTGGAACGAAACCGACGGTGCGGTGGACGGCTTCGTGTGCGCGGCCGGCACCGGCGGCACGCTCGCCGGTGTCGCGCAGGGTCTGAAGGCGCGCAAGCCCCGGGTGCGGATCGCGCTGGCCGATCCGGCCGGTTCCGCGCTCGCGAACTTCGTCAACCGCGGCGAACTGCTCGCGGAGGGTGCATCCATCACCGAAGGCATCGGTTCCAGCCGCGTCACCGCCAACTTCAAGGACGCGCAGGTCGATACCGCGTACAGCATTGCCGATACCGAATCGGTGCCGCTGCTGCACGAACTGCTCATCGAGGAAGGCTTGTGCCTCGGTGGTTCGTCGGGCGTCAACCTCGCCGGCGCGATCCGGCTCGCGCGCGAACTCGGTCCCGGCCACGTGATCGTCACCGTGCTGGCCGATGCCGGCACCCGTTATTCGAAAAAACTTTTCAATCCCGGATTCCTGCGTGGCAAGTCGATCCCCGTGCCGGCGTGGCTGGACCGCGCGTTTCCGGACGCCGCGGTGCGCAATGCCGCCTGATGGGCCATGGCCCGCTAACGATTCCTGATCATCCGCGCGGCTAGGCTGTGTCTTCGCTCCGAGCCCACCGGAGCAACGCCGGAGACCTGCCATGTCCCTGCACGAAAGCATCGTCGACACCATCGGCGGCACGCCAATCATCAAGCTGCACCGCATCGCTCCCGCGCACGTTGCGTTGTACGCGAAAGTCGAATCGTTCAACCCCGGTGGATCGGTCAAGGATCGCCTGGCGATCGCGATCATCCTGGATGCCGAGCAGCGCGGCACCCTGAAGCCCGGCCAGACCGTGATCGAGGCGACGTCCGGCAACACCGGCGTGGCGCTGGCGATGGTGTGCGCCGCGCGCGGCTATCCGTTCGTGGCGGTGATGTCGGATTCGTTCTCGATCGAAAGGCGCAAGCTGATGCGCGCCTACGGCGCAAAAGTCGTCCTGACGCCGGCGGCCGAGCGCGGCACCGGCATGGTCCGCCGGGCCGAGGAACTGGCGAAGCAGCATGGCTGGTTCCTGGCGCGCCAGTTCGAAAACGAGGCCAACCCGGAGTACCACCGCAACACCACCGGGCCGGAGATCCTGCGCGACTTCGCGGGCCGGCGGCTCGATTACTTCGTCAGCGGCTGGGGCACCGGCGGCACGCTCACCGGCGCGGGCGAGATGCTGAAACGCGCCCGGCCCGGCATCAAGGTGATCGCCACCGAACCTGCGAACGCGTCGCTGCTCGCCGGCGAGGCCTGGCACCCGCACAAGATCCAGGGCTGGACGCCGGATTTCCTGCCGCAAGTATTGAGCCGCACCATCGCCGACGAAATCGTCCCGATCGACGAGGTGCTGGCGCGGGACACCGCGCAGAGACTGGCGCGGGAAGAAGGCATCTTCTGCGGCATCTCGTCCGGTGCCACCGTCGCCGCCGCCCTCGAGGTCGCGAAGCAGGCGCCGCCGGGCGCGGTCCTGCTTGCGATGCTGCCCGACACCGGCGAGCGTTACCTCTCCACCTTCCTGTTCGAGGGGGTGAACGAAGGATCGGACGACGAGTGGCTGGCGCAGCAATAAACATCACTTCGGCACGTCTGTCCCGCTCAGCCTTCAACGCTCGCCGTTGATGGCCGGTGGAGAGGCAGTGATGCTTGGGAGCATGTATGAAATGGAATATCCGGGCATCGGCGCCTTGTTGTAAAAGCCCGGTTTCGCGCGAGCCCACCGCTTGCTGCCCACCTGGTGGACACCACAATCCGGCATGCACGCCCAGATCGACCCGGATGGGTAGGTTACGAGGACTGAGGTTGGGTGCAGGTCACCCAGCAGATATCCGGCGGGGACGATCCGCGATTCGCCGAGTTCGAGGACCTGCGCGTGGCTCGCGTGAACGTTGCCCGTCAAGACGATCATCCGGGTCTTAAGGTGTTTCAGACGATACTTGCGAATGGAACCGGCCAGCGCCGCATCTCGAGTGATGCCGCGGCGCTCACCACGTTGCGCGAACGCAAAGATCGATACTGGCAAGTCTCGTCGTTTCAGCCGCCGGATGTATTCAATCAACGCGAACATCGCGGCGCTGGCGCGGCCGTCTTTATCGGTTTGCCAGAAGTCTCCGGACAAAAGCCGCGTCTTTGCGGCATTTCCACCATCGGATGCCAAAAACTCCTCTATCGCGGCCTGTTCGCTCGTGGGAATTTCCAGACCGAGTACCGCGGGTCCCTTCAATGCATCAGCGCACGCGATTCTGCCCGCCAGTTCCGGCGACTCGTTGGAGCCGTGCGTCTCACCGAGCATCAACAGTTTTGCTCTCGGCGCGCCTTGAGGAACGTTGCAGGAAAATTGGCTTGGGTTCGCCAATGCGCTGCCTGATACGAGCAGGCCCAAAGACGCCAGGATCAGGACGACCTTTCGGTTGCGGGACGTTTCATGATGCATAGACGAGGAGCATCCCTTTCTCGAAAGGAGAGGGGAAATGGATGCCGGCCTGTGCCGGGAAGACGAGCTACGGCGCGCGCTTGAGCGCCACTACGGCATTGAGCCCGCCGAACGCGAAGGCGTTCGACAGCGCCGCGCGCACGGGCGCTTCGCGGGCCAGGTTCGGCACGCAATCGAGATCGCACTC
Organism: Rhodanobacteraceae bacterium; assembly: GCA_036568625.1. Classification (GTDB taxonomy): domain Bacteria; phylum Pseudomonadota; class Gammaproteobacteria; order Xanthomonadales; family Rhodanobacteraceae; genus 66-474. The sequence goes on along the minus strand of DATCSF010000295.1, from coordinate 346 downwards.
GGGATCGGGGTCGATGAAATTCGCGGTGGGAGGGATCACGCCTTCGCGCAGGGCGCCGATCGCGGCGACGATTTCCAGCGCGCCGGCGGCGCCCAGCGCATGACCGTGCACGGATTTGGTGGATGACACCGCAATCTGTTTCGCGTGCTCGCCGAACGCGGCATGGATCGCGCGGGTCTCGGTGGGATCATTGGCGGGCGTTGCGGTGCCATGGGCGTTGATGTAATCGATGTCTTCCGGCACGAGTTGCGCGTCGCGCAGCGCCGCGGTCATCGCGCGCGCCGCGCCGGTGTCGGACGGCATCACGATGTCGCCGGCGTCGGCGCTCATGCCCGTGCCGGCGAAC
>DATCSF010000294.1:0-6322 GCA_036568625.1 Rhodanobacteraceae bacterium | reverse complement strand
TTTTTACGCCGACCCCAATCAACATGTCGCCCCAAGCTAGTGCGAGCGGCAGCGCAGCGACTGGCCATATCAACGCGGACAGAACGATTCCCAGAGCGGCACGCGGTGTCGCATACAACGACAGATCGTGTCCTCGTAGGGAACGCACCACATACCACGCGAAAAGCGCAGTGACGAGAAGAGCCGCCACCAAGCTCAGCGTACGGTAAATGCGTCTCAACTCGGCGCCCTCGGTACGACCCGGCTCCGCGCCTTCTTCACACAGCCACTTCCAATTCCGGCACGATTTTGAACAGGTCCCCGACCAAGCCGATGTCGGCGACTTCGAAGATCGGCGCGTCGGCGTCCTTGTTGATCGCGACGATGGTGCCGGCGTCCTTGATGCCGGTGAGATGCTGGATGGCGCCGGAAATGCCGATCGCGATGTACAACTCGGGCGCAATGATCTTGCCGGTTTGGCCGACCTGCATATCGTTGGGGCAGTAGCCCGCATCGACGGCGGCGCGCGAGGCGCCGGCGGCGGCGTGCAATTTGTCGGCGAGTTTGTAGATGATGTCGAAGTTTTCCTTCGAACCCAGTCCGCGCCCACCCGACACGACTTTGGATGCGCCTTGCAGGTCGGGGCGTTCGCTCGCAGCCTGCTTCAATTCCACGAAACGCGTATGCGTGGGGATCGTGGCTTCGATCGACGCCGCCTCGACCGGCGCCGCGTTGGCGGATTCAGCCATGGCCGGCCATGATGCGGTGCGCACGGTGCCGACCACGATGGCATCGGACGGCGCTTCCACGGTGATGATGGCGTTGCCGGCGTAAATCGGTCGCGCGAAGGCATGCGCGTTCGTTACCGACATGATGTCGCTGACCTGTCCGATGCCCAGCAATGCGGCGACGCGCGGTGCCACATCCTTGCCGAAGGTGGTCGAGGGGAACAAAAGGTGCGTGTAGCCGTTCTTTGCGACCGCCGCGATCTGGGGTGCCAGCACCGCGGCCAGTGCGTGCGCATTTTCGGCGCGCGCGACGGTCAGCACTTTCGAAATGCCGTCCAGTTTTGCAGCCTGCGCCGCGATCGCGTCGGGCGCATCAGCCAAAACCAGCACGTCGACGGATTCCGGTTTGATCTCGCGGGCGCAGGTCACGCAACGCGCGGTCGAGACGTTGAGTTGGCCATTCAGGTGTTCGGCGACGATCAGGATTTTGCTCATGGATTGTTTGTCCTGCTTGAAATGCGGCAGCTGTATTTTTTCTTGGATCGTCATTCCGGGGCCGCGCACAGCGCGGAACCCGGAATCGGTCTCATCCAGCCGGAAAACCGATTCCGCGTTCCGTTCGCGAGGAAGCCGCGAACGGCCCCGGAATGACGATCAAAATGAATGGTGTATTCGGCGACGATGGCCATGGGTGGGGTGGGTCACACCAATCCTTTCTGCTTCAACAGCCCCACCAGCTCGGCCACATCCTTCACCATCACCCCGCGCGAGCGCTTGGCCGGCGGCGCGTAATGCGTGGTCTTGATCTCGCCGCCGTGCTCGATGCCGAGCGTGGACAGCTCGATGGTTTCGACCGGCTTGGACTTGGCTTTCATGATGTCGGGCAGCTTGATGAAGCGCGGCTCGTTCAGGCGCAGGTCGGTGGTCACGACCGCCGGCAGATCGACCTCGATGGTCTCGAGGCCGGCATCGACCTCGCGCGTGACGGTGGCCTTGTCGCCGGCAATTTCGAGTTTGGAAGCGAAGGTCGCCTGCGGGCGATCCCACAGTGCGGCCAGCATCTGGCCGGTCTGGTTGCAGTCGTCGTCGATCGCCTGCTTGCCGAGGATCACCAGGCCGGGTTGTTCCTTCTCGATCAGTTTCAGGAACACGCGCGCTGCGGCAAGCGGCTGCACCGGGTCGGGCGTGACCACGTGGATCGCGCGATTGGCGCCCATCGCGAGCCCATTGCGCAGGTGGGCTTGCGCGTCGGCGGGCGCGATCGTGGCGATCACCACTTCCTCGGCAATGCCTTTTTCGCGCAGCCGCAATGCTTCTTCCAGGGCGATGTCATCGAACGGATTGGGCGACAGCTTGACGCCATCGGTGACCACGCCCGAGCCGTCCGGCTTCACCTGGATGCGCACGTTGAAATCGACCACGCGCTTGTAACCGACCAGAACCTTCATAGGAATTCCCTAGTTGCCTGTATCGTCAAACGGCATCCGCGCATTGTAACCGACTACGCTTCGCGCACTTGCCCGACTTCGGTGTGGCTGAAGAAGCGCGCGTACGACACGAAATAGCCGAGCTGCAGCGCGGCGCCGGGCAGGAACGGCAGCGCGAGGCAGCCCATGAGGAAGAGCCAGTCGCCGATCAGCAGATACGCGCAACCCGTACCGTCACCCCAATCCTTCTCCCCGCGGGAGTCCTGTTTCAGCGCGCCGCACGATGGCGCGCGCAAACCGTTCGGCGGCGCCCTGCGCGTGCGCGGCGAACACCGATGGCTCCACCAATTCCAGCTCCAGCAAACGCGGCGACCCGTCATCGTCATGGATCAGGTCCACGCGTGCGTACAACAGCGGCTGGTCGAACGGAATCGCCGCCAACGCATGTTGCGCGACGGCCAGTTCACCGGCCGAGGGCGTGCGCGGTTCGATGGTCTCCGTGGCGTACAGCCCGGTCGTCGGGCCCTCGCCGCGTCTCAGCAGCGGGCCCTTGCGGATCGCGTGGCTGAAGGCGCCGTCGAAAAACAGCAGCGCGGTTTCGCCGTGTTCGTCCACGTGCTCGAGGTACGGTTGCAGCAGGACGCTGCGGCGCATGCGGAGCAGGCGCTGCGCGTGTGCGACGATGGCGTCGCGGTTGCCGCGTGGGTGTCTTTGCGCGTCACGCGAACCCGCGCCCACCGCGGGCTTGACCACGATGTCGCGCGACGCGGGGTGCGCCGCAAGCAGTGCATCGACACCAGCCGCGGCGTCCCCGCCCGGCTCGAGGAATGTGCTCGGCACCACCGGCACGCCGGCGCGCTCCAGATCACCGAGATAATGCTTGTCGGTATTCCAGCGGATCACGTCGAGCGGATTCAGAAGACGCGTTTGCCGGGACACGCGTTCGGCCCATTCCAGGAATGCCGGCAGCCGCTCGAAGTAATCCCAGGTCGAGCGCAGCAGCGCGAGATCGAAGTGCGACCAGTCGATCGCGTCGTCGTCCCAGTCGACCTCATGCGCCTTTGCGCCGGCGGCGTGCAGTGCGGCCAGCAACAGGGGCATGTCGTAATCGGTGCCGCGCGCCGCGCGCGCGGTGGCAAGGGCAATGCGAATGTCTGACATTTGTCGGACTCAGTGGGGTGATTCGTCATCCCGGAACACTCGCGCCGTCCATGGCGCTCGCGCTACGCGCCGCCTTCGGCGTTCGCGTTTGCCGTCCTGCAAACATAGTCGCGAAGCGACATCCGGAACCCGGTGTCGGGGCGCATCGACCGCCGCTCGGGAAAGTTTCCGCTTGCGCGGGAATGACGGCGGGTCGCTCGACGGTCCCTTTACAGGTTCTGGTAATTGGGGCCGCTGCCGCCTTCCGGCGTCACCCAGTTGATGATCTCGTAGGGATCCTTGATGTCGCAGGTCTTGCAGTGCACGCAGTTCGCGGCGTTGATCTGCAGGCGCAGGGACTTGTTGCCGTCGGCGCCGGTGTCCTCGACCATCTCGTACACATTGGCGGGGCAAAAACGCGTGCAGGGATTGCCGTATTCGACGGTGCAGCGGTCGACGCAGATGTTGGTATCGAGCACGTGCAGGTGCACGGGCTGGTCCTCGTCGTGCTGGGTAGCGGCGAAATACACGCCGGCCAGGCGATCGCGTGGCGGCAGCGTGCGTTCGATCCAGCCGGGATCGCGCGGCGAGCGCGCATTCGGGCCGGGGCGGGTTTGTTTCGTCGCGGGCGGATCGAGTTTCTCCAGCGACGACCAGTCGGCGTGATTCTTCAGCGTCCACGGCGACAGACCGGCGGTCACGGTTTCCCACGCGCCATTGAACAAGCCGCGCCACAGCCCGCCGTGGAAACCGGGCCGGATGTTGCGCACTTTCTTCAATTCCTTCGCGATCGGTGATGCGCGCAGGCGTGCATCGAAGCCTTCGCCCGATTGTTTTTCCGCGAAGTGCTCGGCCGCCAGCATGCCGGAACGGATCGCCTGATGGGTGCCCTTGATCTTGGGCACGTTCATCAAGCCCGCCGCGTCACCGATCAGAAGCGCGCCCGGCATTTCCGTATTCGGCAGCGATTGCAGGCCGCCCTCGATCAGCGCGCGCGCACCGCCCGAGACGATGCTGCCGCCTTCCAGCAGCGGCTTGATGCGTGGGTGATTCTTCAGTTGCTGGAACGCTTCCCACGGCCGGAACAGCGGGTCGGAATAATCGAGCCCCGCGACGAAACCGATCGCGATGCGATCCTTGTCGAGGTGGTAGATGAAGCTGCCGCCGTAAGTCTTGTTGTCGAGCGGCCAGCCCACCGTGTGGGTGACGCGTCCGGGTTCCACGCGGCCCGGCGGCAGTTGCCACAGTTCCTTCAAACCGATGCCGTAGGTTTGCGGATCGCAATGCTTGTCGAGGCCGTACTTCGCGATCAGTTGCTTGCTGACGCTGCCGCGGCAACCTTCGGCAAGCACCGTGAGTTTGGCGAGGATGTCGATGCCCTGCGTGTAACCCGGTTTGTGCGAGCCGTCCTTCGCGACGCCCATGTCGCCGATGCGCACGCCGGCGACCGCGCCCGCGTCGTCGAACACCGCATCGGCGGCGGCGAAACCGGGGAACACGTCCACACCCAGCGCCTCGGCCTGCGGCGCCAGCCACGCGCACAGGGCGCCCAGCGACACGATGAAGTTGCCCGCGTTGTGCATTTGTGGCGGCGTGGGCAGCCTCAAAGCGCGCTTGGCATCGCGCAGCCACAGGAATTCGTCGTGCGTGGCCGGCACGCAGATCGGCGGTGGAGCATCGCACCATTTCGGCAAGAGCGCATCCAGCGGCGCGGGTTCGATCACCGCGCCGGAAAGAATGTGTGCGCCGACCGTCGAGGCCTTCTCGATCACGCACACGCGCGTATCGGGTTGGAGCTGTTTCAGGCGGATCGCGAACGCGAGCCCCGCTGGTCCCGCGCCCACCACGACCACGTCGTATTCCATCGTTTCGCGTTCGCTCATGGCAGCTCCCGTCATCGCCTCGTCTCTACCGACCATTGTCTTGGGTTCCCGTACACCCGGCAAACCCGCATAATCGGGCCCAAGGAGGATGCATGAGCGCAATCGAAGAAGTTGAAATGCTGGGTCCGGATGCGCTGCGGCGCGGGGGCGTGTGGCAATGCCTGCATTGGCTTGCATCCGGACGCACCACGCCCGAGGCGCTGGCCGAAGCGTGTCTCGCCGCGATCGAACGAAGCGATCCCGGGTTGCACGCGTTCATCGATGTCCGTCCGGACATCGTGCGCGACCAGGCCGCCAGCGCGCAGCGCCGTCGGCGCGAAGGGCCGATGGGACGCCTGGACGGCATTCCGGTCGCGATCAAGGATAATTTCGACGTGGCGGGTTATCCGACGCGTGCAGGCCTGCCGACGCGCGAAAACCACGTCGCGCGCAACGACGCGCACGCGGTCGCACGCCTGCGCGCGGCCGGCGCGGTGTTGCTCGGCAAGACCAATCTGGATGAAGGTGCGCTGGGCGCGGCCACGTGCAATCCGCATTTCGGCGCCACGCGCAACCCGTTCGACGCGAACCGCGTGGCCGGCGGTTCGTCCGGCGGTTCCGCCGCGGCGGTCGCGGCGGGCATGGCGCCGGTCGCGATCGGTTCGGACACGCTGGGTTCGGTGCGCATTCCCGCGAGCTACTGCGGTGTGTTCGCGCTGAAGCCGACCCATGGCGAAATTTCCACGCGCGGGCTGGTGCCGGCTGCGCGCCGGCTGGATGCGGTCGGCATCCTCGGCCGCAGCGTGGGCGATCTGGTGGTGATGCTGCAAGTGCTGGCCGGCTACGACGCCGACGATCCGCGCTCGCGCCGGCGCCGTGTCGCGCTGCAGCCGCCGGACTGGAACCCCAACCACCTGCGTTGCGGCGTGTTGCCCGATCTCGCTGCGATCGGCGTCGAGCCGGCCGTGATCGAGGCGTTCGAATCCGCGCTGGCGCGGCTGGAACGCGAACTCGCCGAACGCCAGGCGCTGGATTTTTCCGACTGGCCGTTCCAGAAGATGCGCCGCGCGGGCCTGCTGCTGATGGAAGCCGAAATGCGCAACACCTTCGCCGAGGATCTGGCCGACATCGCGCATCCGGTATCCGACGATTTCCACCAGATGCTCGATTTCGCGGCGCACAAGAC
>DATCSF010000293.1:0-8328 GCA_036568625.1 Rhodanobacteraceae bacterium | reverse complement strand
GCATGATCAGCATCGATTGCAGGAACCAGCCTATTCCTGCCCCGTCGCTGCCACCCGCCGACAGGTTCAACAACGGCAACGCCACCAGCGCAAGCACGATGCCCAGCGTGCCCGCGCGCCCGGTGCGTTCGCGCAGCAACGCAAACGACAGGACGATGGTCACCACGGGCGACAGCGAGATGATGGGGAAGATGAAATAGGCCGGCCCGATGGTCAGGGTGTGGAACAGCAGCATCTGCCCGCCGGCGCCGAGCAGGCCGATCATCAGCCCGTAGGCAAGCGCGCGCGGGGTGCGATCGAGCTTCCAGCCGCCCAGCCACAGCACGATCACCGCCGGCGGAATCATCGTCAGCGCCCATACGCAATAGACCAGCGTCTCGGGGAACCCGTGTTCCGCCGACAATCCCGAAAGCGCACCCCAGACGCCCCACAGCGCCACGGTCGTGAGCGAGCAACCCACCCACATGCGGCGAGCGGAGGAACCGACCGCGCTGGTCATGCGGATTTCCCGATGGGCGTTGCCTTGAGCAACAGGAAATGTTCGAAGCGCGCGTGCAAGGTGTTGGCTTTCGCATCGACCACGCCAAGCTCGACGTCATTGAACAGGTCGCGAACGCGATAACGGCCGGCGGCCAGGCCCCGCAACTCCACACGTCCGTCCCAACGGTCGGCGTAGAAGGTGTAGTAAAGCGCATCGTCCTTGGCGATGGCATGCGCCTCGGGACGGTCGAAGCCGATGTCGTACAGCGCGCCGAGGTATTCACCGTGCGGCAACATGTGCTGCCGGTACAACTCGCTCCACTTGCGCCAGAGCGCCTCCTTTTCCGGCGTCAGCACCAGGCCGCCGGGTGGCAGCGGCTCGGAGGGGTGGTCGGTGTCTTTCGGCCAGGTGAACTTGGTCGAGATCACCGCACCGATGCCGACGCTGGACGCAAAATCCTTCCCGCCGTCGCTCAGTTCGACATGGTCCCCCGCATAGCTGCTGCGGTCGCCCATCAACGCCTTCATGGATTTTCCCTTGCTGCGCACCTGCCAGGACGAGGTCGGATCCGATGCCGGGTACTGGTCAGTCGCAGGCAGGTTGTGGAAGGCGAACGCGGTGCCGCAAGGGCACAATTCGACCACCGCGTCGGGGTTTGCCTTGTGCACGGCTTCGTGGATCGCCTTCCAGAAGTCGGCCAGCTTCTCGCACGACTCTTCCGGGCGCGCGTGGTGGTGCGCCGGGTTGTAGCAGGGCGCGACGGCGTTGAGATACTGTCCGTCGAATTTGATGCCGTCAAAGCCCCAGTCGCCAATGATCTTCGTTACCAAAGCGACGTAGTAATCGACCGTGGGTCGATAAGCGGGGCACTGGGTGAACGCGTTCCACCAGCTGATTTTCTGGACCGAGCCATTCTGGTCGAGCAGCAACATGTCGGGGTGGTCGTGCAGGATGTCGCTGCCCGGATCGGCCGCCAGCGGTGCAAGCCACAGGCGTGGCCGCAAGCCCGCGTCCTTCACGGCGCGCGCGAAGGCGCGCATGTCATCTTCGCCACGCGGGAATTTGCGCCGATCGACCCGCCAGTCGCCCTCGTTGGTTTGCCAGCCATCGTCGAGCACGGCCCAGCCAAAACCCAGCTCGCGCACCTTCGGCAGCGTCGCCAGGATTTGCTCACGGGTGAAGTCGCGCCCATAGCCCCAAGTACACCAGACGGGCGCGAACGCAGCCGCCGGCGCCACGGGCGCGATCAGCCCCTGCTCCGCCATGAAGTCGCGATATTGCTTCAGCGGTGCGAAATGGTCGCCGTGGTGCACGCACAGCAAGGTGCGCTCGGTCGTCAGCGTTTCGCCGGGTGCCAGCGTGGCTGGGTGTGTGGATTCGACTGCGATGGCCGCACCGCGCCGCGTTTTGCGCACCGGCAGGTCAAGCAGGCGTGCCACGGGTTCCAGGTGCCCCACGGCGATGCCGACGTCGCGACGCCACACATTGGCGACCGGTGTTCCTCCACCGTAGTCCGACGCATCCATTCCAAGCGTATTGCGTTGATCGAACGCCTTCCCGACCGGTTGCACCCAGTCGCGCCGGTCTTGGTGGGTGGTACCCGAGAAACTCCAGAAGCCACCCGGCGCGTCGGGCAATTCGTGCGCGACGTTTCGCCAGCCGTTCACCATCAATGGCTGCGCCCCGTGATTCCGGTAGTGCACCTGCAACACCGCCATGCCGGGATGGCGCGAGAAAAAGGCAACCTCGACGGTCTTCTCGATCGCCGTGTCCGAGCGCCCGGTCACGGTGTGGCGGGTGCCGTCACCATGCTGTGGGTCGGCGATGGGTTCGACCCGATGGCCGGTGAAGTGGAAGGCCGCAAGGTCGCCGTCCTTCCCCAACAGCGCCTCACTGGCATCGTGGCCGGTGATGGCGCGATCGCGCGCAAACACCCGGGTATGCAACTGGTCGTCAAAACCGATCGCCAAGCTGTCATCGGCCACCAGCGCCCGATCGCCACCGGAACCGCGCAGCGCAGCCGCGCCCGGCAAGGGAGACGCGCCCCCACCCGGGGACGACTTGCGGGCCCAGGAAGGTAACGCTACCCACGTCGCGATACCTGCGGCGAGCTTGAGAAGGTTGCGGCGTCCCACATGTGGCATCCCGGCGCTCCCGAAGTCCCAGATACCCCCATTCTGCGCCAAACGTTCGGTTTGTGCAATCGATATGTTTCGTTTAGTGTATTAGTAGTTTCGTTACGCCAGGAACCGGTATGTTGACCCTCCTCCTTCGAGCTCTGCCCTTGCTTGCGTTGTGCGCGCTGCCTGCACTGGCTTCGCCTCCCGTCACGGACACCCCTTATGGCTTGGCCGACTTCGCGCAGGTGCGCAAGTTCGACGCGCACGTTCATGCGAACGCTGATTCAACGGCGTTTCTGGAGCAGGCCCGGGCCGACGGATTCGAACTGTTGTCGATCAACGTGGATTACCCCGACTTCCCGACCGTCGACCAGCAGCGGCAGGCCGCACTCGCACTGGCCGCACGCGACCCGGTGCGCTTCCACTGGGCAACGACCTTCTCGATGCGGGGTTTTGGCGAGCCTGGCTGGCTCCAGCGCGTCGAGGACCGCCTGGAAGCGGACGTGGCGCGCGGCGCGGTTGCAGTGAAGATCTGGAAAAACGTGGGCATGATCGAGAAGGACGCCGACGGCAAGTTGATCATGCTGGATGACCCGAGGCTCGCCCCGGTGGCGGAGACCGTGCAGCGCCTTGGCGTAGCGCTGATCGACCACCAGGGCGAGCCCTACAATTGCTGGCTGCCCCTGTCGGAAATGACCACGGACAACGACCGTGAATACTTTCGCAATCACCCCGAATACCACGCCTGGTTGCACCCCGAACTGCCACGCTACGAAACGCTGATGGCCGTGCGCGACCGCTTTGTCGAAGCCCATCCGCACTTGCGTTTCGTCGGCGCCCACATGGCCAGCCTGGAATGGAGCGTCGACCGCCTCGCCGAATTCCTGGACCGGCACCCCAATGCCACGGTGGATCTTGCGGCGCGCATGAGCCAGGTGCAGTACCAGTCGTTGCAGGATTACAACCGCGTCCGCAACTTCTTCATCCGGTATCAGGACCGGCTGCTTTACGGAAGCGACCTGACGCACGCGCCCGGCGCCGACGATGAGGCATTTCGTCGCGATGCCCATGCTTTCTGGATGTCGGACTGGCGTTATCTTGCGACCGGCATGACGCAGCGGATCGACGACTTGAACGCGGACGTGCCCGGGTTGCGTCTGCCGCGCACCGTCATCGACAAGATCTACTACCGCAATGCCGTGCGGGTATTCGGGTTGCGCGAGTCCGTCCATTAGGCCACGCCGACGCCGCGCCGTCGAAAATTTGCCCGCAAGGTCGCCCCGCGGCGGCCGCCCGCCATGGGCGCATGCGCTGATCGGAACCATCGGGGCGCGCTGCGGCGCGCCTCGCGCAGCGATCGCCGCCGAAGCAATGCGGCTCGCTGGCGTGGCGTCAACAGGCCCTAGGCCAACAGCAACTCGAATCCCATTTCCTTGCTGGCCTGGCGGATCTCTTCCGGGGCATCCATATCGGTGATCAGCGTATCCAGCCCGGAGATGGGCAGGATTCGGTGCAAGCAGACCCGCCCGAACTTGGAACTGTCGGTAATGGCGATGACCTTGCCCGCCGCCTCGACCATCTTTCGATTGAGCGTTGCCTCCGGCTCGTAATGCGTTGTGATGCCGCGCTCGAGGTCGAACCCGTCGACGCCGAGAAACAGCATGTCCACTTGCAGCCCGGCGAGCGCCTCCACGGTCAACCCGCCGTAGAACGCCATGTTCCTGCGGCGCAACTCGCCGCCAAGCATGACAATGTCGATGGCCTGCTTGGAGGACAACGCCGACAGCACGCCGAAATCATTGGTTACCACCGTGATGTCGATGTTGGGCAATGCCTCGGCAAGCTGGATGCCCGTGGTGCCCGAGTCGATGACGATGGTGTTGCTTGCTTCCACCAGCTCTGCAGCACGCCTGCCGATACGCCGCTTGTCGTCCAGATGGACCACCCGCTTGGCCTCGTAAGTAGGCTCGGCCGGCGCGCCGCCGATCGCGTTGCTGTCAATCGCGCCACCGTAGGCGCGGGTCATGACACCCCGCGCGGCGAGGTACCGCAGGTCCTTGCGTACCGTTTGCAGGCTTACCCCAAAGCGACGTGCAAGTGACGCAACTTGGACACTTCCCTGCTTGTGGACCAGTTCGCTGATCTGCAGGCGGCGTTGGCTTGTATCGCGTGTGGCTGGCATAAATCCTCCCTGGGTTCAAAGTATGCAACAGTTCGTTGTATTTCGCTATTGATACATAACGAAACATAGTGTAGGCTCCGTTCTGTTTCGTAATTTGGCTCATCGTGCACATCGGGGAGGAACCATGAAGATCGCCTGTCTGCAACAAAAATCGCTCGTTTGCGGCATTGCTTTGGCTCTGTGGGTTCCCGGTGTCGGATTGGCGCAGGGACAGCAAGCCCAGGATCCTGCACTGTCTCCTGCAACCGCGGCGACGAGCGGTAGCGCGCAAGATGACAATTCGAAAAAGGGTGATGACGACATCGCCACCCTGACAACGATCCAGGTTACGGGGGTACGTGCCAGCCTCGTGCGTTCAGTGGGTCTGAAGCGCAATGCATCCACCGTACAGGACTCGATCACCGCACTGGAACTGGGCAAGTTCCCTGACGACAACGTTGCCGACTCCCTGAGCCACATCACCGGCGTCGCCATTTCGCGCACCGCCGGGGGAGAAGGACAGAAGGTCAGCGTGCGCGGCCTGGGGCCCGAATACACGCTGACCACCTTCAACAATCGAATCCTTGCAACGGATGGTCCCGGCCGCGATTTCGCCTTCGACGTACTTCCAGCCGACGTCATCAGCGGCGCCGACGTAATCAAGGGCGCAGAGGCGTCATTGACCGAGGGCGCCATTGGCGGCCTGGTGAACCTGCGTTCGGGAAGTGCATTCGACCGGTCCGGGCAGCGTGGTGTGGTGCGTCTCGAGGGCGATCACAATCAGATGTCCGACCTCAACGGACACAAGCTGTCCGCGGCGTACAGCAATACTTTTGCCAACGACACTTTCGGTGTGATGGCCGGCCTTGTCTACGCGAAACGTCACGACCGCACCGATGTTGCCGGCAACGATGGCGGCTGGACCCGCAACGCCGACCCCAACGACCCGAGCTGGCCGTGGGGCAACGCGTGGGGCGGAAGCATCGACCCCAACGGCAATGGTCAGCTGGATCCGGACGAGTACGGCCTGATCGGACCCGGACAGTTCCGGGTCGGCTCGATCCTGGAGGACAAGAAGCGCCTCGCCTTGTCGGGCAGCCTCGAATGGCGGCCGACCGATTCGCTGCGCGTGAAGGTAGACGGGCTCAAGACACGCCTGAATTCACCGCAGATCGGGTACCAGCAGTCGTTCTACCCGCTGTTCTCCCCCGGCCGCTGGTCCGACATGACGGTGCAAAACGGTATCGTCACCGGGCTTACCCTGGACAACCCGGATCCGGAGTTGCGGCTCAATCCGGAACTGTTGAACATGACCAATTATCGCGTGGTGGATACCGCGCTGTTCGGCGCCAACGTGGCCTGGCAGGTAACGCCTGATTTCAGCCTCGTCGGCGACGCGTACCGTTCGACTTCGCGCCGGCACTCGGGCGGCCAGGACAGTTACGTGGTCCTGCGCATGAACCAGCCCAACGTCACCCGCATCGAACTGACCGGTGACAGGGTGCCTGACGTCACCACCACGTTCGACGACGGCCGCGACCTGAGTTCAGGCCTGGCCAACGGCGAATTCGGTCCGTCCGACTTCAACACCCACTACTTCCAACTCGGCGGCGACAACATCGACGACCGTATCAACGGCACATCGCTCGCCGGCAACCTGTTCGTCGACCGGTTCCACGTGGACAACCTGAAGTTCGGCATCAACTTCACCGACCGGCGCAAGGCACGCGATCTGGTCGACAACACTTTCACCGGTGGCGCCGATTACTATTCGGGCCAAAACGCGATCAACGTGGGAGACCTTGACGGCAACGTCCTGTCGCACAGGTTCACCTTGCCCAACTTCATGAGCGACGTGCACTCGAGTTTCCCGCGCAGCTTCATGGCCTTTGACATACAAGGGTACTTGGCAGCATTGCGCGCCTACGATGGCCATCCTCGCCCGGGCGGCGGATCCTACGAATTCAGCGCCGCCGCACCTGCCTGGAATCCGCTGCAGAGCTATCGCGTCTCCGAGCGAACCTTCAGCAGCTATTTGCAAGCAGACGCGTCGGGGGAACACTGGGACGGCAACATCGGCGTACGGCTGGTCAAGACCGATACCACCTCCCAGGCGTGGGACGCCCAGATCCTGAGCATCACGGAGAATGGACCGTTCAATTACACGGCGAAATATGCCGCTCCGACTCCGATCACGCAGGAGGGCAACTATACCTTCGTGTTGCCGTCTGCAAACTTCGTGTGGCATTTCACCGACAAGTTGCAGCTGCGTCTCGGTGCAGCGAAAACGATGGCACGCCCCTCGGTCGAGCAACTGGCGCCGACCAGCACGACCCAGAGTGTTTCGTGGGGCGAGTTCACCCAAGTGTTCGGTGGCAACGTCAATCTCAAGCCCTACAGCGCACGCCAGGGCGACGCATCGCTGGAGTGGTACTTCGACGACAAGTCGATCTTCAACTTTGCCGTGTTCCAGAAGCACATCGAAAACCAGATCACCACCAGCTTCGAGACAGGCAAAGACATCGGGGTCGGCCCAATCGTGGACGCGAACGGCGATCCGGTCACGAGTGGCCCCACCCTGTTCAACGTGATCCGCCCGATCAACGGCGACTACGCGAAAGTGCACGGACTTGAAGTCGGCCTGCAACACTTCTGGAAGAATGGTTTTGGATTCCGGATGCAATACACCCGCAACTGGTCGAAGAGCTGGGTCGATGGCCAGGAGCGGCCGCTCGAAGGCATCGCGCCATCGGTGTATTCGGTGAGCCTGATGTACGAGAAAGGCCCATGGTCCATCGGTGCCACTGCGGACCACACCAACGGTTTCGTGACCGCGATCGGGGTGCTGGGCAACGGCTACAACGAGCTCGCCGACCCGCTTACCTGGGTGACCGCACACGCTTCGTACGAAATCAACGACCAGTTCAGTATCTCGCTCGAAGGACAGAACCTGCTCGACGAGGCCCAAACGTACAGCCTCAACGGAAACCCGCTGCTGTCGGAAGGCTACTTCCGGTACGGCCGCTCGGTGACGCTTGGCGTCAGATTCAAGTTCTAACAGAGCCCCGGCATCCGAGGCAGATACCGCGCCATGGACGGCACGGCACAGTTGGACGGGCGCAATGGATCCTGCGCCCCGTGCCATGGCCCTGCTTGGCGTCCATTCCGGGCTTGCTTGGAAGCATCCCGGAATCGGACAAATCCCCTCGAACGCCCATTTCCGCTCCCCGGGGCAACACCCACATCACCACTCTTCGTGGCTTGAACGGCAAGCCTTCCCCAGGGACGCATCCTGCGCCCTCGCAAACCACGCGGCCGCAATCGGCGCAATCGTAAAATACAATGCAGAGGGACAGCACGGCGTCCTTCTTGCGTTGTGCCTGGATCGCGCGTGAAAAGACGCTTTGTGACTTGCCGTGCGGTGCTGCACCCGCCCGCCGGCGTACCGCGCGATCCTGATACGGCGCGAGAGGGCCGCACAGTCAGGTCAGGGAAGCGACCGATGCCACGTCACAAATGGTTTTTGGGATGTGGGCATCGAGATCGAAGGCCCGGAACAGCAGCGC
>DATCSF010000292.1:0-5406 GCA_036568625.1 Rhodanobacteraceae bacterium | reverse complement strand
CGTCACCGCAAGCCCGCCGCACTTTCCATCCGCATCGTCGGCGCGCGCGAGGGCCGCGCGCTGAACCTGCAATATCGCGGCAAGGATTACGCCACCAACGTGCTGTCGTTTCCGGCGGAATTGCCGCGCGGTGTCGTTTTGCCGCTGCTGGGCGACCTCGCGATCTGCGCGCCGGTGGTCGCGCGCGAGGCGCGCGACCAGGGCAAGGCCCGACGCGACCACTACGCGCACCTGACCGTGCACGGCATGCTGCACCTGCTGGGCTTCGACCACCAGAATGCGCGCGACGCCGCGCGCATGGAAAAGCTCGAGACGGGCATTCTCGCGAAGCTTGGCATCGCCGATCCCTATTGAAGCGGGACCGTGGGGGCGGGCAGCGGGGCTCCAACCCGAGACCCAGAGCCACCTGTGGCTGCTTTCCCGGGCCCATTGCTACTCCGCGCCCGCTCTTCCGTTACAATGATCGTTCCGCCCCCACGGGGACGTGTTTTCACTTATGTCCGCAGAACCCCCAAGTACTACCGGCCCCGCCCACCGCTCGCTGTGGGATCGTTTGGGCCACATGCTCTCAGGCGAACCCCGCAGCCCCGAGGAATTGCTCGCGGAACTGCGTGAGGCGCAGAACAACGGGCTGCTCACCGGCGAAACCTTCGCGATGATCGAAGGCGCTATCCACGTCACCGAAATGGTGGTGGGCGACGTGATGGTGCCCCGCGCGCAAATGGTGACGATCGACGTTGACGACGATCTGCCGACGATCCTCGAAACCGTGATCGAATCCGGCCACTCGCGGTTTCCCGTGCACGGCGAGGACAAGGACGAAATCCTCGGCATCTTGCTGGCCAAGGACCTGCTGAAACGCGGTGACAACGGCTCGCTTGATGTGCGCGCGCTGCTGCGTCATGCGGTGATGATCCCCGAATCCATGCGTCTCAACGTGCTGCTGGCGGAATTTCGCCGCTCGCGCAACCACATGGCGGTGGTAGTCGACGAATACGGCGGCGTCGCCGGCCTCGTCACCATCGAGGACGTGCTGGAGGAAATCGTCGGCGAAATCGACGACGAACACGACGAAGCCGCGCCGCCGAAGCTGATCACCGCGCAAGCCGACGGCAGTTGGCTGGTGGACGCGTTGACGCCCATCGAGGATTTCAACGAGCAGTTCGGCACGGCGTTTTCCGACGAGGAGTACGACACCGTCGGCGGCCTCGTCACCGCCGAGATCGGTCACCTGCCCGATCCCGGCGAAACCGCCATGCTGGGCGACTGGTCATTCGACGTGACCCGCGCGGATGAGCGAAGGATTCTGCAGTTCCGCGTGCGCACGGGAGCCGCGGCATAGCGGGGCTCTCGGGAAAGCGCGATTTTCTTCGTCCTCAAGAGTGCCGCCGGCCTCGTCGGCGGCGCTACCTGGCTGCGTGTGCAGGGCTGGTGCCGGACTTGATCGGGGAATTGCAAACGCGAACACCGCAGGCAACCGGCAGGGCAAGCGTCATGGACGATGCGCGTCCATCCAGTGCGTGTCCCAGGCTCCAACCCGTCCGCGAAATCCGGAAGCCAGATTCCGGGACCGCCCGAAAAAAGCGGGCAGCCCCGGAATGACGAGACCCGGACAATTCCGCGAACGCGCAAAACGCGGCATCATGCGTCGTTTCCGCGTGGTGGGAATCCATCCTTGCTGCCCAATTCTTCGCATCGGACAACCCGACACGCTGCGTCCACGATCGCGCGCCTGTTTGCGGCATCGTTCATGCTGCTTCTTGCATTGGCAACCCCCCTCGCCCATGCCGGCGTGGCCGATGCACCCGGCGCCGACTTGCGCGTGGACCTCTACACCTACGGCCCGGGCACGATCTACTGGGAGCGCTTTGGCCACGATGCGCTGGTGATCACCGACACCTCGAGCGGAGAAGCCTACGCCTTCAACTACGGCCTGTTCGACTTCGACCAGAAGGATTTCTATCTCAACTTCGCGCGCGGCATCATGATCTACCGCGCCGCCGCCTGGCCGCTTGCCGACGACATCCAGCAGTATTCGGGCGAAGGCCGTTCGATCACCGCCCAGCAGCTCAACCTGACGCCCGCGCAACGTGCGCAGCTTCGCGACTTCCTGGTCTGGAACGTGCAGCCGGAACATTCGCGCTACCGCTATCGCTACTTCGCCGACAACTGCACCACGCGTATACGCGACGCGCTCGATCGTATGCTTGGCGGCGCGCTGCAACGGCAACTGGCCGGCCCCGCCGCGCGCGGCGAAACCTACCGCAGCGAAACCGACCGCCTGATGTCCGGCCAACCTTGGTTGATGTACCTGTTGGACCTCGGCCTTGGCCCCTACGCCGACCAGCCGTTGACGCGCTGGACCGGTGGGTTTATCCCGGCGCGGCTGATGAACGAGCTGCGGGATGTGCGCGCGTCGGACGGCACACTGCTGGTGCAATCGGATACCGTGCTGTCGCCCCAGCGCCTGCCCTCCCCGCCCTCGACGCCGCCCGACATGCGTTGGCCGCTGCTGATCGCGGGGTTGGTGCTGGGTGCCGCCTTCGTCGTGTCGGCGTGCCTGCGTGACCAGTACGACATCGAGCGTTGGTGGTTTGCCATGGTCGGTATGTTGTACGCGCTGCTGGCGGGCATAGCGGGCGTGCTGATGCTGGTGCTGTGGTTCGCGACCGCGCACCGCGCGGCGTGGGCCAACGAGAATCTATGGTTGTTCAACCCGCTTGCATGGCTGCTGATTCCGGCCTTGCTGCGGGTGCGCAAACCGGGTACCGCGTGCTCGCGCGGGGCGCTGGCGACGGCCGCATTGCTGACGTTGCTTTCGTTGTTCGGGCTGCTGTCCAAGCTCATGCCGGCTTTCCCGCAACACAACCTGCCCTGGATCATGTTGGCACTGCCCGCCTGGGCGGGTTTGCTGGCTGGCATGTGGCTGATGCGCGACCGTCGCGACGTTCGCAGGTGATTCGCCTCAAAAGGCACGCTTCGCCGTGTTCCGTGCAATCACAAACATGCGCTAAAGAATGCGACATGCGCGGCCGATAACTGTTCGTGACAAGCCATGTCATCTTTCCGGCGAAGAGGCATCCATGACAGCAGGCGGCGATTTTTACACCCGCATCGCCCACCCCACTGAAATCATCGGGTTGCTGGAAACCATGAACCAGCCAGGCAGCGCTTTCCTGGTCCCGGAACAGGATCAAACAGCGCAACTGCCGGTGGTGGTGGCAACCGCCAGCGGCGATGCCCTGCACCTGGACCTCGGCGCCACCCAGGAGCCTGCGCCGGCGCTGTCCGAGGGCATGGGTTTTCGGCTGACCGGACAGGGGCCGAAGGGCATGGTGCGCTCGCCGGTGCTGACCGTGCAGCACTGCTGGGAAGAAGATCAGCGGCGCTATTGCCGCTGCGAATTTCCGCCGTATCTGGAAAAACATCAGCAGCGCGACAGCTTCCGCGCCAGGCTGCGCCGCGGCATGAATGTGCGGGTCAAGTTGCAGGACGGGGAAGCCACCGCAAGCGGCCATCTGCGCGATCTGTCGCTGCATGGTTGCCAGGCGGACCTGGAACCCGCCGCGGCGGTCCTGCTGGACGACCGCCACCGGCCGCTGCAACTTGAAATGACCTTCCCCGACGGTAGCCGGTTCGCGGCGCCGGCCTGGCCGCGCCATCAGCGTTTCCGGCACGATCGCATCCTGTGCGGGTTCAGTCTGGAAGTGAGCGGCCGCGAGCAACAACAGCGGCTGTGGTTCCTGGTGCGCGAAACCGAACGCGAAGCCGCGCGCCACGCTGCCTCGGACAAGAGCGGTCTGCGGCCTTCGTCGCTGTATGCAGGCAGCACGATCGAGGACACGGTGGACGCCGATGCCAACCTCTACCGTCATCCGATGGCGCGGCAACTGGCAGGCTGCGCGTCGTTTCTCGCGATCCAGGTCATGAAGCTGCGCCAGGGCAGGCACATCGACCAGAAACTGCTGTCGCAGCAATCGGCCAGGCTGCTGGCGCTGCACGCGGAAGATCGCGAAAGCCTGTTGTTCGCACTGATCTGCCTGCACAAGGAGCTGCCGCTGATCCGGCACTGCCTGGCGGTGGCGGTGCGGCTGGTGGACATCGGCATGGCGCTGGGTTTGCAGCCAACGATATGCAAGGCGCTGGCGGCGGCCGGCATGGTGCACGATCTCGGCAAGGCGCTGCTGCCCCCCGCGCTGCGCGGTGCAACCCACCTCGACCCGGAACAGCAGCGGCAATTCCGGCAACACGTCGCGCTGGTCAAGGAACGCCTGGCCTCGTGTCATTGGCTGTCGCCAGTCGCCATCCAGACCGTGGTCGAAGGCAGCAACGAGCGCATGGACGGCAGCGGTTATCCGGGCCACCGCAGCGGCGAGCAGTTGCATGCGCTGATGCGCCTGGCCGCGATCGTCGATGTGGCCGATGCCCTCGGGCGCGATCGGCCGGATCGCGCCGCTCTCCCCGTCCATCAGATCCATCAGCACCTGCGGCAATCGCCGGGACAGTTCGACCCGCGCTGGGTAGAGCGCTACATCGCGCATTTCGGTGCGTGGCCGGTGGGCACGCTGTTGAGGTTTCCGGGCGGCGAGCTCGCCTGGGTGCTCGCGCTGGACGACGCCCGCGGGCTGGCGGCGGTGCGCCAGGTGACCGAACCGTCGGCCGCGGACGCGACCAGCGGCATCCTGCTGCACGGCAAAAATCTCGCGCGGCTGGGCGAACCCGTCGAGGCGTTGCTGCCTTCCGCGTGAATTGCGCCCGAATCCTGGTCCATGAGCCGGCGCGCATGTCCCATCCCGCGTCGCCACGCGGCCGATCCTGCATAATCGGTCCATGGACACGCCCGCAACGAAATCCATGGTCGCCAATTGCGCCGCCTACGGCGCCGATGGCCGAAAGATTCGTGACATCACGCTGGACGAGATCAGCGATTTCCTCGAGCAGCAAAAAGGCTTCGTCTGGGTTGGACTGGTCGAACCGGACGAGCCGCTGCTGGAAAAATTGCAGGGCGAATTCGGGTTGCACGAACTGGCCGTCGAGGACGCGCGCAATGCTCACCAGCGGCCCAAGATCGAATCGTACGGTGATTCGCTGTTCGTCGTCGCGCAGACCGCGCAAATGACCGAAGGCAGCATCGCCTTCGGCGAAACCCACATTTTCGTCGGCAAGCACTACCTGCTGTCGGTGCGGCACGGCGCTTCACAGTCGTACGCGCCGGCGCGCCGCGCCTGCGAGCAGATACCCGAGTATCTTGCGCTCGGCCCCAGCTTTGCGCTGTATTCCATCCTCGACCTGATCGTCGACAACTACCTGCCGATCGTGCAGGACTTCAAGCAGGAACTGCAGGAACTGGAGCAGGACGTGTTCGCCGACGTCTCGAACCGCGACGTCACCCGGCGCCTGTACGAC
>DATCSF010000291.1:0-9860 GCA_036568625.1 Rhodanobacteraceae bacterium | reverse complement strand
TGCCGAACAGCCCCAACGCGGGCGGGGTATCGCGCCGCATCGAGGGCGAGGGTCGTCAGGCACTGAAGGAAGCGCTGGACCACGTCACCGTGCCGGACGGCATGGGCCTGATCGTGCGCACCGCCGGCGTCGGCCGCGATGCCGAGGAACTGCAGTGGGACCTGGACTACCTGCTGCAACTCTGGAAGGCCATTTCCGAAGCCGCCGCCGCGAAATCCGCGCCGTTCCTGATTTACCAGGAATCCAAGTTGTTCATCCGCGCCCTGCGCGATTACCTGCGCGCCGACATCGGCGAAATCCTGATCGACGAAGCGGCGCTGTACGAAGACGCCAAGCAGTTCATGCAGCAGGTGATGCCGAACAGTCTGCGCAAGCTCAAGCTGTACGACGACACCACGCCGCTGTTCACGCGTTTCCAGATCGAAACCCAGATCGAAAGCGCCTACGACCGCAACGTGCGCTTGCCGTCCGGCGGTTCGATCGTGATCGATCCGACCGAAGCACTCACGTCCATCGACATCAATTCGGCGCGCGCCACCAAGGGCAGCGACATCGAGGACACCGCGTTCCACACCAACTGTGAGGCCGCAGTCGAGATCGCGCGCCAGTTGCGCATCCGCGACCTTGGCGGTCTCATCGTGATCGACTTCATCGACATGGAAAGCTCGCGCCACCAGCGTGAGGTCGAGGAAAAACTCCGCAACGCATTGAAGCTGGACCGCGCGCGCGTGCAGGTGGGCCGCATTTCGCGCTTCGGCTTGCTGGAACTGTCGCGCCAGCGGCTGCGCCCCAGCCTCGAGGAATCCACCCAGATCGTCTGCCCGCGCTGCGACGGCCATGGCCGCATTCGCGGCATCGAATCGCTGTCGCTGTCGGCGTTGCGGCTGATCGAAGAACACGCGATGAAGGAAAACACCGGTCAGGTGCTGGTGCAGGCGCCGGCCCGCGTGGCCAACTTCCTGCTCAACGAGAAGCGCACCAGCGTGGTCGAGATCGAGCTGCGCCACAAGGTGCACGTGGTGGTGGTCGCCGACGAAAACCTGGAGACCCCGCACCTCGAAATCACCCGCATCCGCGACAGCGAGATGGGCGAACACGCCAAGCCCAGCTACGAACGCCTGACCGAAGTCGCCCCCACGCCACAGCCGCGCATGGGCGTGGTCGCGCACGGCGAGGAACCCGCGGTCAGCGGCATCCAGCGGGCGACCCCGATGCCGCAGCGCGAAGAAATCCCGCCGGTACCGGCGTCCGCACCGGTTGCCGCCACACACAATGCCGCCGCCGCATCTGGCGGTTTGCTCGGACGCCTGTTCGGTTGGTTCCGCGCAACCCCCGCGCCGGAAGCAACGCTGGCGGAACTAACGCAAGCGCCGCGCACCCAGTCGTCGGAGAATGCGCCGCGCCGCGAAAAGCAGGGCGGACGCCGTGCGGATGCCTCGCGCAACGACGCACGCCGCAGCCGGCACGAACGTGACGGCGATTCGCGTCGCCCGCGTCAGCAGTCCGCGCAAGCCGCCAAGTCCGCGCAGCCAAAGGCGAACAAATCGCGCAGCGAGGAGTCGCAGCGGGCGCAGCGTCCGGCGCAAAAGCCGGCAGCACCCGCGGCATCGGCAGCGAAACCCGCCGGTGAACCCCGCGCGCAGGAATCCAGGCCCGCGTCGCAGCACGAGGCGCCGCATCCGGCCGCTGCAAGGCCGGCGGCCGCGCCGGCTACCGAATCGGGCGGGGTCAGTGCCGCGGAATCCTCCCCGGACGCGACCACTCCGGCCACTGCCGGCGCACCGGGCACCGGCAAGCGCCGTCGCGGACGCCGCGGCGGACGCCGTCGCAAGCATGCGAATGCAGCCGCACAGAACGGGACTGCGCCCGCCGTGCCCCATGACGTCGACGACGAAGACGCCGATCGCAGTGGTGCGCCGTCGCACAACGAGCGGCCCTCCGCTCCCCGCACTACCGAATCGGCGCCGCACCCCGCGTCGGCATCGGGCGGGAACACATCGCGTCCGACAACGACGCCCGCCGCGTCCCCGACTCGCGAGCACGCACCCGTCACGCCGCCGTTGTTCGCCGCTCCCGAGCACACGCCCGTAACGCCTGCGCCATCATCGCAGCCGCCGATCGCGGCGAGCGCGTCGACCGCGGCCGTGCCGCGCCCGGCGGTGCCGACAGCGCAACCCGCAGCCTCGACCGATGCGGTGACGCCGACGCCATCCGCGCGCACGCCGGAATCTTCGCGGCCCGTCGAACCGAGCGCGCCCGCGATGACGCTTCCGACGCCGTCTGCACCAGCCGCTGCGCCCGTGCCGCCCGCGAATCCGATCGCGCCCGCGGTGCCGAAGCCAGAGCCGGTCACGCCTTCGCTGTTCGCGGCGCCGCCTTCCACACGGCCCGCCGTGCAGCCACTGCGCCACCCGGCCATTCCGACGCCGCGTCCGTTGTCCGGCGCGATTCGGCCCATCCTGGCACCCAGCGTGCTGCCGCCCGCGCCGCCCGCCACACCGGCGGCACCCGCGGAACCACGGCAACCGGACAAGCCACAGGAGTAACGCCCCCGTCCCAGTCAAGCAGCGCCGGAGCGACCCTGAAGAACCGTCGCGAGCGAAAGCGGGTTGCGGGCCGCCCATTGAAATCGGCAGGGATCGCCGATTTGAACGTCATGGGTGGCTTGGGGCGCGCGTCGCTCGGATGCGGCGATCGCCCGGCAGACGGTTCAGGGATGGCTATGGCCGTGCGTGGACATCTTCGAGCAAACCGTTCGCCGAGAGCACGTGCGCCAATGCGATGGTGTGCTGCACGCCGAGCTTCTCGAACAGGCGCTGCTTGTAGGTGGACACGGTCTTGGCACTCAGATGCAGGCGGTTGGCGATCTCGTTGACCGCCAACCCGCGCGCCAGCATCAGCGCCACTTCCAGTTCGCGCGAGGACAGTGATTCCAGCGGGGACGCGTCGCCATCCACCGCCGCCAGGGCCATCTCGCGCGCGACCGTCGCGTCGAGATAGCGGTTGCCCTGCGCGACCGTGCGCACCGCGGTCAGCAATTCCTCGGCCGGACAACCCTTGGTGAGATAGCCGAGCGCACCGGACTGCAACAACCGACGCGGAAATTGCGCGTCCTGCACCACCGTGAGGATCACGATGTGCGTGGGCAAGCGGGAACGCTGTACGCGCTCGGTCAGTTCGATGCCGCTCATGCCCGGCATGTGCACGTCGATCAGCGCCACGTGGGGCTTCATCGTGCGCACCAGGCGCAATCCGTCTTCGGCGTTGCTGGCTTCGCCGACTACCTCGATGTCGGATTGCCCGGAAAGGATCAGGCCAAATCCCGAACGCACCAATTCGTGATCGTCCACCAACACCACGCGGATCATGCGCGTTCCCCTGTGTGCCGATGCGGATTTGCAGGCCACCCTAAACCGCGCATTCCGCGAATGCAAGCCGCGGGCCGCGGTCTCTGACCCGATGTCGACTGCGCTGCGGGACCCTCGGGCACAATGCGCGCATGAATATCGCCGCGCGCCTGCAACACCATCCGCTGCTGCGCACGCTGTTGCAGACGGGCAAGCGCGACGTGCCGTTGACCGTCGCGTTGCGCAACACCGCCGCGATCGTGCTGCCACTTGCGATCGGCGGATACACCGGCCATCTCTTCGCTGGCCTCGGCGTCGCGGCCGGTGCACTCAACACCATGTTCGCCGACCAACCCGGCCCCTATCGGCTGCGTTTGCGGCGGATGCTGTTGACCGCGATCGCGGCCGGCGTCGCGGCGTTCTCGGGCGCGGTGCTCGGGCAATGGCCGGCTGCATTGCTGGCGGTCGCGGCGCTGTGGGGCTTCGGCGCCGCACTGCTGGTTGCGGTAGACGCGCACGCCACGCGCGTCGGCCTCACCAGCCTGATCCTGCTGCTGGTGATCGGAGCCGAACCGCAAAGCGTGCCGCAAGCGCTGCCGGAAGCCCTGTTGATCTTCGCGGGCGGCCTGCTGCAGACGCTGTTCGCGATCGCGGCGTGGCCGCTGCAGCGCTACCGCCCGGAACGGCTGGCGCTGGCCCAGGGATTCCGCGGGCTCGCCGAATTCGCACGTGCCGACGCGGCAACCGACATGGCCGTCGCCTTGCCGCCGTCGCTCAACGACCTGCAGGCGTTGCTGTTTGGCGCCGGCCGTGCGCGCGGCCGCGCGGTCGAAGCGTTCCGCGTGCTGGCGGAACTTTCCGAACGCATCCGGCTGGAACTGTTCGCGCTGGCCCATCAACAAGCCGCATGTGCGGCGCCGGAACCCCGCGCGGCACTGGCCGCCGCCCGCAGTGCGGCGGCCGCGGTGCTGACCGCGATCGCGACCGCACTGGAACAGGCGACGCCGCCGGAAACGGAGGCCGCGCTCGCTGCCTATGCGCAAGCCATGGCGCGCGTCGAATCCACGCCAGCGGCGGCGGAAACGGATTCCACCAACGCGCGCGTCGCGGCGCTCGGCGGTCAATTGCGCGCCGCCGTGCGCAATGCCGACACCGCCGGCAGCCGCGGTGAAATCCGCGCGCGGCGCGCCGAATTCCGGCTGCCGCGAGCGTTGCGGCCAGCCAACCCGCTCGCAACGCTGCGCGCCAACCTGCGGCTGTCCTCACCCGCCTGCCGGCACGCCATCCGCTGCGGCGTGTGCGTCGCGATCGCGCTGGCGTTGTCGCACGTGTTGCCGCTGTCCCGCGGTTACTGGATGCCAATGACGGTGGCGATCGTGCTGAAGCCGGATTTCGGCGCCACCTGGCGCTATGGCCTGCTGCGCGTGGCGGGGACCCTCGGCGGCCTGCTGTTGACCACGGCCGTGCTCCACTTCGGCGGGGTCGACGATTTCTGGATTTCATTGGTGCTGATGGCGGCGCTGTGCTTCGCCTTCCGCGAACTTGCCACCGTGCACTACGGCATCGCGGTGGTTTGCCTGACCGGCCTCGTGGTGATCCTGCTGTCGTTCTACGGCATTCCCGCGGCCGAGTCGGTACAGGCGCGCAGCCTCGACACCGCGCTCGGCAGCGCGCTGGCCCTGCTCACCTATCTCATGTGGCCGACCTGGGAACGCGGGCGCGAACGCGAAGTGCTGGCGCGCATGCTGGATGCCTATCGCAACTATCTGACGGCGGTGTTGCGCGGCGATGCCCAGGCCCGCCACGGCACCCGCATCGATGCGCGAGCGGCGCGCAGCGCGGCGCAGGCGTCGCTGGACCGATTGCGCAGCGAACCCGCCAGCCGCGCCAACGTGCCGCGCGCCGAGGCGCTGGTCGCACAAGCCAACCGCGTCGTTCGCGCAGGCATGATGCTGGAGGCCGTCCGCGGCGATGCCGGCGACTTCCCGCCTCGACAGATCGACGAATTCGCGAACGCCTGCGATGCGGCCATGCGCGAAGCCGCCGAGGCGCTGCGCGAGTCGCGCGCGCCGCAGGGCGAATTCCACCTGCGTTCCGGGCAACGCGCACTGGTCGCGTCGCTCCCGCAACCGGGCGATGCGTTTGACGTCGGCTTGCGCGATACCAGCGATCGCATCGTCGATGCCATCGACGGACTGCTGCACGTGCTGGGACCGACGCACACGTCTGGGTAGCGTGGCCCCCGACGCTCATAGGGGCCCGCCGTGCAACCAATCGGCGCGACGTCCGCAGGTGGCGGGCACAGCCACGCTTTGCCCTCGGAGTTTCCCGAAGTGTGCGGCGCCCGTCCTGCCCCGCGCTGCACGTCACCTATACTTGCGGCATGCTGAAGATCGACGTCCATTCGCACATCCTGCCGCCGGATTGGCCCAATCTCGCCGAGAAATACGGCGATGCACGCTTCCCGGTGATGGTGAACGCGGATGGGCACCACCGCATCTATCGCGGCAACAAGTTTTTCCGCGAGGTGTGGCAGAACTCGTTCGACGCTGAATTCCGGATCGAGGAATGCAGGAAGCTCGGGCTCGACGTGCAGGTGATCTCCACCGTGCCGGTGTTGTTTTCGTACTGGGCCAAGCCGAACCAGGCGCGCGAACTGCATCGCCACCTCAACGCACATGCCGCGGAAATCTGCCGCGACCACCCGCAGCATTACGCCGGCATCGGCACCGTGCCACTGCAATCGCCGCGCCTCGCGATCGAAGAGATGGAGCACTGCATCGAGCAGCTCGGCTTGCAGGGCGTGCAGATCGGCTCGCACGTCAACGACTGGAACCTTGACGCGCCGGAATTGTTCCCCTTCTTCGAGGCCGCGGCCGATCTCGGCGCGGCGATCCTGATCCACCCGTGGGACATGATGGGCAAGGAAACCATGCCGAAATACTGGCTGCCGTGGCTGGTCGGGATGCCGGCCGAGCAGTCGCGCGCGGCCTGCTGCCTGATTTTCGGCGGCGTGTTGGAACGCCTGCCCGCGTTGCGCATCGCATTTGCGCACGGTGGCGGCTCTTTTCCTTACACGATCGGCCGCATCGAACACGGCTACCGGATGCGCCCTGACCTGGTCGCCACCGACAACGCGCGTGCGCCGCGCGGATATTTCCGGCACCTGTTTTTCGATTCCTGCGTGCACGACCCGCAGGCGCTGCGCTATCTTCTCGACGTGGTCGGGGACGAACGCGTGATGCTGGGCACGGACTATCCGTTTCCGCTGGGTGAACAGCAGCCCGGAAGCGGCATCGACGCGCTGAAATTGCAACCGCGCCAGCGCGAACGCCTGTTCCATGGCGCGGCACTGGAATGGCTGGGATTGCCCCTACAACGATTCACTGCCCCTCCGGAGGTTTCATGAATCGCAACACAGGTTCGCTGTTGGCTCTGGCCGGCGCGTGCGCGCTGGCGATCGCGCCCGCCGCGTTCGCCGCCGATTATTCGCTGGCCGACGGCGCCGTGAAATTTTCTGCGCCCGATACGTGGCCGATGCTGATGGAAAAGCTGGATGGCCAGCGGCAGTTCGTCGCGCTGCAGGTGAAGAACCCCGGCGACGCCAATGCGCTCGCGCGCATCACCGTCACGGCCGAGCAGGTCGGTGGCGTGCAGGGCTTCCAGAAATTCCTCAACGACGGTACGGCACGGGCGCGCAAATTGCCGGGTTACGTGGCCAACAACGCGTTGGGCAATTCGTCCAGCCTGCGCTACACCGCCACCGAGAACCACGAAAAGAACGCCTACGCCGAGGTCTATGCGTATCGGTCCAACCTCGCCATCCAGGTGCGTTGCATCCGCCCGGACGCGGCGCCTTCCGACTGGCGCGCAACCTTCGACGCTGGCTGCAAGTCGATCGTGACCGCCGTTGAAAGCACGCGATGACGCAAGCCCCGACGTTTCACGCAGATGCCAGTTGGGCGCGCGCGCAGGACGACGGCGACCCGCTGCGCGCGCTCCGCGGCGAATTCCTGATCCCGCCTGATGCGGGCGGCGAGCAGACGTACCTCGTCGGCAATTCGCTGGGCCTGCAGCCGCGCGGCGTCCGCCAGGCGCTGCTCGACGAGCTGGACGATTGGGCCCGCCTCGGCGTGGAGGGCCATCTGCACGCGCGGCACCCTTGGCTGCCCTACCATGCTGAAGTGCGTGAAGGCCTGGCCGAAGTGGTCGGCGCCGAACCCGCCGAAGTGGTCGCGATGAATTCGTTGACGGTCAACCTGCATTTGCTGCTGGTGAGTTTCTACCGACCCACCCGCGAACGTCACGCGATCCTGGTCGAACGCAACGCGTTCCCTTCCGATCGCGACCTCGCCGCCTCGCAGATCCGTTTCCACGGTCACGATCCGGACGAGGCGCTGATCGAGCTGGCTGCCGACGAGCCGGGCGGCACACTTTCGATGCAATCGATCGAGCGCGCCATCGCCGAACACGGCCAGCGCATCGCGCTGGTGTTGTTGCCTGGCGTGCAATATCTCACCGGCCAGGCCTTCGATCTTGCCGCGATCACCAAACTCGCGCACGCGCAGGGCTGCCTGGTCGGATTCGACTGTGCGCACGCGGCCGGCAACATCGACTTGCGTCTGCACGACAGCAATTGCGATTTCGCCGCATGGTGTTCCTACAAGTACCTCAATTCCGGTCCCGGCGCGGTGGCTGGTGCGTTCGTGCATGCGCGCCACGCGCGCGCGAAACTGCCGCGCTTCGAGGGTTGGTGGGGCCGCAACGAGGCCACGCGTTTTCAGATGCGCCCCGAATTCGACCCGACGCCGGGTGCCGACGGCTGGCAGCTATCCAATCCGCCGATCCTGGCATTGGCGCCGCTGCGCGTGTCGCTGGGACTCTTTCGCCGCGCCGGAATGCAGCGCCTGCGCGAAAAGT
The DNA here is from genome assembly GCA_036568625.1 of Rhodanobacteraceae bacterium. Classification (GTDB taxonomy): domain Bacteria; phylum Pseudomonadota; class Gammaproteobacteria; order Xanthomonadales; family Rhodanobacteraceae; genus 66-474. The sequence continues at coordinate 1,593 of DATCSF010000291.1, read as the reverse complement.
CGCGGCGCTTGACCGGCTATCTCGAATGGCTGATCGAATCACAACTCGGCGACGTGCTTGAAATCCTGACGCCGCGTGAGCCCGAACGCCGCGGCGCGCAACTGTCGGTGCGCGTACGCGACGGCCGCGATGCCGGCAAATCGTTGTTCGACCACCTCGTCGCGCACGGCGTGCTGGGCGACTGGCGCGAGCCCGACGTGATGCGCATCGCGCCCGCGCCGCTCTACAACACGTTCTCCGACTGCCTGCGCTACGCAGAAGCGGTAGGCGCATGGCGCGGCGCGCATTGACCCCCATGAACGCGAACGCGCACCCACCTGTCACGATCATCGGCGCCGGCCTCGTCGGCGCGCTGCTGGCGGCGCTGCTGGCGCAACGCGGTTTCGCGGTGGAGGTGTTCGAACGCCGACCCGATCCGCGCATGCGCGGTTTTCTCGGCGGGCGCTCCATCAACCTCGCACTGGCCGAACGCGGCCTCAATGCATTGCGCAAGGCCGGGCTGGCCGACGACGTGCTGGCGCAAGCCGTGATGATGCGCGGACGCATGGTGCACCCGCTGGATGGCACGACCAACCTGCAGCGTTACGGCATTGACGATTCCGAAGTGATCCGCTCGGTGTCGCGCGGCGGATTGAATATCCTGCTGCTGGATGCCGCCGAACGCGCGGGTGCGCAATTTCGCTTCGATTCGGCGCTCACGGGCGCCGATTTTGCACAGGGCGCCATCACGCTCCAAAGCGCCGACCAGGTGACGCGCACCCATTACGCCGGCCTGCTGCTGGGCTGCGACGGCGCCGGCTCCGCGCTGCGCGCGGCGATGACGAAGGCGGTCGACCTCGGCGAACGCATCGAACCGCTGGGGCATGGCTACAAGGAACTGGAAATTCCTTCGCCGGGCGCGGGTTCCTTCGCCATCGAACCCCATGCATTGCACATCTGGCCGCGCGGGCACTACATGTGCATCGCGCTGCCGAACACCGATGGCAACTTCACGGTCACGCTGTTTCTGCCGAACGAAGGCCCCCATCCAAGTTTCGCGACATTGCCGGACGTCGCCGCCGCGCGCGATTTCTTCGCACAGCAATTCCCCGATGCGTTGGCGCTGATGCCGACCTTCGACGCCGACTGGAGCGCGCATCCGGTCGGGCAACTGGCGACGCTGTACCTCGACCGCTGGCATCTCGACGGCCGCGCGCTGCTGCTGGGCGACGCCGCGCACGCGATCGTGCCGTTCCACGGCCAGGGCATGAATGCCGGCTTCGAAGACGCGGCGGAACTGGCCGCATTGCTGCAGGAACGCCCCGACGATCCCGCCGCCGTGCCCGCCGAGTTCGAACGCCGGCGCAAGCCCGACGCCGACGCGATCGCCGCGATGTCGCTGGCCAATTATGTCGAGATGCGCGATGGCGTGGCCGATCCGCATTACCTGTTGAAGCGCGAGCTGGCGGCGGCGTTGACCGAACGCGCGCCCCGGCATTTCATGTCGCGCTACCGGATGGTCAGCTTCACCTCGATCCCCTACGCCACCTGCATCGCGCGCGACCGCGCGCAGTCCGAATGGATGGAATCCATCCTGGCCGGGCGCAAGAGCCT
>DATCSF010000290.1:0-11432 GCA_036568625.1 Rhodanobacteraceae bacterium | reverse complement strand
CCACAAGGTTTCGCCGACGCTGGTGTCGGGCGCGCGCGCGGCGATGTTGCGATGGCGCGTTGCCAACCGCTGGCCGTATTCCAGCCAGCGCAGTTCCTCGACCGGCGACACCGAGATGTGCGAATCGGAGCCGATGCCAAGCACGCCGTTCGCATCGAGATAGTCCGCGAGCGGAAACAGGCCGTCGCCGAGATTGGCTTCGGTCGTCGGGCACAGGCCGGCCACCGCACCGGATCTTGCGATGGCGCGCAGCTCGGATTCATCCAGGTGCGTCGCGTGCACCAAGCACCAGCGCGCATCAACGTCCGCATGATCGAACAACCATTGCACCGGACGCACACCGCGGATGCCAAGGCAATCCTGCACCTCGCCAATCTGCTCGGCGACATGGATGTGGACCGGGCGATCGCGCGCAAGTGGCGAGGCCAGCACTTCGCGCATCGCGACCTCCGGCACCGCGCGCAGCGAATGCAGCGCGATGCCCACCCGCAATGCATCCGATTCGAGCGCAGCCAGCGATTCCAGCAACCCGAGATACGCATCGACCGACAATCCGAAACGCTTCTGCCGATCCGACAGCGGACGCCCATCGAAGCCGCCGGTCATGTACAGCACCGGCAGCAGCGTCAAGCCGATGCCGGCCTCGCGTGCGGCCTCGACGATCGCATGCGACATCGCGGCAGGGTCGGCATATGGCCTGCCGTCCGGCGCGTTGTGCAGGTAATGGAATTCGCAGACGTGGGTGTAGCCGGCCTTCACCATCTCGACATACAACTGCGTCGCGATCGCCCGCAACTCGTCCGGTCCGATGCGCGAGGCGAACGCATACATCGTCTCGCGCCACGTCCAGAACGAGTCGTCGCCGGGGCCGCGTCGTTCCGCCAAGCCCGCCATCGCGCGCTGGAACGCGTGCGAGTGCAGGTTCGGCATGCCCGGCAACACAAAGCGCGCCCGCACCGCTCCGCCCGCACCTTCACCCCACAACACGTCGCGCTTCCACCCCTGCGGCGTCCACAAGTGTTCGCTGCGCAACTCGCCCCTCGACACGTGCACTCCTGCGCCGCCCGGTCGCACGGCACTGTTAGGATGCAGCCATTGTGACATGCGGGCCGCGCCAGCGGCCGTCCGTTCGATACACCTTGATATTCGCCCATGACCGATTGCTGGGATCACCTGCTGCTCGATTGCCGCCTGGCCACGTTGTCGGAAGAACATGGCTACGGCATGATCGCCGACGCCGCGATCGGCTGGCGCGATGGTGCGATCACGTTCGCGGGCCCGATGCGCGATCTCCGGGACACCCCGGGAACGCTGGCGCGCGTTTGCGAATCGGCACAGGGCGCGCTGGTGACGCCCGGTCTGGTCGATTGCCACACGCACCTGGTATTCGCCGGCGACCGCGCCAATGAATTCGAGATGCGCCTGCAAGGTCAGAGCTACGAAGCCATCGCGCGCGCGGGCGGTGGCATTCTCTCCAGCGTGCGCGCGACCCGCACGGCCAGCGAGGACGAACTATTCGAACAGTCCTTGCCGCGCGCGCGATGGCTGCTGCGCGACGGTACCACCACGCTGGAGATCAAATCCGGTTACGGGCTGGATCTCGCAACCGAAATGAAGATGCTGCGCGTCGCGCGCCGAATCGGCGAAGCACTCGGCATTACTGTGCGCACGACGTTCCTGGGGCTGCACGCACTGCCGCCGGAGTTCGCGGGCCGCCGCGCCGATTTCGTCACCGCGGTCTGTGATGAATGGCTGCCGGCGGTGGCACAGGCCGGGCTGGCAGACGCGGTGGATGCTTTTTGCGAAGGCATCGCGTTCACGCCGGACGAAGTGCGTCGTTGCTTCGAACACGCGCGTGAACTTGGCCTGCCGGTGAAATTGCACGCCGACCAGTTGTCCGATCTCGGCGGCGCCGCGTTGGTGGCATCGTTCGACGGGCTGTCCGCGGATCACATGGAATGCGCCGGCGCCGAAGCGGTGGCGGCCATGGCGCGATCCGGCACCACCGCCGTGCTGTTGCCGGGCAGTTTCTACGCCCTGCGCGAAACCCGCCTGCCGCCCATCGAGGCGTTGCGTGAACACGGGGTGCCCATGGCCGTGGCGACAGACCTCAACCCCGGTACCTCGCCGCTGCGCTCGCTGCGTCTCGCGATGGGCATGGCGTGCACCCTGTTCCGGTTGACGCCCGAGGAAGCCCTGCGCGGCGCCACCATCCATGCTGCGCGCGCGCTGGGTTTGCGCGATCGCGGCACATTGGCGGCCGGCCAGCGTGCCGACATGGTGGTCTGGAACGCGCGACAGCCGGCCGAACTCGCCTACTGGATCGGCGGCGGGCTTGCATCGCGCGTTTTCGCGGGTGGCGCCGAAGTTTCCATGTGACACAGACACGAAAAAGGCCCCGCGCGGGGGCCTTTCCGTTGAGCGCGAGACTCAGGCGGATTTTTTCGGCGCCGCCTTTTTGGTTGCGGCCTTCTTGGCAGGCGCCTTCGCAGCAGGCCTGGCCGCCTTGGCGGTCGTCTTCACCACTGCCTTCGACTTCGGCGAATGCGGACGGGTGTTGCCGTGGCTGCCCGCGTAGATCTTGCCCTTGCGCGTCTTCTTGTCGCCCTTGCCCATGTCGTTTTCCGTATTGATTGGTGGTGTTGGCGTCATGTCTAATCCGCGCACCGCGCGGTTCCGGCATGGTAACAGCTGGGGTTTGCTCACGCCATTGGCATGGCTTGCGAAAATCCTCGGCGCGGCGCAACGTTCCGGTCAGTACCTCGGCGCCTGCGGGAATCACTTCGTCGCTCGCTGGCGTCCGGCAACGACAATGCGATGAGACCTGTCATCAAACGTGGTGATGCGGGCGCCCGGGTTCCTCGCAGCCGGATTCCGGGTCAAGGCATTCCGCGGTTTCGATCTGGACGGTGACATGACTGATCGAAAAACGTTCGCGCAACACCTGCTGGATGACGTGCAGCGCGTGCCGTGTATCGCCGCCCTCGCACACGCGCGCGTGCAAGGTGGCCATGCGCGAACCGGACGCGATCTGCCACACGTGCAGATGGTGCACTTCCACGATGGATGGATCGGCCGAAACCAGCGCCGTGCGGATCTGCTCGGGTGCCAGTCCTTCCGGCACGCCTTCCAGCAGAATGTGCGAGGAACGTTTCAGCAGCACGAACGCGCCGCGCAGGATCAACAGCGACACCAACAGCGACAACACCGGGTCGGCCCATTGCCACCCCAGATAGCGCACCAGCAGCGCGGCGAGCACCGTAGCGAGTGAACCCAGCAGATCGCCGAACACGTGCAGGCGCGCGCCCGCGGTGTTGAGATCGTCGCGGTCGTAGCCATGCAGGTTGCGCAGCACCACCGCGTTGACGGCCAGCCCGGCCACCGCGACCACCAGCATCACACCGGACTGGATGTGGATGGCGTCGAGCGCCAGCAGGCGCGTGATCGCCTCGTACACGATGCCCGCGACCAGCAGCAATTGCACCAGCGCGTTGACGAATCCGGCCAGCACTTCCATCCGCGCGTAGCCGAAACTGCGCCGCGCGTCGGCCGGCCGGACCGCGAATGCCGCCGCGGCCCAGGCCAGCGCCAGCGCGCCGGCATCCACGAGCATGTGCGCCGCGTCGGCCAGCAATGCCAACGAGCCGGACCACCAGCCACCCAGCGCTTCGACCACCAGCATCACGCAGGTCAGCGCGAATGCAAAGGCCAGGACCCCGCGGCTGCCGCCACGTGAAGGCTCGTGAATGTGCGCGTGTGAATGCACCATGCGCGCAGCGTAAGGCTCGCGCCGGAGTTACACAATTACGCGTGGGCGCAAGTCGCGTGGTGCCGATGCGCGAGTACCAGGTTGGCGGCGTGCGCGCTGGCCACCAGCACGCCGCCCGTCACCACGCAGGCGGTGTGCACGACAACGTGCACATCGAGGTTGACGACGATACCGACCAGCAACAACGCGATACCCGGCACCATCAGGAACAGTGCCTGCGGGCGCCGGTGGCGCCGGTATGCGGTAAGGATGCTGGCGCTGGCCAGCGCCGCGGCACAGGCCACGAACACCCGCTCGAACGTATGCCCGGCCAAAAACCCCAACCCGATCAGCGGCAGCAGCGCCAGCACGAACGGCAGCAGCGCACAGTGCACGGCACACAACATCGACGCGGCGGCGCCGACGCGATCGACCAATGTCGCCAAGCGGCGCGGCGATGTCGTCGTCGCCGGTGACGGGACGAACGCGGGGACAGATTGAAGGGTAGGCATATCCACTTGCTTGAAGATCTCGTCGCCGATGGACGCCGCATCATGACGTGCGCCGGCGGATTCGAGCCCGTGATCCGTAGGGTTGTGCAACATTATAACGTTTCCATCATGATGGGTGGCAGCCGATCGAAGACCACCCTGGCACTCCGTTCAGAAATCCTTGCTGAGGCCCAGGTACACCCCGCGCCGCGGCCCGTATTGCGGCGCACCGACGCCGATGCCGGAGCCGTCGCGCAATTCGTACACCCGGTCCAGCGCGTTGATCAGCACCAGCCGGGCGTCCAGCTTGCCGAAACCGGGCAGCCGGAACCCGCGTTCCAGGCTGAGATTCAACTGGAAATACGAAGGCAGCGAGGCGGTATTGGCGAAATCGCGGCGCAGGCCGCTGCCGTAGACGAAATCGGCGCCGACGCGTGTATCGCCAGCGAAGGCATAACTCACGCCGCCGGACGCCGCCAGCTTCTGGTCGTGGTCGAGGTGGACCCAGTGGGCGCCGATGTAGGCGAGCTCGTCCGCATCGAAATTGTATTGTCCCGAAATGATGCCCTTCCCCACCGCGTGGCTTTGCGCCAGGTTGAAATACGCGCTCAGCGGGCCGTTGTTGTAGTTGGCGGAAAATTCGAGGCCGCGCACGCGGCCGCGCGCGTAGTTGAAGGGCGAATACACCAGCGCCGCACCGAACTGGCCCTCGTCCTGCAGGTACTTCACTTGCCGGTAGTAGGCATCCAGCCCCAGCGTCAGGTGCCTGCCGACTTTTTGCGATGCGCCGACGTCGTAGTAATCGGATCGCTCGGCCTTGACGTCGCCCGTTCGGTTGTTCGGCAATTGGTTGGTGGTGCCGTCGTACAGCGCGATTTCGGTGGGGGCGATCAGTTCCGTCGGCGGCGGCGTGAAGTAGCGGGCAAAGCCCGCGTGCACCGCGGTGCCCGCCGTCGCGTTCCACACCAGGCCGACGCGCGGGCTCACCTGTCCTTCCTTCAGCCATGCGCTGTAGCGGTCGGCGCGCAGCCCGTAGTTCACGACCAGGTTGCCCGCGACCTGCCACTGGTCCTGCACGTACATCCCGAGCGTGTGCGCGTGCTTGCGGCTGTCGTCCGTGACGGCAAAAGGCGCCGTCGAAGCCTGCCTGCCGTCGGCGTCGGCCGGAAACACCAGCGAATCGTTGTTCGATAATGCGCGCTCGCTGTCCACGTACAGGCCGTAGCGCAACAGGTGCGAGTCGCCGAGCGGCGTCGAGAAGTCCGCCTGCAGCGTGGTCGCCCGATTGCTGCGGCCGACCGTGGAGGCCACGTTATTGAACATCAGGTCGCCGATCACGTCCGGGCGGAAGTCCACGCTGCTGAAGCGCTGGCCGATCGCCACACGATAATCGGTGTCGATGCCGCGGGCGTGACCCTGCAGGCTGAATACGCCGAAGCGCGTTGCCTCGCGCTGGTTTTCATCGAGCTTCGCCGAATCGAAATCGCTGATGTCGCCGTACGCGAACTGAGGCTGCTGGCCGGGATTGTTCGGGATCTGGAAGCGGTTGCTCGCGGTGCCGAAATAGAAACCCGCGCGGGCCGCGTCACTGACCAGGTACGAGATGTAGCCGAACGTCTTGAACTGGTCGGTATGATCGTGGATCGCCTCGCGCGACGACGTCGGGTTCTCGATGCCGATGTCGTTCTCGAGGAAATTCGCGGTCAGATAGTACGACCAGCGTCCCCGGTTGCCGTGCAGTTCGAGGCTCGGGTTGAAGGTGCCGAACGAACCGCCGAACAGGCTGACATTGCCGCCGTCGCCGAGTTCGGCGCCGGACTTGGTATCGATTTCGACCACGCCTGCCGTGCGGTAACCGTATTGCGCCGGCAGCGCACCGGTCAGGAACGTGAGCGATTCGATCGCGCGGGTATCCAGGGTCTGGCCGAAACCACTGATGCTTTCGGGAATGATGATGCCGTCGATCCGGTACTGAAGGTTGGCATGATCGCCGCGCACGTGCAGTTGCCCGAATGAATCCTGCACCACGCCGGGCGCCTGCAACAACACCACGTTCAGGGGCGTGTTGTCGCCCTGCGGCAGCTGGCGGAGGGCTTTGCGGTCGAACACCGTCTGGCTGGTGCCGGTATCCGGCGAAAGCGCATTGCGTGCGCGATCCAGCGCCGCGCTGACCCGGATTGTATCCAGCGTCAGCGGCGCAGCGACGTGAGCGCCGGCCGGGTTCCCGCGCGGCGATGCCTGTTGCGGGGCGAGGGGTGCCTGGCCAGCTACGCCCGACGCGTGGATCAGACAGCCGGATATTGCAAAAAGCGTGACAACGATTTTGCGATGCATTGCGGTTGAGAGTCGCCCTTCGATCGATAAGCAGTGTTATGTTATAACATCTCATCAATGAGGTCAATCCGAATGCAGAAAACCACGTGTGCGCATCATGCACACATGGGTGGCTGGAACAGGAAACCCGGGCTCGCTCAGGCCGAACCGCACTGCCTGCAGACGCCGTGTACCTCCAGCGTCTGGGCCTTGGCGCGAAAGCCGAAACCGCGCGCCTGCTGCTCGATCAATCTGGCGATCGCGCCTTCGTCGCACACTTCGGTCGCGCTTTCGCACGTGTCGCAGATCAGGAACGGCACCTGATGGGCCTCGGCCGGGTGTTGGCAGAACACAAACGCGTTGACGGACTGCAGCTTATGGATGAAGCCGTTGTCGAGCAGGAAATCGAGTGCGCGATAGACCGTGGGCGGCGCCGCGCCAGCGTGGTTGTCGCGCAGCGATTCCAGAAGGTCGTAGGCCTTGACCGGCTTGCGCGCCTTCGCGACCAGTTCCAGCACTTCGCGCCGCAGCGGCGTCAGGCGCAAGCCACGCGCGCGGCACTCGCGCTCGACCTCGCGCACGATGCCGGCGGCGTCGCGGTGATGGTGGTGGTGTGCGTTTTTGGAGGCGGCGGCCATGCTGGCATTCTAACGCTCGCGCCGAAACGCGGGGCCATGGCTTATGTCGGGTCGCGAAGGGTCGATTGCAAGCACGGACGCCCGCGTCCGCGCGATCACGCCAGCTTGCGATCCGTCGCGTGCCGCCCCTCCAGCCGCTGCCGTGCCGGGCCATGGCGTCCGGGTGGCAGCGCCCACAACGCCACCCAGGCGAACGGACCGATCACCAACCCCAGCGCAATGCCCAGCACGATCCTTCCACGCCACCAGCCGAGCGCCGCACCGATCACCGCGCACGCGATGGTGAACCAGATCAGCGGCCACCACGGCACCAGCGCCAGCATGTTGTGGAGGAGTTCCCGGAACGCGCCGGGCGCGTTCGGGTCCACGCCTTGCAGGAGCTTGTGCAGCAGTGCTTCCACGTCAGGATTCGGCGCGCGCGATTGCGTCGTCGATGCGCTTCAGCGCGGCATCACGACCGGCAAGATAAACCGTATCTTCAATCGACGGCGACACCGCGGTACCGGTCATCGCCACCCGTAATGGCTGCGCGACCTTGCCCATGCCGATGCCGCGTTCTTCGGCCACCTCGGCCACCAGCGCGTGGATCGCATCCGGCTTCCAGGGAGACAGTGCCTCGAGCTTCGCGTGCATCGCACGCAGCGCGTCGACGGCGCCCTCGGCGCGAAGGTGCTTGTTCACGGCCTTGTCGTCCCATTGTTCGATCGGCGCGTACCAGATGCGCGCCTGCTCGGCCATGGCCTTCAGCGTCTGCACGCGCTCGCGCAGGGCGACCACGACCTCGGCGGGATCAGGGCCTTGGGACACGTCCAATCCAAGGCGTTGCAGATGCCACGTGAGTTCCTTGCCGAGTTCATGAGGATCGCCTTCCTTCAGGTAATGCTGATTGAGCCAGCCCAGCTTGGCGAAATCGAAACGCGCGGCCGAATGATTGACGTTGGCGATGTCGAACAACCCGATCATCTCCTGGGTGGAGAAGATCTCCTGATCGCCGTGCGACCAGCCCAGCCGCACCAGGTAATTCAAGAGCGCATGCGGCAAATAACCATCCTCGCGGTATTGCATCACGCCGACCGCGCCGTGACGCTTGGAGAGCTTCTGCCCGTCGGGCCCCAGGATCATCGGCAGGTGCGCGAAAACCGGAACGGATGCACCCAGCGCTTCGTACAGGTTGATCTGGCGCGGGGTGTTGTTGACGTGGTCGTCGCCGCGGATCACTTCGGTGATGCGCATGTCGAGATCATCCACCACCACCGCGAAATTGTAGGTGGGGAAGCCGTCCGAACGCAGCATCACGAAATCGTCCAGCTCGGTGTTGGCCCACTCGATGCGGCCCTTGATCTTGTCCTCGAACACAACCGAACCCGATTGCGGATTCCTGAAGCGCAGCACCCGGTTTGGATCGTCGCGATACGGAAGGTTGGCATCGCGTGCACGGCCGTCGTAGCGCGGCTTCTCGCCCCGCTCCTTCATCGCGGCGCGCATTTGATCCAGTTCTTCCTTCGATTCGTACGCCCAGTAAGCCTTGCCGGCGTCGTGCAACTGCTGCGCGACTTCTCGGTAACGCTCCATCCGCTGCGTCTGGTAGAACGGGCCTTCATCCGGATCGAGCCCCAGCCAGTGCATGCCGTCCAGGATCGCCTGCACCGCCGCTTCAGTTGAGCGCTCGCGGTCGGTGTCCTCGATCCGCAGGATGAATTGGCCGCCGCGATGGCGCGCCTCCAGCCAGCAATACAGCGCGGTGCGCGCGCCGCCGATGTGCAGGAATCCAGTGGGGCTGGGCGCGAAGCGGGTGCGGAGGTTCATTGGGGGAAACAAGCCTGGGAAAGACGCGAAAGTTTAGCGGATCGGGCTGGAAGCCCGGCCGCCGCGCCCCCATGATTCCCGCATGGCCGATTCCCTGAAGCCCGATCGCACGCCGCCCGCTACGAAGGCCACCAAGCCGAAGCCGGCGGTGACACCGCACGCAACTGCCGCGCCGCGCAACGAGCATGCAGGCGCGACGACGTCGGAAACATCCGCGACGCCACCGGCGGCACCGGACAAATCCCGTTCGGGCGGCGGCACGCTGCGGGTGCTGGCCATGCTGTGGCCGTACATCCGCGGCTTCCCCATGCGCATGACAATCGCCGCGGGATTGCTGGTGATCGCCAAGATGGCGACGGTCTACGTGCCCTACGCGTTCAAGGGCATCGTCGATCACCTGGACCCGCGCATCGCCGCGCTCACCGTGCCGATAGCGCTGATCGCCCTGTACGGCGTGCTGCGCCTGATCGGCGCACTGTTCGGGCAGCTCCGCGACACGGTGTTCGAGCGCGTCAGCCAGCGCGCGATGCGCGCGTCGGGCCTCGACGCGTTCCGGCATCTGCACCAGCTCTCCTTGCGCTTCCACCTGGATCGCCACACAGGTGGCGTTGGCCGCGATATCTCGCGGGGCACCCGCGGCGTGTACAACCTGCTGGGCTGGGTGGTGTTCAACATCGTGCCGACGGTGTTTGAAATCGCGGTGGTGATCGCGTTCATGCTGCGGCAACTGGACTGGCGTTACGCGGTCGTCACGCTGGTCACGATGGCGGTGTACATCGCCGTGACCATCTGGATCACCGAGTGGCGCACCGCCGGCGTGCGCGTCATGAACGAAGTCGAGAGCCTGGCGAACGCGCGTGCGATCGACAGTCTGCTCAATTACGAAACGGTCAAGTATTTCGGCAACGAGGAATTCGAGGCGCGCCGCTACGATGCCGACCTGCGGCGATACGAAGACGCCGCGGTGAAGACCGAATCCTCACTGGCGGTGCTGAACGGAGCGCAGGCGCTGGTAATCGCGATCGGCGTGACCTTGCTGATGGCGATGGCGGCCTCCGGGGTGGTCGCGCACCGACTGTCGGTCGGCGACATCGTGATGGTGAACGGCTGGCTGCTGCAGCTTGCGATCCCGCTCAACATGCTCGGCTTCACCTGGCGCCAGATCAAGCAGGGCGTGATCGACATGGAGCACATGTTCGCCCTGCTCGATGAGCACGCCGAGGTGCAGGACGCGCCGGATGCGAAGCCACTGGTGACGCGTGGCGGCGAGGTACGTTTCGAGCATGTGTCGTTCCGCTACAACCCGGACCGGGCGATCCTCGACGACATCGATTTCACCATTCCATCCGGCAAGACGCTGGCGGTGGTTGGCGAAACCGGCGCCGGCAAGTCGACCCTGTCGCGCCTGTTGTTCCGCTTCTACGACGTCAGCGGCGGGTGCATCAGCATCGACGGCCAAGACATCCGCAACCTGACCCAGGAATCCCTGCGCGCAGCCATCGGCATCGTGCCGCAGGATACGGTCCTCTTCAACGACACCATCTACTACAACATCGCCTATGGCCGCACCGGCGCCAGCCGCGAGGAGATCGAGGCCGCCGCCCGCGCCGCGCACATCCACAATTTCGTGATGAGCCTGCCGCAGGGTTACCAAACCACCGTGGGCGAACGGGGGCTCAAACTTTCCGGCGGCGAGAAACAACGCGTCGCAATTGCGCGTGCCTTGCTGAAGAAGCCGGCCATCCTGGTATTCGACGAAGCCACCAGCGCACTCGATACCCGCACCGAAAAGGTGATCCAGACGGAGTTGTCGGAGATCGCACGTGGACGCACCACCCTGATCGTCGCGCATCGGCTCTCCACCATCGTCGATGCCGATCGCATCCTGGTGCTGAGTCGCGGCCGCGTCGTCGAGACCGGCACCCACGCCGAACTGCTCGCGCTGGGCGGCCGCTATGCGGCGTTGTGGGCGCTGCAGGCGCGGCATCCACTGGAATCCCTCCCCACCTGAGTCGGCCTTGCTCGCCGCCGCGTGAGTGAGCGTGACGTCGATCGGCTCGATGTAACCAATGTTTACGTCGCCGCACGCGTTTCGACGCGCACCGCTGCTTAAACTGGCACGCGCATTGCAGAGACCGGCTCAGAGGCGAACTCGTCCCGACGCCGAGCAGGTTCGTGTTGGATTCGGAGGGAATGCCGACATGCAAGGTGACCAAGACATGACATTCGATTCGGAACAGGCTGCCACGCACTCGCCGCGCACCACCGCGGCCGGTCTTGAAGCATGGCTCACAGGCGTGCACGCCGACGACGTGCAGGCCGGAGAACCCGCAATCGCCGAAGCGTCGGAACCTGTCCAGGTTGAAGCGGCCGGGCCCGTCGAAGTCGGCCCGGTCAATGCGGCCGAAGCGCTGGCGCTGGCGCTCGCCACGGGTA
>DATCSF010000289.1:0-4079 GCA_036568625.1 Rhodanobacteraceae bacterium | reverse complement strand
GCGTTGAGCCGTCTGTCGCCCAGCCCGGACAAGAACCAGCAGCGCGTGGTGGTGATCGGCGACGGCGATTTTCTTTCCAATGCCTATCTTGCCGACGCCGGCAATCTCGCCCTCGGCGAGCGCGTCATCGATTGGCTGCTGGGCGACGATGCGCTGGCCAGCGTACCGCAAGCCGCGCCCGACGCGGTGCTGAAACCGACCCGCGCGGAACTCGGCGCGCTCACCTTCGGTTACCTGGTGACGCTGCCGATCGTTTTGATCCTGATCGGCCTCGCAATCCGTTGGCGCCGGCGCCGCCGGTGACCCGCGCCACGCGCAATCTCGGGATCCTTGCGATCATCGCCGTGGCGCTGGTCGTGGCAACGCTGTGGGTGGGTCGGCGCGACTACCTGCGCGATCCGCCCACGCTCACGCCGTTCGATCCCGCCGCGGTGACGCAAATCGAACTCGACATCCCGCCGGTCGCAGCACAGGTGTTCGAGCGCCGCGTCGATGGCTGGTGGCGCACCAGGCCTTCCGAAGCGCGCGCCGACGATGCCCGCGTGCGGCACCTCGCCAGGCTCGCCGCCACGCCGGTTGCGCGCTGGATTCCGTCGCCGAACGTCGCGTTGTCCAACGTCGGGCTGGAGCATCCGTCGGCGACCTTGATGCTGGACGGCGTGCGCCTCGAGTACGGCGGCCTCACCGCGATCGGCGACCTGCGTTACGTGCGGATCGGCGATCAGATTGCGCTGGTGCCGAGGCAATATTCCCCGGAAGTGATGGTGACCGACGGCGGCGGTCAATAACGGGGCGTCATTCCGGGCCTCGCCAGCTTCACCGGCGATGGAACCCGGATCCACAGCCTTTCCGGCCAGGAACAAAGGCACTGGGTTCCGGGTTCCGCCCGCAAAGAACGCGGGCGGCCCCGGAATGGCGACCCGAAAAATTTCGTCTGAAACACAACTCAATTCGATACGCTTCATGCCATGCCCGAACTTCCCGAAGTCGAAACCACCCGACGCGGCATCGCCCCGTTCGTGACGGGACGCGTGGTGGAACGCGTGTCGCTGCGCCGCAGGGACCTGCGCTGGCCGATCCCGCGCGCACTCACGACGAAGCTGCCGGGCCAGCGCATCGGCGCGGTGGAACGACGCGCCAAGTACCTGTTGCTGCATACCGAAGCCGGCAGCGCGCTGCTGCACCTCGGCATGTCGGGTTCGCTGCGCATCACCGATCCCGCTGCGCCGCTGCGGACGCACGATCACTACGATCTCGTGTTCGACTCGGGGCAGGCATTGCGTTTCAATGACCCGCGCCGCTTCGGCTGCCTGCTGTGGCAGAAGCCCGGCGAAACGCATCCGCTGCTCCAGAACCTCGGCCCGGAACCGCTGGGCGAGGCGTTCGACGGCGACTGGTTGTGGAATGCCTCGCGCGGACGCAGCGCGGCGGTGAAGACGTTCCTGATGGATCAATCCATCGTGGTGGGCGTCGGCAACATCTATGCCAGCGAAGCGCTGTTCGCGGCGGGCGTGCATCCCAAACGCGCGGCGGGCGCGGTATCGCGCGCACGTTATGCGCGCATCGCGGCAGAAATCCGCCGCGTATTGAATTACGCGATCACGCGCGGCGGCACCACGCTGCGCGATTTTCTCGCGCCCGATGGCGCACGCGGTTATTTCGAACAGGAATTGTTGGCGTACGGCCGCGCGGGCGAGCCGTGCAAGGTGTGCGGGACGCCGATCCGCGCAGAAGCGGTCGGACAGCGCATGACGTACTGGTGCCCCCACTGCCAGCGGTGAGGGGCGTGATCCACAACGCCTGACAGGCGCCACGCGACACCGCTCGTGCGATCATCCATGATCGCCGCTCCGCTGCGGCTCGCGACCAACCACGCCATTCGCGGTCAAGGAAACCCGAAACGGCTTTCGAGACCATCATCAGGGCCATCCACGGCATCATCGGCAGGTGCGCGGAACGGCAACCCAATCGAACTCACGAGTGCGGTTCGAAGGATCTCTCGCGAAAGGTCAGGCCATGGATGGCCGTTCTGGTGTCTGCTGCGCAACTGCGCACGAGGGAACCCGTCACTGCAAGGAGACAGCGGTCAGGGATGACCGCCTCTACAAAGCATCCGCGTCCAGTTCACCCGTGCGAATCCGGATCACCTGATCCAGCGTCGAGATGAAGATCTTGCCGTCGCCGATCTTGCCGGTGCGGGCGGCATGACTGATGGCCTCGACCGCGCGTTCCACCAGATTGTCCGGCAGCGCGATTTCCAGTTTCACCTTGGGCAGGAAATCCACCACGTATTCGGCGCCGCGATACAGCTCGGTGTGGCCCTTCTGCCGGCCGAAGCCCTTGACCTCGGTGACGGTGATGCCGGCGACGCCCACTTCCGACAGCGCCTCGCGCACGTCGTCCAGCTTGAACGGCTTGATGATGGCAGTGATCAGTTTCATGGGCCCAAGCTTACCCGAGAGAGGAGCTCCGGAATCACTCTGCCCGAAGCGGTTGTCGTGAAAAGTCAGGGCATGGAAGCTCGTTCTGGTCGTTCAAACCCTAGGCGCCGTCGCCTGCGCCATTCGTTGGCGTCATCCCGGACGCCGCAAAGCGGCGATCCGGGACCCAGTGACTTTTGATAAACCCACGCGGCCGCGTGCCAAAGTCACCGGTTCCGGATATCGCTCCGCGACTGCGTTTGCAGAGCCTGTCCCGGACTTGATCCGGGGGCGTTCGCGTTTGCAATTCCCGGATCAAGTCGGGGGCAGGCTGCGGCGGCGCGCAGCGCGAGCGCCAAGGATGGCGCGAGTATTCCGGGGTGACGAGCAAAATCGGAGTTCCCCTTGCGCTGAACGAAGCCGCGATCAGGGATGATCGCACGGCTTCGCGAAAAGTCAGGGCATGGATGCCCGTTCTGGACTACATGTCCCCAGCCGGTGTCGCTC
Source organism: Rhodanobacteraceae bacterium (assembly GCA_036568625.1). Taxonomy (GTDB): domain Bacteria; phylum Pseudomonadota; class Gammaproteobacteria; order Xanthomonadales; family Rhodanobacteraceae; genus 66-474. Next base: position 1,152 of record DATCSF010000289.1, on the reverse strand, counting down.
GCGTATTCTTGAACGAAGCCGCGATCAGGGATGATCGCAATAAAATGTAGGAAAATCCCTACACCACAACAAGACATTCACCGATAGGCGCGTCGATCCCGACGCCCTAACCTGTGGATGCATCGAGGCGACGACATGATCGACGTGCACTCCATAGACCAACTCGCGCATCGGCTGGCTACCCTGGTTCCTCCGGGACTGGCGCAGGCGCGGGACGACATGGAAGCCAATTTTCGGGATGTGCTGGCGCATGGATTGCGCCGCCTCGACCTTGTCACCCGCGAGGAGTTCGACGCCCAGCGCGCGGTGCTGGAACGTACCCGAGAACAGGTTTCGCTGCTGGAAAAGCGCGTGACCGAACTGGAAACCGTGCGGAAGGTGTAATTCTCCCGGGCCGGGAGTCGCGACGACGCCGACCACCAGGGTCGGCGTTTTCGTCTCCGAGGATCGCAGGTGAACGCCAGGGAACATCCGATCAACCCATGCTCGTCATCCCGGTGCAAGTCGGATTGCGCAGGCAGAGCCCGTCCCGGACGCGATCCGGAAATGCCGGAGCGAGCATCGACGCAGCCGACGGCCCAAAGAGCGAGCGTCAGGGATGGCGCGGGCAGACCCCGTGACTTCCGCCCGAACGTGATACATCAAGATGCTGAATCCCGGATACCGCATCGTTCCGGGATGACATCAAAATCGGAGGCTCCCTAGATGAGCCTCGCTGTCGCCCTCACCAGAGCATCCGAAGGCGTCGCCGCGCCGCTGGTCACGGTGGAAGTGCATCTTTCCGGCGGGCTGCCCGGCACGTCCATCGTCGGCCTGCCCGAAGCCGCCGTGCGCGAGGCGCGCGACCGCGTGCGGGTCGCGATCCAGAACACGCAATTTGAATATCCGAACCGTCGTGTCACCGTGAACCTGGCGCCGGCGGAATTGCCGAAAGACGGCGGCCGTTTCGATCTCGCGATCGCGCTCGGCATCCTGGCCGCCGGCGGGCAGGTGCCGAACGAAGCGCTGAAGGGCTGCGAATTTTTGGGCGAACTCGCGCTGTCCGGCGAACTGCGCCCGGTGCCCGGCGTGCTGCCCGCGCTGCTGCGGGCGCGCCGCGGCAAGCGCTGCGTGATCGTGCCCGTCGAGAACGGGCACGAAGCCGCGTTGTTG
>DATCSF010000288.1:0-15248 GCA_036568625.1 Rhodanobacteraceae bacterium | reverse complement strand
TCGCCGCACCCTTGCCGCTTCGTACCCCATCGACGCCGCGCCAGCCCGACAGCATGCCCACGCCCGGTGCGCGCTCGTGGCGCGCCATGTAATCGGCGTAGTCGCGGTACTTCGGCGTGCCGTGTGCATCGACCAGATTGGGCAGTTTCAGGCGCGCACCGAGATCCAACAGCACGTCCTGGAACGGCCGCACGTCGCGGTCGGGCGCGACCACCGGCTGGCGAATTGCATCGGCCGCGGCTGCGGCGTCGCTGATCGGACGATCCAGCAGGCTGATGCAGTCCCAGCGTTCGAGGTAGGTCGTATCCGGCAGCACCAGGTCGGCGAATGCCACCGTTTCCGAATCGTAGGCGTCCGAGTAGATGATGTGCGGAATCTTGTATTGGCCGTCATCGTCGCGCGCGCACAGCAGTTCGCGCGTGGCGGCGGTATTCATCGCCGAGTTCCAACCCATGTTGGCCATGAACAGGAACAGCGTGTCGATCCTCGCAGGGTTGCCATCGACCGCGTTGCGGATCACCGACTGCAGCAGGCCGTGCGCGGCCAGCGGAAATTCCCAACTGAAGGCGTGATCGATGCGGCGCGGCTTGCCTTCGGCGTCCACCAGCAGGTCTGCTGGCGATTGCGGATAGCCCAGCGGATTGCCGGTGAGCGTGCCGTCCGGTTTGCGCGATTTCGCGGGCTTGTTGCCGGGCGGCGCGGGTTTCGGATACGGCGGCTGGTAACGGAAGCTGCCGGGTGTGTCGAGCGCGCCCAGCAGCATCTGCAGGACGTGGATCGTGCGGCAGGTGTGAAAACCGTTGGCGTGCGCGGCGATTCCGCGCATCGCGTGCATCGAAACCGGCCGCCCGAGCATGGTGTCGTGCTTGCGTCCGTGGGTGTCGGTCCAGGCGATCGGCAATTCGATGGCCTCGTCGAAGGCGACATGCGCGAGTTCGGCGGCGAGCCGACGGATGGTGGTCGCAGCGACGCCGCAACGCTCGGCCACGTTTTCCGGTGCATAGTCGTCGGCGAGAAAACGTTCGGCCACCAACTGGAATGCCGGCACGGCCTTGCGGCCGTCGGGCAGGGTGTACTCGCCCGCGATCAGCGGTGAGATGTCGGGTTGCGTGGCGTCGACGGCGCAATAATCTTTTTCTTCGTCATTCCGGGCGCCGCGTAGCGGCGATCCGGAACCCAGCGCCTCTGTGTTTTGATCGAAAGACACTGGGTTCCGGGTTCCGCCTTCGGCGGCCCCGGAATGACGAGAAGAGGGAGCGCGCACCGCGCAAAGAGGCCTGCCGTCCGCGTTTCGCGCGACCAGGCCATCGTCAGCGGCGCCGGGAGCGCGGATCACCAGATGGTGCGCGTTGCTGTAGCGGACGAGGTAATCGAAATCAATCCGATCGGCACGTAACAACTCGTGGATCAGCGCACCGGCCAGCAGGCCGTCGGTGCCGGGATTCACCGGCACCCATTCGTCCGCGATCGAGGCGTAGCCCGTGCGGACGGGATTGATGGCGACGATCTTGGCGCCGCGCGACTTCATTTTGCCGAGGCCCAGCTTGATCGGGTTGGAGTCGTGGTCCTCGGCTACGCCCCACAGCATCAGGTATTTCGTGCGATCCCAATCGGGCTCGCCGAATTCCCAGAACGAGCCGCCAAAGGTGTACATGCCGGCCGCGGCCATGTTCACCGAGCAGAAGCCGCCGTGCGCGGCGTAGTTGATGGTGCCGAACTGCTGCGCCCACCAGCCGGTCAGCGCCTGCGACTGGTCGCGGCCGGTGAAGAACGCCAGTTCGTCGGGATTGCGCGCACGGATCTCGCCGAGCCATTTGGTCGCCAGCGCCAGCGCCTCGTCCCATTCGATCTCGCGAAACTCGCGCGCGCCGCGCTCGCCTGTGCGCAGCAACGGTTTGCGCAACCGCGCCGGCGAATAGTGCTGCATGATTCCCGATGCCCCCTTGGCGCAGATCACGCCGCGGTTGACGGGATGGTCCGGATTGCCGTCGATGTAACGGACGCGACCATTCTTCAGGTGCACGCGGATGCCACACCGGCACGCACACATGTAGCAGGTCGTGGTCTTGACTTCGTCGCCGGTGGGGCGATTGAGTTCGAGATGGGCGTGTGGCATGTGTTTGCTCGTCGTCCGGCACGCAACAGTGCGATGGTAGCTATCCGCCGCGCTTGCCGCCAATCGCGCGCCGCGTCATGCTGGAGCCTGTTGACAGGCCCCAGGCATGCACCAGTACGAGCGCGTCCTCAAGCTGCACGGCATCTTCAAGTCGCACCGGCGACCGGTCGACGTGCAGCGCCTGCGCGAGGAACTGGGCTGCTCGCGCGCCACGCTGTATCGCGATATCGCGTTCCTGCGCGATGCGCTGGGGGCGCCACTGGACAGCGATCCGGAAGGTCGCGGCTACGCCTACGCCGAGGGCGAAGGCGAGCGCTTCGAGTTGCCGGGCCTGTGGCTGACCAGCGAAGAACTGTCGGCGCTGATGGCATTGGAAGCGCTGATCGCGCGTTCCGATCCGGGCGTGCTGGCCGATGCACTGGCGCCGTTTCGCGCGCGCGTCGAGAAACTGCTCAACGAGCAGGCGGGCACGAAGCAGCAACCGCTGGAACGCATCCGCGTGGTGCCGTGGGGCTCGCGCAAGCTCAACCAGCAGGTGTTCCGCGCGGTGGCCGGCGCGGTGCTGGCGCGCCAGCAAGTCAAGTTTCGCTATCGCGCGCGCACCACCGGCGCCGACAGCGTACGCCACGTGTCGCCGCAGCGGCTCACGCACTACCGCGACAACTGGTATCTCGATGCCTGGGACCACGACCGCGAGGCACTGCGCAGTTTCGCGGTGGATCGCATCGGTCAGGTCGAACTGCTGGACAAGCCGGCCATCGATCGCGACGAGAAGGAGCTGAACGACACGCTGGCGTCGAGCTACGGGATCTTCGCGGGTGCACCCAAGGCCTGGGCGACGATCCGGTTTTCCGCGCGCGCCGCGCGCTGGGTCGCCGACGAGCACTGGCATTCGCTGCAGGAAGGTCGCTGGCTGGATGACGGCCGCTACGAATTGAAGGTGCCGTACTCGCAATCGCGCGAGCTGGTGATGGACATCCTGCGCTACGGTCCGGACGCGCAGGTGGTGGCGCCACAGTCGCTGCGCGAGGAAATCCGCATCATGCACAAGCTGGCGCTGGATGAGTACGATCACGCGAAACCGTGAGCGACCACCAGGCCCTCGTCAAGACCGAACGGCCCAAACCGGCCATCGCACTGGCGCTGGGCACCGGCGGCGCCCGCGGCCTGGCGCACATCGGCGCCATCGAGGCCATCGATGCGGCGGGCTTGCGCGTTGTCGCGGTGTCCGGCAGTTCGATGGGTTCGCTGATCGGCGGCATCTACGCAGCCGGCAAGCTCGGCATCTATCGCGACTGGGTCTGTGCGCTGCAGAAGATGGACGTGCTGAAGCTGGTGGACTGGACGCTGTCCGGCGCCGGCCTGATCAAGGGCGAACGCATCATCGGCGCGTTGCGCGAGTTGATCGGAGACGTGGCCATCGAGCAATTGCCGATTCCGTTCACCGCCGTTGCGACCGACCTCGATCGTGAGCGCGAGGTGTGGCTGTCGCGCGGATCGCTGTTCGAAGCCATCCGTGCCTCGATCGCGATCCCGACGATTTTCCGTCCGCACCCGTTCCACGGCCACCGGCTGGTCGATGGCGGCCTGATGAACCCGTTGCCGCTGACGCCGTTGCTGCAGTCGCCCAGCGACTACACCGTCGCGGTCAACGTCAACGGGGCGCCGGAAACCCTGACGGCGACGCGCACGCCGGTGAAGCGGGTGGCGCGCACCGGCCTGCGCAGCCGCGTCGCGGCGTTCGTCAAGCGCACCATCGGCAACCACCCGGAAGCGAGCCACGAGCCCGGCTGGATTGACACGCTGACCCAATCATTGGACCTGATGCAGGAAAACCTCACCAGCTTCCGGCTGGCCGCCGACCGGCCCGACCTGGTGATCGAAGTGCCGCGCAACGCCTGTGCGGTGTACGAGTTCTACAGGGCTTCGGAATTGATCGAGCTGGGCCGCGAGCGCGCCGAGCGCGCGCTCGCGGCGTGGCAGCCGGGCCACGGCGTGAAAAAGATGCTGTGATCGGGCCATGAAAAACCCGCAGCGTTGCCGCTGCGGGTTTTGTCCGGAAGGCCCAGCGCACATCCACGCGCTGGCCGGGACGACGACCCTCAAAACGGGATCCCGTGTCGACGGCCATTCCTGGCCTGCACGGGATGAGTTCATCCTGAACTCACTTGACGTTCGCGAACGCCTCGGTCATGTCGAGCATGCGGTTGGAGAAACCCCATTCGTTGTCGTACCAGCCCAGCACCTTGACGAAGGTGCCGCCCATCACGCGGGTTTGCGTCGCGTCGTAGGTGCACGAGGCGGGGTTGTGGTTGAAGTCGATCGACACCAGCGGCTTGGTATTGACCGCCATCACGCCCTTCAGCTTGCCGTTGGCGGCCTCGTTGATCACGGCGTCGATCTCGTCCTTGCTGGTTTCGCGCTGGGCGACGAAGGTCAGGTCGACGCACGACACGTTGATGGTCGGGACGCGCATCGAGAAGCCGTCCAGCCGTCCATTCAATTCCGGCAGCACCAGGCCCACCGCGGCGGCGGCGCCGGTCTTGGTCGGGATCTGGCTATGGGTCGCCGAGCGGGCGCGGCGAAGGTCCTTGTGGTAAACGTCCGTCAGCACCTGGTCGTTGGTGTAGGCGTGGATGGTGGTCATCAGGCCATGCACGATCCCGATTTTCTCGTGCAACACCTTGGCCAGCGGCGCCAGGCAGTTGGTGGTGCACGAGGCGTTGGAGATGACGGTGTCGGTCGGCTTGATCTTGTCCTCGTTGACGCCGTACACGAAGGTGCCATCCACGTCGGCGCCGGGTGCCGAGATGATCACCTTCTTGGCGCCGGCAGCGAGGTGCGCCGCGGCCTTGTCGCGCTTGGTGAACAGGCCGGTCGATTCGATCACGACGTCGATGCCGAGGCCCTTCCACGGCAGCTTCGAGGGATCGCGTTCGGCGCACACCTTGATGTGATCGCCGTTGATGATCAGGTCGCCGCCTTCCACGCCGACCGTGCCGGGGAACTTGCCGTGCGCGGTGTCGTACCGGGTCAGGTGCGCGTTGGTTTCGGCGTCGCCCAGGTCGTTGATCGCGACGATGCGGATCGTGTCGGTGCGGTTGGATTCATACAGCGCGCGCAGGATGTTGCGGCCGATGCGGCCATAGCCGTTGATCGCGACCTTGATCGCCATGGTGTCGTCCTTCGTCGAACTCGGTGGAAGAATCGGCGATTTTAGCCGGTTTCCCGCGCCGCTTCATGGCCACGCGGGTTTTCCGACGTGGCAAACTGGCGATTTTCCGGAAAATCGCCATGCACGGATGTTTGCACGTGAAGCGCGCCGCTGTCGCGCTGGTGATCACGGTTGCCGCGACGCTGCTGTGGACGCCGCCTTGCTTCGCGTGGGGGCCGCGCGGGCACCGGATCGTGGCGCGACTGGCCGAGGCGCAGCTGACGCCCAAGGCGTGGGCCGAAGCACAGCGATTGCTCGCATTGCGGGGTGCAAGGCACCTTGCCGACGTCGCTGCGTGGGCTGACGATTTGCGCGACACCGATCCTGCCTTGTTCCAGCGCACCAAGCGCCTGCACTTCGTCAATTTCCACTCGCGCGATTGCATCTACCATCCGCCACGCGACTGCCCCAACGGCGAGTGCGCGGTCGCGGCCATCGGGAAATATTCGGCGATCCTGGCGAACCGCTCGAACAGTCCTGCCGAGCAGGCCGAGGCGCTGGCATTCGTGGTGCATTTCGTCGGCGACATCCATCAACCGCTGCACGCCAGCTACCGCGACGACGCCGGCGGCAACGATTTCCAGGTGCGCTGGCATGGACGTGGCAGCAACCTGCACCGGATTTGGGATTCGGCGATGCTGGACAGCACGGAGCTTTCGGCTGCGCAATACGCGCGCAAGCTTTCGGCCGAGCGCACGCCGATCGTGGCAGGCGGCACGCCGGCCGAATGGGCCGAGGAAAGCTGCCGGATCGACCGCGACGAGGGCGTCTATCCCGACGGCCACACGATCACCCAGGCCTATGTCGATCGCGAGCTGCCGATCGCCGAACGGCGTTTGCGCCAAGCGGGGGCGCGGCTGGCGGAGTTATTGAATCGCGATCTTGCAAACGGGTAGGTTGGGCTGACGCTGGCTTCATTGGCGAAGCCCAACATCATCGGAGCATGGCCCAACATTGACACGCCGCAACGTTGGGCTTCTTCCGGATAAATCCGGAGTCAGCCCAACCTACATCGATGCGCCGTCAATACGCGATGCCGAGCCTGCGCATCAGCTTGCCCATCAACCATGCGGGACCGATCAAGAGTTGCACGATGTTGGTGAAGAACGCCGGGCGGCGGCCCTCGATCGCGTGTCCGATGAATTGCCCGATCCACGCCAGCACGAACAGCACGGTCGCGAGGATCAACAGCGCGCGCGGGCCGATCGCGGCGTACAGCGCCCACGCGATCGCGCCGCTCGCGATGAACGCGATCGCCATCGCGTAGCCGAGATTGCGCGACAGCCGACGATAGAACAGGAACGCCGCGAACATCGCGAGCACGGCCCACAAGCCCGGCCGAAACCATTGCGGCAGGATCGGCGGAACCGTCCACAACGCCGCGATCACCGCCCACGTGATGACCGGCACGCAAATCCAGTGGATCGCGCGATTGGCGCGGTTTCGGTGATCGGCGCTGTAGCTTGCGAACCAGTCGTTGATGTCGCGCATCGCGCCCTCGATCGTCCGCTGTCCTGCGGTCAATCTACACAGGTGCAGGGCAGGTGCCAACCCGGCTTCCCGATTTGAACTTGCGGCTGGCGGGATTCGCCGCGCTGCTCCCGCCCTGCGCTCCTCGTGACGGGCCCGCCAAGAGTGTGTATCAGTCCAGCACGATTCCCGCCAGTTTCTTCAGCGCCTCGGCATACTTTGCCGCGGTGCCTGCGATGACTTCGCGCGGCAGCTTCGGGCCGGGCGCGCGCTTGCCCCAGTCCAGTGTTTCCAGGTAGTCGCGCACGAACTGTTTGTCATAGGACGGCGGACTGATGCCGATCTTGTATTGATCGGCCGGCCAGAAGCGCGAGGAATCCGGCGTCAGCATCTCGTCCATCACGTACAGCTTGCCGGCGGCATCGGTGCCGAACTCGAATTTGGTATCGGCGATGATGATGCCGCGCTCCGCCGCGTACGCGGCGGCAAATTTGTAGATGGCCAGCGTCGCATCGCGCACCTGTTGCGCAAGGTCGGCGCCGATCAGCTTGACCACTTCTTCGAAACCGATGTTCTCGTCGTGGCTGCCTTTGGGCGCCTTGGTCGAAGGCGTGAAGATCGGCTCCGGCAACTGTTGCGCCTGCTGGAGGCCGGCGGGCAACCGGATGCCGCACAGCGACCCGGTTTGCCGGTAATCCTTCCAGCCGGAGCCGATCAGGTAACCGCGCGCGATCGCCTCGACCGGCACGGGCTTCAGGCGTTTCACCACCACCGCGCGTTTCTCGTACAGCTTCGGATCGACGCCTTGCGGCAGCACCCCGGCGACCGGCGTGCCGGTCAGGTGATTCGGCACCAGATGCGCGGTCTTGCCGAACCAGAAGTTCGAGATCTGCGTCAGCATCTCGCCCTTGCCCGGAATCGGATCGGGCAGCACCACGTCGAATGCGGAGAGGCGATCGCTCGCGACGATCAGCAGGCGGTCGTCCGCCAGTGCATACACGTCGCGCACCTTGCCGCGATGCAGGAGTTCGAGACCGGGCAAGTCCGCTTGCAGCAGGGTGGTGGGCACGACAAGGCTCCGCATATGGCAAACGTGCATTGTAGCGACGTACTCCAGGCGCGGCGGGGCATGTGCCCTCGCTGATAAACTGGGCTCGCGCCGAGGGCGACGCGGCGGGCGACTGGGACCGCCCGAACCTCGCTGATAAACTGGGCCGATGTGTAAATCGTGCCTGCTCCTTCCGCTGCTTGTGCTTGCTCCGTTCGCCTTTGCGCAGGCGGCCACGCCGCCGCCGCAACCGGCGCAGCTCGGCCTGTGCGCGGCGTGCCATGGCGAGGATGGCCACGCCCGCATTCCGGGCGCGCCCAATCTGGCGGGTCAGCCGTACCAATACCTTTTGCAGGCGTTGCGCGAGTATCGTGACGGCCGGCGCAACGTGCCCGTGATGCGCACGGCCGCCGGGCCGCTCACCGAGAAGGACATGCAAGCGCTGGCGCGTTGGTTCGCCGCGCAGTCGCCGTGCAAGCCCGGACAGGCGGGGGGATCATGAGGATCTGGGGCAAGCTGATCGGGTTCGTGATCGGCTTGGTGGTGACCCGCGGCGACTTCGGCGCCGCCCTGCTGGGGCTTGTCATCGGCCATCTGGTGTTCGACAGCAGCTGGCTCGCGGGGCTCACCCACACCGGCGGCAGGGATGGCTACGTCGAGCCGCTGTTCGCGCTGATGGGCGCGCTGGCCAAGAGCGACGGTCGCGTTTCCGAAGCGGAAGTCGCGATTGCCGAGAAGCTGATGACGCGCCTGGAGCTGGAACCGCTGTGGCGGCGTCGCGCGATCGACGCATTCAACAAGGGCAAGGCGCCCGGCTTCGACATCGCGCAGACGCTGGTGGATCTGCGCGCATGGTGCCTGCCGCGGCGCAGTTCGGTGATGCCCTTCCTCGACATGCTGTGCGACGTGGCGCTCGCCGACGGCCCGCTCAGCAACGAAAAATTGCAGGTGCTGAAACGGGTGGCGTTCTCGCTGCGCCTCAGCGAAATCCAGTTGGTCGCGCTGCTGGCGATGAAAGGCTTCGCCTGGAATGCCGGCCCGCGTGACGGCGAGTGGGCGCACGCCGGCGCCTGGTCGCAGCAGGGTTACCGCCCCGCGCCACGCAGCAGCGGCCCGGATCCCTATGCGGTGCTGGGCGTGCCGCGCGATGCCGACCAGCGCACCATCAAGCGTGCCTACCGCAAGCTGATCGGCGAATATCATCCCGACCGGCTGGGCAACATGCCGGAGGATCTGCGCCGCCGTGCCGAAGCGCGCGCCAGCGAGATCAACGCGGCGTGGGAGCGGATACAGGCGGAGCGGGGATTTCGCTAGCCGTCCTGACCTGCCGCGCCTGGTTTGTTGTGCGATCATCCCCGATCGCTGTTTCGCTCGATGACGATGCGGCGTGCAACAGTCCGTATTCCATGAGTCCAGAACGCCCTTTCATGGGCCGACTTTCCACAACAGCCGCTTTGCATGGAACACCCATGGCCAGACAACCTTGCATCATCGCTCCCTCCATTTTGTCGGCAAACTTCGCCAAGCTTGGGGCGGAAGTCGAGGCCGTGATCGACGCCGGCGCCGACTGGATCCACTTCGACGTGATGGACAACCACTACGTGCCCAACCTCACCATCGGGCCAATGGTGCTGAAGGCGCTGCGCCACTACGGCGTCACCGCGCCGATGGACGTGCACCTGATGGTCGAGCCGGTGGATCGGATCGTGCCGGATTTCGCCAAGGCGGGCGCCACCTCGATCAGCTTTCACCCCGAGGCCACGCGCCATGTGGATCGCACGCTGTCGTTGATACGCGAGCACGGCTGCAAGGCGGGGCTGGTGTTCAATCCCGCGACGCCGCTGGACTGGCTGGATTACGTGCTCGACAAGGTCGACATCATCCTGGTGATGTCGGTGAATCCGGGCTTCGGCGGGCAGGCGTTCATTCCGTCGGCGCTGGAAAAGTTGAACCGTGCGCGGGAAATCATCGACCGCAGCGGGCGACCTATCCACCTTGAAGTCGACGGCGGCGTGAAGATCGACAACATCGGCGACATCGCGCGCGCCGGTGCGGACGCATTCGTCGCCGGTTCCGCCATCTTCGGAAGCGATGATTACGGGAAAACCATCGCGGCCATGCGCAATGCAGCCGGTTGAATCCTGCCGAGGGCAATTTCGTCTGCAAATAAACGCGAATGAACGCAAATCAAGAAGCCACGATCGCGGCTCTGGATGTGCATTCGAAGCGTCTTTTTGTGAAAAGTCAGCCCACGGAAGGGCGTTCTGGACCGGCAGAGTGCGACGATGCGGGTGTTCCGCAGAATATTGGTCGGAGCGGCGTTCACGGACGAACGCACAGGCAAAGACCAACGGCCCCGGTGAATAAACACCGGGACCGCGGCCGACCAGGAGAGGAACGGATCAGTGAGGCGGAGGGGGCGCCTCGAACTTCGCGCGGTGGTCCACCGCGCTGGACGCCTTCCGGTGTCAGTGGCCGGGTACGTGTCCGGCGCCAGCGCGGGGGTGTTCCACAGTCGTCATCCACGGCAAGGAGTATCGACTGCCGGTCATTTGGCGCCTGTGTGCCGCAGCCCGCGGGGCGGGTCAAGGGCGAAAAGCGGGCGATTTGTGGCAAAACGCGGGCAGGCCGGGCGGGTGGGTTGCGCGTCACCTCCGCATGACGCACGCTCGCGCTGCGGCGGCCCCTTATGCTGAGGCCGCAACGACGAGGAGAAATGCATGGCTCGCGCCATCGCCATCGTGGAGGACGAACCGTCCATCCGCGCCAATTACGTCGAAGCGCTCTCGCGCATCGGCTATGAAGTCCGGGGCTTCGCCTCGCGCGGGGAAGCTTCGGGCGCCTTCGCCAACCGCATGCCGGAACTGGTGATCATCGACATTGGCCTCGGCGACGAACCCGAAGGCGGTTTTGACCTGTGCCGCGAGTTGCGCGCGAAATCGGCCACGTTGCCGATCATTTTCCTGACCGCACGCGATTCCGATTTCGACGTGATCTCGGGGCTGCGGCTCGGCGCCGACGATTATCTCTCCAAGGACACCAGCTTCCACCAACTCGCCGCGCGGATCGGTGCGCTGTTTCGGCGCGTGGAGTCGCAGAAGGCACCAGCCGCGACCGAGACGGTGGTCGAGCATGGTCCTTTGAGACTCGAGGCGGAGCGCATGCGCGTGACCTGGAACGACATCGAGGTGCCACTGACCGTGACGGAATTCTGGATGGTGCACACGCTGGTGCGTTTCCCGGGCCATGTGAAGAATCGCGACCAGTTGATGCGCGATGCCGAGCTGGTGGTGGACGACGCCACCATCACTTCGCACATCAAGCGCATCCGCAAGAAGTTCCTGGCCGTCGATCCCGGCTTCGATGCGATCGAGACGGTGCATGGCGTGGGTTACCGCTGGAAGCCGTGATTTGTGCGATCGTTCCTGATCGCTGCTTCGACTCGTCTGCTGCGAGATTCCGGACCACGGCTCCGGTCACTCCAGAACGGCCATCCGTGGCCTGACATTCCACAATTCTCGTGCGTTCGTCCATGAACGCGGCTTCGATCACGGCACAGTGAGATTCAGCGCCTGTGCATCTGCGATTTCAGAACGGCCATCCGTGGCCTGGCTTTCGCGAAAGCCGCTTCGTCGGTGCCTCGGGGCGGCCGGTCCCGAACGCGCTTGGGCTAAGCTGTCCCGGCTTTCCCATCCCGGTTCTGCATGACTCTTCGCCGCAAACTGCTGCTGGTCGCGCTGTCCACGCTGGCATTGCCATGGGCGGGCTGGCTGTACGTGCGCCAGATGGAGCACCTGCTGCGCAACAGCCAGGAACAGGCGCTGCTGGCGATTGCCTTCGCGCTGGACCGTGGTCTGGTCGCGGTGGGCGCGGACCTGCCGAACACCGGGCAGAACTGGTACGTGCAGCGCGTCACGCAGCCGATCGTCATCGACGGCACCGAACGCGACTGGGCCTCGATGGCGCGCTGGGCGCAGCATCCGTGGCCGGGTGTGGACGTGCAACTGGCGAACGACCCGGCCTGGCTGTACATGCGCATCGATGTTGCCGACGCGACCCATACGCGCCTGGACGCGCAGGATGCGGTCGCGGTGGAGGCCGACCACGTGGTGCTGCAACTGATGCACGGCAATCGCCAGCGCAGCTATCTGCTCGCCAGCGGGAATTCCGGGGCGTTCCTTGCGCATCCGCTGGACCCGCGGGTGCGCGGTCTGCCGGACCAGATCAGCGGCCAATGGCTGGAAACCGGCAAGGCCTATCAGATCGAACTTCGGATTCCGCGCGCCCAGGCGCCCGACGAACTCGGCATCGGCGTGTTTGATGCCAGTGCCCCGACGCGCTTCGACGGCGGCAAGCCCGATCTGCGGCCGTTGCTCAGCCTGTCACCTGCGCTTTCGAACGACCTCACCCAGCTCGCGCCGAGCGGGGTGCGCGTGCGCCTGCTCAGCGGCGACGGCTGGGTGCTGGGCGAAGGCGGCAGCATGCTGGAAACGCCCGGGCGCAAGCCCAGCCGGTTTCCGTGGTTGCAGCACGTGTTGTCCGACCTGCTGGTGGTGCCCTCGTTGGATCAGCGCCAGCACCTGCCGCGCGACATTCCGCATCTGTCCGAACCCGACGTGCAACAGGCGCTGGACGGGCAGGCCACCGCCAACTGGCGCGGCGGTGATGAACCCGGCAGCGTGGTGCTGACCGTGGCGGTGCCGCTGGACGTGCGCGGCCAGAACCGCGGCGCGCTGGTGCTGGAACAATCCAGCCAGGCGCTGCCGCTGCTGACCAACCGCGCGCTGCTGGGCCTGATGCTGGCCAGCGTCGCGGTGCTGCTGATCGCGGGCGCGGTGCTGTTCGCATTCGCGACGTGGCTGTCGGTGCGGATCGGCCGCCTGCGCGACGCCGCCGAGCAGGCGCAACACCACGAGAGCCTTGCGCTGGAACGCCTGCCGCTGGTGGATGACCGCGACGAACTGGGCGACCTCGCGCGCAGCCTGTCGCGGCTGCTGGAGTCGATCGGCACCTACACCGAATACCTGCGCAAGCTCGCGTCCAACCTGTCGCACGAACTCAACACCCCGCTTGCGATCGTGCGCTCTTCGCTGGAAAACCTCGAGCACGCCCAATTGCCGCACGAAGCGTTGCCGTACCTCGCACGTGCGCGCGACGGCGCGGCGCGCATCGGTGCCATCGTGCGTGCGATGAGCGAGGCCAGCCGCATGGAACGCGCGATGGCGTCGGCCGACGGCGAGGACATGGACCTCGCGCAGGTGGTGCGCGGTTGCGCCGAGGCGTACCGGTCGCTGGCCGGCACGCGTGAGTTGCAATATTCGATTCCCGAGCATCCGGTGCCGTTGTACGGCGCGCCGGAGCTGATCGCGCAGGCGCTGGACAAGCTGTTCGACAACGCGTTGTCGTTCACCGCAGCGGACGGGTGGATCCGCATCGCGCTGGAAACGGGCGGCGACGAGGCCCGCATCGTGGTGTCCAACAAGGGGCCGCACCTGCCCGAATCCATGCAGGGCCAATTGTTCGATTCGCTCATCAGCGTGCGCGGCGTCGGCGCCAAGGTGGGTGCGCCGCACCTGGGCCTGGGCTTGTACGTGGTGCGTCTGGTGGCGGAACTGCACCAGGGCAGGGTTTCGGCACACAACGACGCGGACGGGGTCAGCTTCGAGATGGACCTGCGCGGCATGCGGCGGGAATAGTCTTGCGTTCGTCCGTGAACGCCGCAGCACGGAGCGTTCGTTTACCCAAAACTCCTCGCGGTATGGGGAACCAGAACAGCCATCCGTGGCCTGGCTTTCCATGTCTGTGCGATCATCCCTGCTCGCTGCATCGCTTGCCTCACTGCTGGGCGGAATCCGTCGTTGCGTTGGATACGAGAACGGCCTTACATGGCCTGATTTTTCACAACGGCCGCTTCGTGCGAGCGCATGGGCTTGTCGGTTCAACCATTTCTGTTTTCAAAGGAAATTTCGTGCTCGACCAGGACCAATTCGACGCGCTCGCCCGCGACGGTCACAACCGCATTCCGCTGGTGCGCGAGGTGCTCTCCGACCTCGACACGCCGCTGTCGGTGTACCTGAAGCTTGCCGACGGCCCGTACACCTTCCTGTTGGAGTCGGTCGAGGGCGGCGCGAACTGGGGTCGCCATTCGATCATCGGCTTGCCGGCGCGGCGGGTTTTCAGCTTCCGTGCACACACTTTGAGCGTGATCGAGGAAGGTGCGGTGATCGAAACCCGCGAGGTCGTCGATCCGCTGGCCGAAGTGGAACGGCTGCGCAAGCAATACCGCGTTCCGCAGCTGCCGGACCTGCCCGCGTTCACCGGCGGGCTGGTCGGCTACTTCGGGTTCGAGACCGTCGGCTACGCCGAGCCGCGCGTTGCCCAATGGGATCGACCCGACGAGCTCGGCACGCCGGACATCCTGCTGGCGCTGGCCGAGGAAGTCGCGGTGTTCGACAACTTGAAAGGCCGCCTGTATCTGATCGTACACGCCGATCCCGCGCAGTCGAACGCGTATGCGCGCGCGCAGCGTCGCCTCGATGCGTTGGAGCACCACCTGCGCCAGGGCGGCGCGGCCTATCCGCAACCGACGCATGGCGTGGCGCTGGACGAGCGCGATTTCAAATCCTCGTTCACGAAAGAAGCGTTCGAGGCGATGGTGGAACGCTGCAAGGAATACATTCGCGCCGGCGATGTGTTCCAGGTGGTGCCGTCGCAACGCTTGAGCATCGGCTTCAACGCGCGGCCGGTGGACGTTTATCGCGCGTTGCGCGCGTTGAACCCGTCGCCGTACATGTATTTTTTCGACCTGGGCGAAACCCAGATCGTCGGATCGTCGCCGGAGATTCTTGCGCGTCTCAAGAGCGGCAAGGTCATCGTGCGCCCGCTGGCCGGCACCCGCAAGCGCGGCACCACGCCGGAACAAGACACGGCGCTGGAACAGGAATTGCTGGCCGATCCCAAGGAGCGTGCCGAGCACCTGATGTTGATCGACCTCGGCCGCAACGACATCGGCCGCATCAGCGAAACCGGCACGGTCGAGGTCAGCGACTCGTTCGCGATCGAACGCTACTCGCACGTGATGCACATCGTCTCGCAGGTCGAGGGCACCGTGCGGCCGGGCACTAGCTACATGGACGTGCTGCGCGCCACGTTTCCCGCCGGCACCTTGAGCGGCGCACCCAAAATCCGCGCCATCGAGATCATCCAGGAACTGGAGCCGTTCAAGCGCAACATCTATTCCGGTGCGATCGGCTGGATCGGTTGGTGGGGCGACGCCGACACCGCCATCGCCATCCGCACCGCGGTGATCCAGGACGGCCGCCTGCACGTGCAGGCCGGCGCCGGCATCGTGTACGACTCCGATCCCGCCGCCGAGTGGGAAGAGACCATGAACAAGGGCC